>NZ_JBEOVF010000171.1:0-1020 GCF_040295365.1 Streptomyces sp. NPDC002838 | reverse complement strand
AAGATCCACCATCTTGAAGTCGCTGGTCACGGGGCTGGTGTGAGTCGTTAATCGTGTACTCGTGCTGGTCGCGGGCGCTTGCCGGACCTCAAGATCGTCTGACGTTTCGGCGATCACGGATCCGTGGATTCTCCGGCGCGTGGGAGGCAGATATCCGTACGATCCGGGCGGGAGGTACATCAAGGTGGCCCAGGACGCGGAAGCGGACCTTCGTGGACTGATCACGGCCCGCAGGGCCGAACTGGAAGTGCAGTCAGAGAAGTTGAGCCAGCAGTTGCAGGAGGTCCGCGACGAGCTGGAGGAACTTGCTGTCGCCGAACGGGTCGCGCGTCGGCTGGCTGAGCAGGCGCGCGCCGAGGCCGAGCGGCCCGTGACGCCGCCCGCCGGGCAGGTCGCGGGCCGTGCGGTACTGGCGGTGCCGCAGTGCGAGCGGGGCATGGACGAGACGGTCCTGCCTGCGGACTACCAGCGGATCATGGACGTGGTGCGGCGGGCCGACGGGCCGGTCATGGTCAAGCAGGTCTGCGGCGAGCTGGGAATCTCCCTGGAGCCGGCCCGTTCGGAGGCGATGCGCGCGAAGCTGAACCGGCTGGCCGAGCGGGGCTGGCTGCGCAAGCTGGCCGACGGGAAGTTCACCACCACACTGTGAACGTGGGCGGGCGCGAGACCTGCGCCTTGGCCGTAACGTCCGCGCCCCCGGCGGCAGTTGATGTCGTATGCGAAACAAGACCAGCTCCGCCTGGGGCACTGAGACGGTTGTCTACCAGTCGAGCCTCACCCTGTCCACGGCCACCCTGGCCTTCCTCGGCGACCTGCTGCGCGGACACCTGAAGAAGATCCACTCCAGGTGGCGCAAGCTGCCGCCCGGGCGGATCGCCACGATCGCCCTCGCCGTCCTGCGCCATGACCAGCGGCTTGCCGACATGGCGGGCGGCAACAACATCTCCCAGGCCACGGTGCGCCGCTGGGTGATGGAGGTGATCGAACTGCTCGCCGCGCGGGCCGAGCGCCTGGACCACG
>NZ_JBEOVF010000170.1:0-1038 GCF_040295365.1 Streptomyces sp. NPDC002838 | reverse complement strand
GAAGTGATCCCTGCCGACCGTGCCGAGGAGATGACGAACGTGACGAGCCCTGCAGCCGCCGCCCCGGACATGTCCGAGGGCACCGTCACCGTGGTGGCCCGGCGGACGGTGGCGGACGGTGTCGTATCGCTGGAGCTCGCACCGACCTCCGTTGAACCGCTGCCGTCCTGGCGGCCGGGCGCGCACATCGACGTCGTCCTGCCCACGGGCGTCACCCGGCAGTACTCACTGTGCGGGCCGGTGGACCCGGCGGGGGACACGGCCCGCTGGCGTGTCGCGGTGCTCCGGGAGCCCGACGGGCGCGGCGGATCGCGGTGGATCCATGACCACGTGCACGAGGGCGGGGAACTTCGGGTGCGCGGTCCCCGCAACAACTTCCCCCTGCGGCCCGCCGCGAAGTACCTGTTCGTCGGTGGCGGCATCGGCATCACCCCGCTGCTCCCGATGATCGCCCAGGCCGGGGCGGCAGGGGCCGAGTGGTCCCTGCTCTACGGCGGCCGCACGCGCGCCTCCATGGCGTTCGTGCCCGAACTGGAGGGCTACGGCGAGCGTGTGACCGTACGGCCGCAGGACCGGTACGGCCTGCTCGACCTCGCCGGCTTCCTCGGCGATCCCGACCCGTCCGCCCTGGTGTACTGCTGCGGCCCCGCCGGACTCATCGACGCGGTCGAGGCGCACTGCGCCACCTGGCCGGCCGGGGCCCTGAACGTCGAGCGGTTCGCCGCGACGGCCGGGCCGCGGTCCGCCGGTGACGGGGCCGAGCAGCCGATCGAGGTGGAGCTGCGGGCGTCCGGGACCACGCTGACCGTGCCGCCCGAGCTGTCGGTCCTCAAGGCCGTGGAACAGGCGGGCATCCCGGTCCTGTCCTCCTGCGAGGAGGGCATCTGCGGCTCGTGCGAGACCGCCGTCCTGGAGGGCGAGGTCGACCACCGCGACTCACTGCTCACCGAGGACGAACGCGCCGCGAACGACACGATGCTGATCTGCGTCTCCCGCGCGCGAGGCCGACACCTCGTCCTGGACCTCTGACTGGACCTC
>NZ_JBEOVF010000169.1:0-1045 GCF_040295365.1 Streptomyces sp. NPDC002838 | reverse complement strand
TCGTGACTGCGTGCCTTTTGAAGAATGAGCCTGCGAGTTTGCGGTGTGTTGCGAGGTTAACCCGTGTGGGGAAGCCGTAGCGAAAGCGAGTCCGAATAGGGCGTTTTAGTAGCATGCTCAAGACCCGAAGCGGAGTGATCTAGCCATGGGCAGGTTGAAGCGGCTGTAAGAGGTCGTGGAGGACCGAACCCACCAGGGTTGAAAACCTGGGGGATGACCTGTGGTTAGGGGTGAAAGGCCAATCAAACTCCGTGATAGCTGGTTCTCCCCGAAATGCATTTAGGTGCAGCGTCGTGTGTTTCTTGCCGGAGGTAGAGCACTGGATAGGCGATGGGCCCTACCGGGTTACTGACCTTAGCCAAACTCCGAATGCCGGTAAGTGAGAGCGCGGCAGTGAGACTGTGGGGGATAAGCTCCATGGTCGAGAGGGAAACAGCCCAGAGCATCGACTAAGGCCCCTAAGCGTACGCTAAGTGGGAAAGGATGTGGAGTCGCAGAGACAACCAGGAGGTTGGCTTAGAAGCAGCCACCCTTGAAAGAGTGCGTAATAGCTCACTGGTCAAGTGATTCCGCGCCGACAATGTAGCGGGGCTCAAGCGTACCGCCGAAGTCGTGTCATTGCAGCATGAGCCCCAACGGGCGCTGTGATGGGTAGGGGAGCGTCGTCTGCCGGGTGAAGCAGCCGCGGAAGCGAGTTGTGGACGGTTGACGAGTGAGAATGCAGGCATGAGTAGCGATACACACGTGGGAAACGTGTGCGCCGATTGACTAAGGGTTCCTGGGTCAAGCTGATCTGCCCAGGGTAAGTCGGGACCTAAGGCGAGGCCGACAGGCGTAGTCGATGGATAACCGGTTGATATTCCGGTACCCGCTGTGAAGCGTCAAACATTGAATCCAGTGATGCTAAGCCCGTGAAGCCGTTCCGGACCCTTCGGGGAATGGAAAGTGGTGGAGCCGGTGACCCGAGCTGGTAGTAGGTGAGTGATGGGGTGACGCAGGAAGGTAGTCCATCCCGGGCGGTGGTTGTCCCGGGGTAAGGGTGTAG
>NZ_JBEOVF010000168.1:0-1047 GCF_040295365.1 Streptomyces sp. NPDC002838 | reverse complement strand
GACGTCATCGCGGAGGCGCTCAAGCCGTCGTACGACGCCGAGACGCTGAAGACCCGAGTCAAGGCACTCACGGACAAGCACCCGCTCTACCCCGGCCTAAGCAAGTAACAGCGCCCCGTAGTGAGGAGTGACCGTGGCCATCTCGGTCTTCGACCTGTTCTCGATCGGCATCGGTCCGTCCAGCTCCCACACGGTCGGCCCGATGCGCGCGGCACGTATGTTCGCTGTCCGTCTGAAGGAGGACGGCGTACTCGCCCAGACCGCAAAGGTCCACGCCGAGTTGTACGGCTCCCTGGGCGCGACCGGCCATGGCCACGGCACTCCGAAGGCCGTACTGCTCGGGCTGGAGGGCAACGAGCCGCACACTGTCGACGTCGTCCAGGCGGACCACGACATCGAGCGGATCAAGTCGACCGGAAGGCTGCGGCTGTTGGGCGTCGAGATCGGCGATGCTCAGCAGATCGCCTTCGACTTCGACGACGACCTGGTGCTGCACCGCCGCAAGGCACTGCCCTACCACGCGAACGGCATGACGCTCCGGGCGCACGACGCCATGGGGACCGAGCTGCTGTCGAAGACGTACTACTCGGTGGGCGGCGGCTTCGTCGTCGACGAGGACGCGGTCGGCGCGGACCGCATCAAGCTCGACGACACGGTCCTGAAGTACCCCTTCCGCACCGGCGACGGCCTGCTCCGCCTCACTCGCGACACCGGCCTGTCCATCTCCGCGCTGATGCTGGAGAACGAGCGGGCCTGGCGCACCGAGGAGGAGATCCGCGCCGGGCTGCTGGAGATCTGGCGGGTGATGCGGGGCTGTGTGGCCAACGGCCTTTCTCGCGAGGGCATCCTGCCGGGCGGCCTCAAGGTGCGCCGCCGTGCCGCCGTCACTGCCCGCCAGCTGCGCGCCGCGGGCGACCCGGCCACGCACGCCCTGGAATGGACGACTCTCTATGCGATGGCGGTGAACGAGGAGAACGCCGCCGGCGGCCGGGTGGTGACGGCACCGACGAACGGCGCGGCGGGCATCATCCCGGCGGTCCTGCACTA
>NZ_JBEOVF010000167.1:0-1058 GCF_040295365.1 Streptomyces sp. NPDC002838 | reverse complement strand
AATAAAACAAGTCGGATCTAAAATTTTTGGGCTTTAAAATTTAAGAGCGGACTTTTTTATTTGAGATTTGAAAAAACTCTATTTTTTACTTTGTAAAAAATAATGCTCCTGTCGTTGAGCAAACCAACGAAAAAGCACTAAAGAAATTGAAAAATGAATTTTTCACTCCCTTTAATGCTTGAAGCTCATGTTTTGCCTTTTAAGCCCTCTTAAATGGTTTTGAGTAGAATTATGCCACTTGAATAATAAAAAGCCTAAAATCTCATTTTATAGGCTTTTTGTCACTTCCAAAATTGATACCATTTTTTAGAAACTTGATTATTTAATTGTTCTTGTCCTTTTATTTTATCATTCAAGGCTCTTATTTGCTCTTTAAGCGTTTCTAATTCCTCTTGCGGTTGACTATTCGCCTGTTCCTCTTTTGTGTCCTGTGAGGGCATTTTAAGGGCTTTTAAGTCATTGATTTCTGACTTGTATTCTTCTAGCAATTTTTTATCCTGCAAAGCTAACCGTTGTTGCATTTCGTTCTTAAAATACTGTCTGATAAGACTTACTGAATTGTCCTCTAACACAATTTTATTTTTTATTTTTTGAGTTGGGATTGAATTTTTGTTTATTATTCTTGAAATTCTAGTTTTATTAGTGCCTAATTCGTCAGCCAGCTCTTTTATGGTTTTTACATTCTTACTCATGGTCTAATTCCTGCCTTTTAACCGTAGGTAGATATTGCTCGATTGCTTTTTTCAGATACTTCGCTACATTGCGTTTAGAATAGGCTTCTTGTTTGCTAGATACATAAGACAAGTGGTCTTTGACCCCATTCAAACCTCGTAAGTCTTTCAGTTCGTCATAGAGAGGGTACACGTGTGCTTGTAAGCCTGAAAGAATTTTAGTATCCGTCAAGTCTAGATAAGACAATAAGAAATGTTCCATAAGCAGCTTGGTATACGGACTTTTTAGGGCTTGTACCGTCAGCATGTCTTCGGTTTCTGCTTTACGTGCTTTATCTTCTTGGTAGACTTTATCTTCCAACTTGTAGCTGTTATCGTCTGCTCGAC
>NZ_JBEOVF010000166.1:0-1062 GCF_040295365.1 Streptomyces sp. NPDC002838 | reverse complement strand
CCGGTCCGGGAGTAACGGCTCGATCCGCGCCCACTGCGCATCAGTCAACGGCACACCCGGACCAACGATCAGATGATCCGAACGAAACGGCCTAGCCGATGCACCCCGATACTCCCACCACAAGGCCCCCAGTGGAGTCAAAACTCACCGACATCAACTCTCTGCCGACGGCACTGGAGTCAGAACCCACCAACACCTGGCCTCAACTCTCACCTACACAGCCAGATGGGCGGGATCCCGCGCACGAGCGGCTTCAAGCCGAGGCTGTCGTGCATGTTCGCTCCGGAGATGCCCAGAGACAGGGGCAGTCCGTTCCGGTCCGTGATCAGGTGGATTTTCGATCCGCTCTTGCCGCGGTCGGTCGGATTCGGTCCGGTCAGTGGCCCCCTTTTGCCGCCCGCACGCTGACCGAGTCGATAGCGCACCGCGACCAGTCCAGCTCACCGCGAGCGCCGAGTTCGTCCAGGATGACCCGGTGCAGCCTGGCCCAGACCCGATCCCGGCTCCACTGGGCGAAGCGCCGGTAGACGGTGGGCCAGGCCGGGCCGAACACCGGCGACAGCTGCCGCCAGGTGCAGCCCGAGGTGGCCACGAAGATGATCGCCGCCAGGGTCTCGCGGTCACCGGCCCGCCGCCGGCCACCGCCCTGCGGACGCTTCACCTCCGTCGGCGGAACCACCCGCCGAAACAACACCCACAACTCGTCCGGCACCAACCGCCCAACCAGATCCGTCATGCACCGTTCAACGAACGATCACACCAAAGGAAACGACGTCTATGGGTGTGGGCGGTGTGTCTTTCTCGGTGCATTGTGCGAAAGTTCAAGTAGTGCCGTTGCGGGGGCTTCTGTGTCAGGGCGTGTTGAGGTTCTTGAAGGCTCGGGTCTGGGTGTGATGTCCAGGGGCGGTGGGGTTTGTTCGGGTTCGTTGTGGGTCGTGTGGGTGGTCTTGGCGTTGTTGGTTGGTCCGGCGGTTTTGAGGGACGGATCGTACGCGCAGTGGGGGCAGGGCACCTGTGGGTGCCCGGTGGCTGCCGTGTGTACCGGGATGGCACTGCGGCTGG
>NZ_JBEOVF010000165.1:0-1072 GCF_040295365.1 Streptomyces sp. NPDC002838 | reverse complement strand
GACCCGTCGGTGACCGCCGTCAGCGCGATCCTCATCGCCGTCGCCGTCGTGGCCCTCGCCCTGGTCGGCGTGGTCCGCAAGCTCAGCGGCTCCGGAAAGCAGGACGGTCTGCTGCCCACCGAGCCCGCCGTGGGCCTGCGCGCCGGAAGTGAGACCGCATCATGACAACCAGCACCCGCACCCCGGCCGGTGAACTGTCCGCCACGGCGGCCAGACACCTGCTCCTGAACATGACCCCCAACGGCTCGCTCGGCCCCGAGGGCGAGAACCTCTTCGTCGTCCAGCGCGGCGAGGGCCCCTATGTCGACGACGCGGACGGCAGGCGCTACATCGACGGCCTCTCCGGCCTGTACTGCTGCCAGCTCGGCTACTCCTACGCCCCCGAGTTCGCCGAGGCCGCCGAACGGCAGCTGCGCGACCTGTGCTTCAGCCCGCTGTGGTCCTCCTCCGCGCACCCGACCGCCATCGAACTCGCCGAACGGCTGTCCCGGATCGCCCCCGTGGACATCGAGCACACCTTCTTCTCCGGCGGCGGCGCCGAAGCCGTCGAGACCGCCTGGAAGATCGCCCGCCGCTACCACGCCCTGCGCGGTGAGCCCGGCCGTACCAAGGCGATCTCCCGTCGCGGCGCCTACCACGGCCTGACCATCGGCGCCCTGTCTTTCACCGACGACCCCGGCCTGAAGGAGCCGTACGGCCCGCCGGCGATCGACACCAGGTTCGTGTCCAACACCAACCGCTTCGGCCTCGCCCCCGACCACGTCGACGACGAGGTGTTCACCGCCCGCCTGCTCGCCGAGCTGGAGGCCGCGATCCTGGCCGAGGGCCCGGACACCATCGCGATGCTGATCGCCGAGCCGGTGCAGAAC
The DNA here is from genome assembly GCF_040295365.1 of Streptomyces sp. NPDC002838. Lineage (NCBI taxonomy): Bacteria > Bacillati > Actinomycetota > Actinomycetes > Kitasatosporales > Streptomycetaceae > Streptomyces > Streptomyces sp. NPDC002838. Next base: position 203 of record NZ_JBEOVF010000165.1, on the reverse strand, counting down.
CGCGGCGGGTGCATCACACCTCCGGTGGGTTACTGGGAGGGGCTGCGGGCGCTGGCCGACCGGTTCGGCTTCCTGCTCGTCGCCGACGAGGTGATCACCGCCTTCGGCCGGCTGGGGGAGTGGTTCGGCGGCGACCGCTACGGCGCCCGCCCCGACATCGTCACCATCGCCAAGGGCATCACCGCCGGTTACGCGCCCATGGG
>NZ_JBEOVF010000164.1:0-1086 GCF_040295365.1 Streptomyces sp. NPDC002838 | reverse complement strand
GTAAAAAAAGGAACAGATGGAAAACTGACCTTTACAGGTATTTCTCTTCCAGAAGGAAAGAAACCGTTAATTCTTTCGCAAGACGATGTCAGCTATTATGAATACATGGACAATTCAGGATTTCCAAGTAAGTTGATTGTCGATAAACAGAACCAAATCAAGAATATTTATATCGACAATAAGAAGGAAACTGTTGGTGACTATGATATGGTTCCATTGATCGATTCATTCATTAAAAAACATCCCGATTTTTCTTATCAAGGCGCCAAAGGAACATTAGCTTTAACAGGCTATAATGGTGTATTAGGTTACCGTACATCAAAATCAGAATATGGTGATAACGAAAAAACAAACAAAGAAATCGAAGCAGCCAAAAAAGTTGCTGATCAATTAAAGAAAGATGGTTGGAGTTTTGCTTCTCATACTTGGGGACACTTGAATATGACACAAGCTTCTTTAGCCGATATCCAACAAGATAATGAACGTTGGCAAAATGAAGTTGCACCTATTTTAGGCAAAACAAATATTTTGATCTACCCATTTGGCGCTGACATCAGCGATTGGCAACCTTATTCTGAAGCAAATCAAAAATTTGCTTACTTGAAACAACAAGGATTTGATATCTTCTGCAATGTCGATGCCTCAACTCCTGCATGGGGACAACTAGGAACTGACTACTACCGTAACGCCAGAATCAATATTGACGGTATCCGTTTCGAAGCTGACCTAAAAGGAGAAAATCCAATACTTGATCAATTTATCAACGTCAAAGAAGTGTATGACCAAAAAGATCGAGGATAGAGGTTGTGAAAGAAGCGTCCAGCTCCGAGCAAATAAGAACTAGATTTCTAAAATAGTTTCTCATATTTTGGAAATCTAGCGCTTATTGCTGAGGAGTTGCTTCTTGAACACCGTGGATAAGGTTATAACGAAGATAGTAGCCCACGGCTACAATAATCACATCCTGCTGAAATTGCTTTTCTTTAAAATGATTCATCGTCATTCCTCCTGCTATCTTTTTCTATTATTCTACCTTATTTGATAGTAGATTTAAAACTTTGCAACAGAACCCTATATTCGTTACAA
>NZ_JBEOVF010000163.1:0-1092 GCF_040295365.1 Streptomyces sp. NPDC002838 | reverse complement strand
GACGTCATCGCGGAGGCGCTCAAGCCGTCGTACGACGCCGAGACGCTGAAGACCCGAGTCAAGGCACTCACGGACAAGCACCCGCTCTACCCCGGTCTGAACAAGTAGTTCCTTTTTGCGGGGCGCCCCGCACACTCGTACGTGTGCGTGTGCGGGGCACCCCTCCTGCACCACCCTGTCTTGAGGAGTCCCCGTGGCCATCTCGGTCTTCGATCTGTTCTCGATCGGCATCGGCCCGTCCAGCTCCCACACGGTCGGCCCGATGCGCGCGGCCCGCATGTTCGCCCGCCGACTGCGCAGCGAGGACCTGCTGGCCTCCGTCGCGTCCGTACGGTCCGAGCTCTACGGCTCCCTGGGCGCGACCGGACACGGCCACGGCACCCCGAAGGCCGTACTGCTGGGCCTGGAGGGCGAGTCGCCGCGGACGGTGGAGGTCGAGACGGCGGACGAACAGGTGGAGCGGATCAAGGAGGGCGGCCGGCTCCGGCTCCTCGGCGAGCACGAGATCCCGTTCTCCTTCGACGACGACCTGATCCTGCACCGCCGTAAGGCACTCCCCTACCACGCGAACGGCATGACCCTGTGGGCACACGACGCGGCGGGCGCCGAGCTGCTCACGAAGACGTACTACTCGGTCGGCGGCGGCTTCGTCGTCGACGAGGACGCGGTCGGCGCGGACCGCATCAAGCTCGACGACACGGTCCTGAAGTACCCCTTCCGCACGGGCGACGAGCTGCTGGGCCTGACCAAGGAGACGGGCCTGTCGATCTCCGCGCTGATGCTGGAGAACGAGCGGGCCTGGCGCACGGAGGAGGAGATCCGCGAAGGCCTGCTGGAGATCTGGCGGGTGATGCGGGCGTGCGTGTCACGCGGCATGTCCCGCGAGGGCATCCTGCCGGGCGGCCTGAGGGTGCGCCGCAGGGCCGCGGTCTCCGCCCGCCAGCTCCGGGCGGACGGCGACCCGTTGGCGCACGCGATGGAGTGGATCACGCTCTACGCGATGGCGGTGAACGAGGAGAACGCCGCCGGCGGCCGGGTGGTGACGGCACCGACGAACGGCGCGGCGGGCATCATCCCGGCGGTCCTGCACTA
>NZ_JBEOVF010000162.1:0-1103 GCF_040295365.1 Streptomyces sp. NPDC002838 | reverse complement strand
CTAGGGCCTGTGTGACGTCGTGATCAATCTTGCTGACCCGGATCCGCATGGAAGGCGGATCCGGTAGGAAGTCGGTCGTGACGCGTAGGCAACTCACCGACGAGCAGTGGAAGTTGATCGAGCCGTTTCTGCCGATAGGCGAGTACGGCCCGTACCCCGAGCGGCTGCGGGAGCAGTTCGAGGGGGTGATCTGGCGGTTCCGCACCAGCAGTCAGTGGCGGGAGATGCCGCGTGAGTTCGGCCCGTGGCCAACGGTCTACGGCCGCTTCCGGGTCTGGAGGGACGCCGGCGTCTTCACCGCACTGCTGGAAGGCGTGATCGCCGAGGCCGCCCGACAGGGGAAGACGGACTTGTCCCTGGTCAGCGTGGACTCCACCACCGCCCGCGCCCACCACGACGCCGCCGGAATGTGCATCGGCAAGGAGGTCATGGACGCCCTTGAGGAAGCCGCCGCCGACCAGGAACGGGCCCGGCAAAAGGGGGCGGCCCGCCAGAACAGAATGGACAGGACGAAGGTGACGACCCCGACCGGGAAGAACGGCGGCACATCAGGCGACGGCGCAAGCTCCGCTTGAAGGAAGCCCTGCTCGGCAGGTCCCGTGGCGGGCTGACAAGCAAGGTTCATCTCGCCGCGGACCGCAAGTGCCGCCCGTTGTCCTTCGTTCTGACCGCAGGACAGGCCGCCGACAGCCCGCAGTTCGTCCCCGTGCTGCATAAGGTGCGGATCCGTCTGCCTGTCGGCCGTCCCCGGACCCGGCCTGACGCTGTCGCCGCGGACAAGGCCTACTCATCCCGCGCCAACCGCTCTTACCTGCGTAAACGCAACATCAAGGCAGTCATCCCGGAGAAGAAGGACCAGGCTGCCAACCGAAGGAAGAAGGGCAGCCGCGGCGGCCGGCCCACCCGCCACGACGCCGGTCTCTACAAGGAGCGGAACACCGTCGAGCGCCTGATCAACAAGCTGAAAGCCTGGCGGGGCATCGCGACTCGATACGACAAGACACCCGAGAGCTACCTCGCCGGCCTCCACCTCCGCGCCTCCATCATCTGGATCAACGATCTTCTGAAGGCAACCGGCTGATCACAACATCACACAGGCCCTA
>NZ_JBEOVF010000161.1:0-1200 GCF_040295365.1 Streptomyces sp. NPDC002838 | reverse complement strand
GCCGCCGAGTTTGTCGGCGATGCCCGCGTAGAACTCGAAGTAGCGGGCGGCGGCCTCGACATCGGCCTTGGCCTGGCTGAGAGGCTTGCCGACGTCCTGGCTCTCCAGCCTCGCCAGCCGCTCGCCCTGGTAACGGATCGCCTCCGCGATGCGGTAGAGAAGCCGGCCCCGGTCGGCGGCGCGCATCCGCGCCCATTCGGACGCGGTGAAGGCCGCGCGCGCCGCGGCGACCGCCTGGTCCACGTCCGCCGCTCCGGCCAGCGCCACCTGGGCGAAGGCCGTGCCGTCCGACGGGTCGAGGACGGTGAAGGTACGGCCGTCGGCGGCCGGGACCTGCTTGCCGTCGACGAGCAGCAACTGGGTGTCGTCGCTCATGGCTGGATCTCTCCCTGCACCTCGCCGAAGATGACGACCTCGTCGCCGGGGCGGACGGTACGGATCCGGCGGACCCAGAGCACGATGCCGTCCTGCGGGGCGCGGACCTCCTCCAGCGTGTTGCCGTAGTGGTCCACGATGTGGGCGATCAGGTCGCCTTCCTTGCACGTCTCCCCCGGCTCGGCGTGTCCCAGGAAGAAGCCGCCGGCGGCGGAACGGGCGAAGGTGCCGGAGGTGGTCGTGTACTTCTCCCGCAGCTCCGCCTCGCCGTCGATCATCTTCAGCTGCCGCATGATGTTGCGGATCGAGTCGATGTGCAGTTCGACGTTCGACTCCCGGTAGGTGCCGCCGCCGGCCTCGATGGTGATGGCGGGCTTGCCCGCCGCAAGAGTGGGGTGGCGGACCGTGCCGCCCCACTTGCCGCCCTTCCAGACCAGCTCGTGCCCGGCGGCGAGGGCGAGGTCCGTCGCCAGGTCCTCGTAGCCGCCCTGAAGGATGACGAGCGGGGCGATCTCCCCGAACGTGCCGCCGGTGTGCAGGTCCACCAAGGCGTCGATGGCCGGGACGACCTGCTCGACGAAGGTGGCCGCCAGACGGAGGGAGTACGAGCCGTCGGCGTCGCCCGGGAAGATGCGGTTGAGGTTCAGGTAGTCCAGGCCGCTGGTGCGGGCGGCCGCCTCGAAGGCCGGGGTGTTCATGCAGGGGATGCCGACGAGCGTGCCGCGCAGGGTGGCCGGGTCGGTTTCGGCGAGGACGCGCCGGATGGCCTCCTGGCCGTCGTACTCGTCGCCGTGCACCCCCGCGTCCACGCACAGCACCGGACCG
>NZ_JBEOVF010000160.1:0-1204 GCF_040295365.1 Streptomyces sp. NPDC002838 | reverse complement strand
CTTAGATTCAACCGGTCAAGGCAACACTCTCGGCTGGTGTGCGAAATCCCAGGCACTTGCGCGGACGGTTGTTGAGTTTCGTCGCGATGGCATCAAGATCGTCCTGGCTGAACGTCGACAGGTTCGTGCCTTTGGGCAGGTACTGCCGGAGCAGCTTGTTGGTGTTCTCGTTGGTGCCACGTTGCCAGGGGCTGCGCGGGGCTGCGAAGAACACGTCGACACCGGTGTCGGCGGTGAACCGCTTGTGGGCTGCCAGTTCCATGCCGCGATCCCAGGTCAGCGTGCTGCGTAGTCGGGGGTCCATGCGTTCGTAGGTCTCGGCCAGAGCGGGAACAACCACGGTGGTGTGGCGGCTGGCGAGTTTCACGACCGTGAGGAACCGTGACTTCCGGTCGACCAGCGTGGCGACCTGGCTGTTGTTCGAGCCGATCACCAGATCGCCTTCCAGATGCCCGAACTCGCTGCGGTCCTCCGCCGCCTGGGGCCGGTCCTCGATTGGTCGGGCATCGGTGATCTGTGAGCGCCACTGTCCTTTCACCGTGTGGCGCTTGTTCTTCCGGATCGGGCGGCCAGTTCGCAGGCGCTTGGACAGCTCGCGGGGGATCACTTTCCAGCGGGTGGTGTAGACCGACCGGTAGATCGTCTCGTGGCTGATCTCCATCCCCGGGTCGTCACCATGATGCCGCCGCAAGTGGCCGACGATCTGTTCCGGCGACCACTCCTCCCTCAGCAGAAGCAGCACCATCTCCCTCAGCGCCGGCCTGCGGGCAAGCAGGCACTGCTTCGGCCGCCGGGCGCGGTCAAGTGCCCGTTCCTGCGCAGCAATCGCCCGGTAGACGTCGCGTCCGCCGTTATTGCTGACTTCACGACTGATCGTCGACACTGCACGCCCCAGGAGGCCGGCGATGGCCCGGTAGGACTCTCCGGCACAAAGACCACGTGAGATCTCCTCCCGCTCACCGATGGTCAAGCTTCCGGCGCGCCCTTTGCGGAGTCCGGGAGCGATCCCTCCGTGGTGCTTGAGGACGGTGAACACCGACCCGGGCGGCTTACCGATCTGCCTGGATATGACGCTGATCGATTCCCCGGCCCTCCATCGCCGCCACAAGTCGGCCTTCGTCTCGTCCGACATCCCAGGCCGACCCAGTCTCGCCACGCAAACCGTCCTCAACCAGCACTGTTGCTCCGACCGGTTGAATCTAAG
>NZ_JBEOVF010000159.1:0-1257 GCF_040295365.1 Streptomyces sp. NPDC002838 | reverse complement strand
GTTCAGCTTGAAGGCCGGAGCTGCGGCGCTGTCCTCCCAGAAGCGTTCTTCGTGCTCCAGCAGAATCTCTTCGCCGCCGACACGTGTTCCCTCGACCACTCCAACGGCCCACCTACAGTCGCGCTGTACCGGGGCACCGCTTCCGATGTCACCATCCGGTGGAGAACGAACCGACACGCGACCTCGTACGTCACAGTGAGCCCAAGGAGCCTTGATGACCTTCCCCGCCCCGCTGACCGGTGTCGTTCCGCCCGTCTGCACGCCCCTGACATCGGACGGCGAGGTGGACGTCCCCTCGCTCCACCGGCTGATCGACCATCTGGTGGCCGGCGGGGTGCACGGCCTGTTCGTGCTCGGTACGACGTCGGAGGCGGCGTATCTGACGGACCGGCAACGGCGGCTGGTGGTGGAGGTGACGGTGGCCCATGCGGGTGGTCGCATCCCGGTGCTGGCCGGGGCGATCGACATGACGACGCCGCGTGTCCTGGACCGCATCGCGTGTGTCACGGCGGCGGGCGCGGACGCGGTGGTCGTCACCGCGCCCTTCTACACCCGCACCCACCCGGCGGAGATCGCCCGCCACTACCGCCTGGTCGCGGCCGCGTCCCCGGTACCGGTCCTCGCCTACGACCTTCCGACGGCCGTGCACACCAAGCTCCCCGCCGCTCTGGTGCTGGAGCTGGCCGCCGAGGGGGTGGTGGCCGGCCTGAAGGACTCCAGCGGCGACCTCGGCGCCTTCCGGGAGGTGGTGACCGGCGCCCGTGAGCACCCCGACATCACCGGCTTCAGCGCGCTGACCGGCTCCGAGCTCATCGTCGACGCGGCGTTGGCGGTGGGGGCGGACGGGGCGGTGCCGGGGCTGGCGAACGTGGATCCGCAGGGGTACGTCCGTCTCGACGCGCTCTGCCGTGCCGGTGACTGGGCCGGGGCCCGGGCCGAACAGGAACGTCTGTGCGCTCTGTTCGGCATGGTGAGTGTCGGTGACCCGGGCCGGATGGGCGGCAGCTCGTCGGCCATCGGCGCGTTCAAGGCCGCGCTGCATCTGCGGGGGGTCATCGACTGCCCGGCAACGGCGGAGCCGCAGGTGCCGCTGGACGGGGCCGAGGTGGAGAAGGTGGGCAAGTTCCTGGCGACGGCGGGGTTGCTGTAAGGGGTTCCTCGCCCCCGCCGCCCCTACCCGTCCCATCACATGGGGGGGGTGCCACCCCCCCCCCCCCCCCCCCCCACCCACCACACCCCCCACACCGCAGTGATCGG
>NZ_JBEOVF010000158.1:0-1291 GCF_040295365.1 Streptomyces sp. NPDC002838 | reverse complement strand
GTACACCGCCTTTTCGGCCGGCTGAGGAGTCGTACCTGATGTCCGTTCTGAACACGTCCCTGCACGAGCTCGACCCGGAGGTCGCCGCCGCGGTCGACGCCGAGTTGAACCGCCAGCAGTCCACCCTCGAGATGATCGCCTCCGAGAACTTCGCGCCGGTCGCGGTCATGGAGGCGCAGGGCACGGTCCTCACCAACAAGTACGCCGAGGGCTACCCGGGCCGCCGCTACTACGGCGGCTGCGAGCACGTCGACGTCGCCGAGCAGATCGCGATCGACCGGGTCAAGGAGCTGTTCGGCGCCGAGTACGCCAACGTGCAGCCCCACTCGGGCGCCTCCGCCAACCAGGCCGCCCTGTTCGCGCTGGCCCAGCCGGGCGACACCATCCTCGGCCTGGACCTGGCGCACGGCGGCCACCTGACCCACGGGATGCGGCTGAACTTCTCCGGCAAGCAGTTCACGGTGGTGCCCTACCACGTGGACTCCGAGACCAGTCTGGTCGACATGGCCGAGGTGGAGCGGCTGGCCAAGGAGCACCGGCCGAAGGTGATCATCGCGGGCTGGTCGGCGTACCCGCGGCAGCTGGACTTCGCCGCCTTCCGCCGCATCGCCGACGAGGTCGAGGCCTACCTGTGGGTGGACATGGCGCACTTCGCCGGTCTGGTCGCGGCCGGCCTGCACCCCAACCCGGTGGAGTACGCGGACGTCGTCACCTCCACCACCCACAAGACGCTCGGCGGGCCCCGCGGCGGCATCATCCTGGCGAAGAAGGACTTCGCGAAGAAGCTCAACTCCTCCGTCTTCCCGGGCTTCCAGGGCGGTCCCCTGGAGCACGTGATCGCGGCGAAGGCGGTCTCCTTCAAGGTCGCGGCGAGCGAGGACTTCAAGGAGCGTCAGCGCCGCACGGTCGAGGGCGCGCGCATCCTCGCCGAGCGGCTGACCGCGCCGGACGCCCGCGAGGCCGGGGTCAACGTCCTGTCCGGCGGCACGGACGTGCACCTGATCCTGGTCGACCTGCGCGAGTCCGAGCTGGACGGGCAGCAGGCCGAGGACCGCCTCCACGAGGTCGGCATCACCGTCAACCGCAACGCCGTCCCCAACGACCCGCGCCCGCCCATGATCACGTCGGGCCTGCGGATCGGCACGCCCGCCCTCGCCACCCGCGGCTTCACGGCCGAGGACTTCGCCGAGGTCGCGGACGTCATCGCGGAGGCGCTCAAGCCGTCGTACGACGCCGAGACGCTGAAGACCCGAGTCAAGGCACTCACGGACAAGCACCCGCTCTACCCCGG
>NZ_JBEOVF010000157.1:0-1335 GCF_040295365.1 Streptomyces sp. NPDC002838 | reverse complement strand
CTAGTGTGATGCGCCAGAAATCCTGAGGGTTAGTAAGTAGCCTGTTGGTATGTCACATCCGGGTCCCTCTGCTGTGGAGATCACGCTGTCCGAGGACGAGCGTGCCGAGCTGACGCGTCGGGCGGGATTGGCGGACCGGCGTCTGGCCGAGCGGGCCCGGATCATCCTGGCGTGCTCTGACGGGATGTCGAATGCGGGTGCTGCGCTGGCCGTTGGCGTGGCGGTTAAGACGGTGAGGAAATGGCGCGGGGCCTTCGCTGCGGAGCGGATGGCCGGTCTTGAGGACACCGGGCGTATTGGTCGGCCGAAGGCTGACCTGGTCCTGAGTGAGGCTGAGCGGGATCAGCTCATCCGGTGGGCGAGGCGGGCGAAGACGGCCCAGTATCTGGCGCTTCGGGCAAAGATCGTGCTGCGTTGCGCAGAGGGCGGGACGAACCGGCAGGCCGCGGCCGACCTCGGTGTTGATGAGTCGACCGTGGAACGCTGGCGTGCTCGGTTCATCGCCAAACGCCTCGACGGCTTGTCCGACGAGCCTCGGCTGGGCCGGCCGCCCTCGATCCTGCTTGATCAGGTCGAGGACGTCATCGTGGCGACCCTGGAGTCCACTCCGGGCAAGGACACGCACTGGTCGCGAGCCTCGATGGCCCAGCGCACGGGCCTGTCGAAATCGACCATCGGGCGGATCTGGAAGCGGTTCGACCTCAAGCCGCACCTGCAGGACTCCTTCAAGCTCTCCACCGACCCGCAGTTCGTCGCGAAGGTCGTCGACGTCGTCGGCCTGTACCACTCCCCGCCCGAGAAGGCGGTGGTGCTGTGCGTGGACGAAAAGTCCCAGATCCAGGCGCTGGACCGGTCTCAGCTCGTGCTGCCGATGATGCCGGGCATGCCCGAGCGGCGCACCCATGACTACTACCGTCACGGGATCACCAGCCTGTTCGCGGCTTTCAACATCGCCGACGGCACCGTCATATCGGAGCTGCACCGCCGCCACCGGGCCATTGAGTTCAAGAAGTTCCTGGTCACGATCGACAAGGCGGTGCCCGCCGGCCTCGACGTCCACCTCGTGTGCGATAACTACGCCACTCACAACACCGCCGAGATCAAGACGTGGCTGGGCAAACACCCCCGCTTCCACGTCCACTTCACCCCGACCGGCTCCTCCTGGATGAACCAAGTCGAGCGGTGGTTCGGCCTGTTGACCGACAAGCTCATCCGCCGGAGCGTCCACACCTCCGTGAAGGCCCTGGAAGACGACATCGCCGGGTGGATCGACACCTGGAACGAGAACCCACGGCCCTTCGCCTGGACCAAGACCGCCGACGAGATCCTCAACTC
>NZ_JBEOVF010000156.1:0-1347 GCF_040295365.1 Streptomyces sp. NPDC002838 | reverse complement strand
CTGCGGCGTTTTGTGGCGGGGCGGTTGCCGGAGTTCATGGTGCCGTCGGTGTTGGTGATGCTGGATCGGTTGCCGTTGGCGCCGAACGGGAAGCTGGATCGGTCGGCGTTGCCGGAGCCGGAGTTCGGTGGTGGTGAGTACCGGGCGCCGGGTTCGGCGGTGGAACGCGTTCTGGCCGGGGTGTATGCGGAGGTTCTGGGTCTGGAGCGGGTGGGGGTCGATGACGACTTCTTCGCTGTGGGCGGGGACAGTATCCGTTCGATCCAGGTGGTGTCGCGGGCCCGAGGGTTGGGTGTGGAGGTGTCTCCGCGGCAGATCTTCGAGTGCCGGACGGTGGCGGAGCTGGCGCAGGTCGCGGTGACCGACGGCTCGGATGCGGGTGTGGTGCTGGAGGAGTTCGAGGGCGGTGGTGTGGGCCGGTTGCCGGTGCTGCCGGTGAGCCGGTATCTGCGGGAGTTGGGCGGTGGTTTCGGCCGGTTCTCGATGTCGGCGGTCCTTGAGCTGCCTGCGGGTATCGATGCGGCGGGGTTGTCGGCGACTTTGGCGGCGGTGTTCGACCGTCATGACGTGCTGCGCTCGCGGCTGGTCACCGGTGATGAGTGGAGTCTGGAGGTTGCCGCTCCGGGTTCGGTGGATGTGGCTGGGCTGGTTCATCGGGTGGAGTGTGATGGCCGGTGGGGTGAGGGCTGGCGGGAGTCGGCTTCCAGGGAGCTGGATGCGGCCACCGGACGGCTGGATCCTGCCGGTGGTGTGATGGGCCAGTTCGTGTGGTTCGACCCTGGCGCAGCGGCTCCGGGCCGTCTGCTGGTGGTGTTGCATCACTTGGTGGTGGACGGGGTGTCGTGGCGGATTCTGCTGCCGGACCTTGCCGCGGCCTGGGGGCGGGTGAGCTCCGGTGAGGAGCCGGTGCTGCCTGAGGTGGGTACGTCGGTACGGCGCTGGACGCACGCCCTCCAGGACGAGGCCGCCAGCGAGACCCGCGTCGCCGAACTCCCCCTGTGGCGTGCGATGGTGGACGGCCCGGACCCTCTCCTCGGCCGCCGTGCACTGGACCCCGCCCTGGATGTGGCCGACACCGCCGACCACATCTGGGTCCGCCTGCCGGCGCGGGTGACGGAGGCGCTGCTGACGGTGGTGCCGACGGCGTTCCGCGGTCAGGTGAACGACGGCCTGCTGGCCGGGCTGGCGCTCGCCGTGGCCAAGTGGCGGCAGGCTCGCGGCGTCACGGAGTCCTCGGCGCTGATCCGGCTCGAAGGGCACGGCCGTGAGGAAGGCGTCGTTCCGGGGGCGGACCTGTCCCGCACGGTGGGCTGGTTCACCAGCATGTTCCCGGTACGCCTCGACACC
>NZ_JBEOVF010000155.1:0-1414 GCF_040295365.1 Streptomyces sp. NPDC002838 | reverse complement strand
AACACAGTGGACGCGAGCAACTGAGGACAAGCCCTCGGCCTATTAGTACCGGTCAACTCCACACCTTACGGTGCTTCCATATCCGGCCTATCAACCCAGTCGTCTACTGGGAGCCTTAACCCCTCAAAGGGGGTGGGAGTCCTCATCTCGAAGCAGGCTTCCCGCTTAGATGCTTTCAGCGGTTATCCCTCCCGAACGTAGCCAACCAGCCATGCCCTTGGCAGAACAACTGGCACACCAGAGGTTCGTCCGTCCCGGTCCTCTCGTACTAGGGACAGCCCTTCTCAAGACTCCTACGCGCACAGCGGATAGGGACCGAACTGTCTCACGACGTTCTAAACCCAGCTCGCGTACCGCTTTAATGGGCGAACAGCCCAACCCTTGGGACCGACTCCAGCCCCAGGATGCGACGAGCCGACATCGAGGTGCCAAACCATCCCGTCGATATGGACTCTTGGGGAAGATCAGCCTGTTATCCCCGGGGTACCTTTTATCCGTTGAGCGACGGCGCTTCCACAAGCCACCGCCGGATCACTAGTCCCGACTTTCGTCCCTGCTCGACCCGTCGGTCTCACAGTCAAGCTCCCTTGTGCACTTACACTCAACACCTGATTGCCAACCAGGCTGAGGGAACCTTTGGGCGCCTCCGTTACTCTTTAGGAGGCAACCGCCCCAGTTAAACTACCCATCAGACACTGTCCCTGATCCGGATCACGGACCCAGGTTAGACATCCAGCACGACCAGACTGGTATTTCAACGACGACTCCACCCGAACTGGCGTCCGAGCTTCAAAGTCTCCCAGCTATCCTACACAAGCCGAACCGAACACCAATATCAAACTGTAGTAAAGGTCCCGGGGTCTTTCCGTCCTGCTGCGCGAAACGAGCATCTTTACTCGTAGTGCAATTTCACCGGGCCTATGGTTGAGACAGTCGAGAAGTCGTTACGCCATTCGTGCAGGTCGGAACTTACCCGACAAGGAATTTCGCTACCTTAGGATGGTTATAGTTACCACCGCCGTTTACTGGCGCTTAAGTTCTCAGCTTCGCCACCCCGAAGAATGACTAACCGGTCCCCTTAACGTTCCAGCACCGGGCAGGCGTCAGTCCGTATACATCGCCTTACGGCTTCGCACGGACCTGTGTTTTTAGTAAACAGTCGCTTCTCGCTGGTCTCTGCGGCCACCCCCAGCTCACACCGTAAAGATGATCACCAGGAATGGCCCCCCTTCTCCCGAAGTTACGGGGGCATTTTGCCGAGTTCCTTAACCATAGTTCACCCGAACGCCTCGGTATTCTCTACCTGACCACCTGAGTCGGTTTAGGGTACGGGCCGCCATGAAACTCGCTAGAGGCTTTTCTCGACAGCATAGGATCATCCACTTCACCACAATCGGCTCGGCATCAGGTCTCA
>NZ_JBEOVF010000154.1:0-1419 GCF_040295365.1 Streptomyces sp. NPDC002838 | reverse complement strand
ACCCGGTGGTCACTCCAAAGAGTGACCACGCGACCGGGCCCGACGACAAGAAATATATTTATTTTAAGCACTTACCTTTTCAAATTGATTAGGTGTAAGATACCCTAAACTTTGATGGATTCGTTTTGAATTATAAAAGGCTTCGATGTACCAGAAAATACTCTGATAGGCTTCTTCAAAGTTCTTATATTTAAATTGATACACCCACTCTCTTTTTAAATGTCCATGCCAAGATTCAAGACTGGCATTATGATAAGGGTATCCCCTTCGACTGAAAGAGTGAGTCATCCCATAATACTTAAGCAACTCTTCATACTCTAGACTCGTATACTGGCTTCCTTGGTCAGAATGAAGAATAACAGCTTCTGGATAGTCTTGTGATTTAATGGCCTTATTTAAAGTTCTTTGCACTAATTCTACAGTCATTCGCTTGCCCAAATCCCAAGCAATGACTTTTTTAGTATAACGATCCATAATGGTTGAGAGATAAGCCCATCCTTGTTGAGTAGGAATATAAGTAATGTCGGTTGACCAAACCTTATTTTTCTTTGTAGGTTCAGTCTGTATGAGATTTTTTCGATTGATGTGATCACTTAGTGAGTATCCAGGCTTAAATTTCTTAATGACTACAGACTTGAGTTGAAGTTGCTTCATTAGCTTCTGTACCAGTTTTAACCCGACTTTTTCCCCTTGTTTAAGTAGAAGATGATGAATTTTAGGAGCACCATAGATTCCTCGGTTAGCATTGAAGAGTTGAGAAATTTTGAGTGACAGGTATTGTCTCCTTAATTGAGTTTTAGATGGATGTCGGTTAATCCGTTCATAATAACTTGATTCAGGAACATCAAGGAGTTGACAGCTTAGTCTGACATTGAGTGCTAAAGTTTGTATGGTTTGAGCCATATCCGCAGCACTCACTTCTTTTTCTCGGCGAATATGGTCAATACTTTTTTTAAGATGTCTCGTTCTTCCTTAACTTTAGCCAGTTGTCTTTTTAATTCTAGAAAATCAGCTTTAGAGACGGAGCTTTCATTAGATTTAGAGTAGAGGTCTATCCATTTATAAATTGTTGCAGGGGCCACGTCGTATTCTTTAGACAGCTGGGTGACGGATTGACCAGAATGATAGAAGGCGATAAGGGTTTCTTTAAATTCTTTTGAGTAGCGTTTTTGCATGTTTTTGTCCTTTGTCTAAATTATACAATAGTGACTCTAAGATTTAAGGATAACATCATTTAATGACATTATTGTGTACCACAAATAAGGTTAAGAACTTATATGATAACATATAGAAAAAGAATAAAAATGGAGATAATATGGATATTGAAGTTGATACTTTTGAGCAAGTTGACAGCTTTATGAAGCAACAACAGAAAAAAATAGATAGTTGGCTTCCTTTTGATAACATGCTAATTCCAAC
>NZ_JBEOVF010000153.1:0-1450 GCF_040295365.1 Streptomyces sp. NPDC002838 | reverse complement strand
GTGTGGGTGTCGGTGACGGTGAGGTTGTGGACTGTTGCCTGTCGGGCTGTCCATGCCTGGATGGCGCTGATCTGGGTCCAGGTGCCTGAGGAGGTCTGGAGCCATTGGCCGGGTTTGAGTTCGCCGGCGTTGATCCATTCCCGCAGGGTGGGTACCCAGAAGGGGTGGCCGGCGGTGGCGGTGACCGTCGTGGTCTTCGTCCGGCTCTTCGAGCCGTCATGGACCGACAACGTCACCTTCACCAACTGCTTGGTGCCCTTGCCGGTGATGGTGGCTGTGGCTGTCTGGACGGTGGTCTTGCCGGTCTTGGGGTCGGTGGCGATGATTTTGTCGCCGGTCTTGACCTTCTCGATCGGCTTGGTGGAGCCGTCGGCCATCAGGACTTGTGTGCCGGGTGTGAAGCTGTTCGCCTCGCAGACGGCGCCCTGGGCTTCGTCCTTGGCGGTCTCCCGGGCCTCGTTGCGGACCTCCTTGGCGACCTTCTTGACGGCCCGTTTCACCTGTGAGGGCTTGGGACGCGGTTTGGGCTGGGAGCGGGGCTTGGCGCGTGGCTTCGGTCGTGCGGCTGCCTTGCGGGCCGCGGCCCGGCGTGCTGCTGCCCTCTTCGCTGCCGCGCGGGCTGCGCGTGCTCTGGCCTGGGCTGCTGCTCTGCGGGCTGCCGCGCGTTTGGCCGCCGCGCGGGCCGCTGCCCGTTTGGCTGCCGCTCGTTTGGCCGCGGCGGCTTTGCGGGCTGCTTCCCGGCGGGCCTTGGCCGCGGCGCGTTTGGCGGCCTCGATGGCCCGCTTGCGGGCCAGTGCCGCGGCCCGGCGGGCGGCTGCCTGGGCGGCCTTGCGGGCCGCGATGATCGCAGCCCGGCGGGCGGCTGCGCGGATCGCCGCCTGGATGGCGATCCGGGCCGCGATACCGATAAGGATCGGGAAGAACTCGCCCGTGGGGTCGGAGAAGGTGGCGGGTGCGTTGTTGCTGTAGGCGTAGGGGTTCATCGTCGCCGGGTGGCTGTAGTCGACCATCGGGTCGACCGTGATGAACCGGCCCGTGACGGGGTCGTAGTCACGGGCGCCCAGCCGGGTCAGCCCGGTGTCGGGGTCGACCGTGCCGCCGACGAAGCCGCGCTGTCCGGGCCAGGAGGCGGGCTGCTGCCCCCGCGCCTCACCGAACGGCATGGACTTGCGGCGGGTGACCCTCAACGCGGGGTCCATCATGTCGACGACCGTGTGGGACGTGCCGTGATGGTCGGCGAGCATCAGCTGACGGACACCACCGGTCGCACGGACCGTCACCGAACCGTCCGGGTGCGGATAGAACCGCTCCGCCTTCGCACTCGTGTTGGCCGCGTTGACCGTCAACTCCGCCTCGGCGAGGTAGAGCGTACGGCTGCCGTCCGCCCCGGTACGGATCAGACGCTCACCATCCGCACCATAGAGATACAACGTCGACTTCGAACCACCGC
>NZ_JBEOVF010000152.1:0-1495 GCF_040295365.1 Streptomyces sp. NPDC002838 | reverse complement strand
TCCGGACATGGGACGTAGCGGCCTGGTCACATCAGGACGTGCCGTTCGAACAGGTCGTGGAACGCCTCAACCCCCACCGCACCCTCTCCCGGAATCCTCTCTTCCAGGTGTCGATGACCGTGCAGTCGCTCCAGGTGCTGATCGAACTGCCGGGCATCGAATCCACCACCAGCGCAATCGCCCCCCAGGGAGTCTCCCGCTTCGACCTCCATGTCAATTTCGACCCCCAGCAGACACCGGCCGACGCGCCGGCCGAGATCTCGGGCGAGATCGAATACAACGGGGACGTCTTCGACAGGGAGACCGCCGAACGGATCGCCCGTCGCCTGGAGACCCTGCTCACCCTGGTCGCGCACGACTCCGCCGTCAGGCTCTCGCAGGTCCGGCTGCTCACCGAGGCCGAGCAGGCCCTCGTACTGCCGCCGCGGGAGCTGGCGCGGCCGGCGCCCGCAACCCTTCCCGAGCTTCTCGAGGCCCAGGTGGCCGCGACACCGACGGCCGTGGCGGTCGAGGAGGGCGGGACACGGATCACCTTCGCCGGGCTCAACGCAGCCGCCAACCGGCTCGCCCGGCATCTCCTCGCCCAGGGCGTCGGCACCGAGGACGTCGTCGCGCTCCAGCTGCCGCGCGGGATCGACTACGTCGTCGGGGTCTGGGCCGTGCTCAAGGCCGGCGCGGCGTTCCTGCCGCTGGACCCGCAGAATCCGCCGCAGCGGCGGGCGGCGATGTGCGCCGACGCGCAGCCGTCCCTCGTCCTCGACCGGCTGCCCGGTCAGGACGCGCTCGGCCACCACGGCGCGGAGAACGTCACGGACGCCGAGCGGGTCCGCCCGCTGCGGCCCGAGAACCTCTGCTACGCCCTGTTCACCTCGGGATCCACTGGTCGGCCCAAGGCCGTCCAGATGGAACAGCGGGCGCTGGTCAACCTCGTCCGGTGGTGGCTGGCGGAGGAGAGCCCGGAGCGGGTGATGCAGTTCTCCGCCACCGGCTTCGACGTGTCCGTCATGGAGCTTCTGCTGGTCACCTGTGGTGGCGGCACACTGCTCGTGCCCGACGAGGCACTGCGCAAGGCCCCGGACGCCCTCGTCGCCTGGATGTCGCGGCGGCAGGTGTCGTACGCCGTCGTCACCAGCCTGGTCCTGAACGCGATCGCACGCTCCGCCGCCCAGGCGGGCGACGAGCTGCCGCAGCTGTGTCGGGTGGCGCAGGCCGGTGAGCGGATGGCGCTCTCCGCCGATCTGAGGTGGCTCGCTGGCCGCGAGGGCGGTGTCGTCGTTGAGAACTACTACGGGCCGACCGAGACTCACATGGCCACCACGTACACCCTGCCCGTGCGGCCGGAGGAGTGGGCGGCGGAGACGCCCATCGGTCGGCCGATCCCCGGGGCCACGGCCCATGTGCTGGACGAGTGGCTGCGGCCGGTGGCTCCCGGTGTGACGGGTGAGTTGTATGTGGGCGGCGTGCAGCTGGCGCGGGGCTACGGGGGGCGGCCGGG
>NZ_JBEOVF010000151.1:0-1526 GCF_040295365.1 Streptomyces sp. NPDC002838 | reverse complement strand
GGTGTGGCCGCGTTTGATCGCGAAGTCGTCCACCCCCAGCACGCGCGGAGTGCCGTACGACGGGTCGGGCATCGCCCGCACCCGGTTCAGCAGCCCCATCCGCCCCGCCGTGATGCCCAGCGCCATGGCCATGCGCGCTCCGGCACGGCCGGCCAGTGCCAGTGCGATCACGTTCAGCAATGCCCCCAGTCGGTCCGTGCAGCGGGCGAACGGGCTGGTGAAGCCCGGGATCTGCTCGGCGAACGTCCTCTGCCCGCACTCCGTGTTCACGCAAACGAACCGGCGGACCTCCAGCACGATGCGGACTGGCCGGGCGGCCAGCGGCACGTCCTGCAACTGCCGTCGGTAGCGATCGTGTACCCGAGACGACGGTCGGCCGCAGCTCAGACAGTTTCCTTCCCGGGCCCGGCCATGAGCCCGCACGATCACCGCCCCTGTGTCGCACACGGTCGCCTCGGCGAACACCGCGATCCCCGCGAACAGCACGTCCTGCCAAGAGAGTTCATGTCCATCCACGTCCAGGACGTCGACTGTGCCAAGCCGTTCCATTCAGATCCCGAAAGACATGATGGAGCGTCAAATACGATCGGTGCGGTACAGCGCACCCGGCACGAGCCGGGGACCCAAACACAACCCCGATCGTGAAAGCTCCCTGTGATCGACAGCCGCCACCTTCCGGACACAAGCAGACCGACGCATGCACAATCTCTCTGTGGATCAGGGAATCGCAGCACTGCTGGGGGCAACGGTAGGCGTCCTCGGAACCGTCTCCGCATCGGCAATATCCGGGTGGTCGAGCCGGCAGCAGATTGGGGCCCAGGCCAGAGTTGACCACGCGCATTGGCGCAGGCAGGCCCGGCGCGACGCCTACAGCGCCTTTCTCGCTCCCGCCAATGAGACGCGCAACTCCCTGAAGCAGGCCGCACGCGCCCTGATCGGCGATGTGGATACGGAAGGGGCTGACCACCATCTCCATGACGCACACGACAAACTAGGAGAAGTGCAGGCAACCTGGGCTGCTCTTGCGGTCGAAGGGCCCGAGTCTGTGGAACAAGCAGCCAACGGCGTCAAGACTGCACTCCACTCGATGCACACGACGTTGCTCGCATGGCGCGACTCCGCAGAGGGAGCACCCGACCATAACGTCAAGTTCGTGGAACGGCATGCAGTCGAGGTGACCAGAGTTTCCGAACGCATCGGCGCTTTCGCCACAACAGCTCGAGCTGCACTCGACGAAGCAACGTTCCCCGTGGACACCGGCAACGGCTGAAACCGATGGCCAGACACAACATCGGCAGAGTTCTCGTAATCGGCACGCCCACACGAGGAGACACCGGGCCAGCGAGCATGTGACCCACCGTGACGGCTCCCCGTGATCGCTGCCAGAACCCGTTTAACAACGTCAGGGCCAAACCTGGCGCCCACCCGACGCGACAACCGGGCCGTCGGCCTGCCCACCATCAGCTCCGGAAAGCGAAAGGGTCCACCGACTCCGTCGGCGGACCCTCGCGAAAGATCGAGGCTAG
>NZ_JBEOVF010000150.1:0-1558 GCF_040295365.1 Streptomyces sp. NPDC002838 | reverse complement strand
GCGCCATTTAAATATTAAAATGACAGTCTAACCTTATTAAGTAGGTGTTCCCATTAATACTTTGATTTCCTTAGATAATAGGGTTCTGTTGCAAAGTTTTAAATAAAGAATAAAATCCCTTACGGTATCTATGATTTAGGCTGGTATTCCCATTAATACCTTGATTTCAGTAGACACCGCAAAGCCGAAGAGCGTTCCATTTCTTCGGTTCTTTTTATATATTCCTCGAAGGGTCTCCATGCCCTTAATCGTGGAAGAGGCTGTACGGAGACTTTGATAAAATTTATTCCGTCGTTTAATAGGTCGATGGTCTTGTTCTATTAAATTGTTAAGATACTTCACAGTTCGGTGCTCTGTCTTAGGATATAAACCCACACTCTGTAACTTTCTAAAGGCGGAGCCAAGAGAAGGTGCTTTATCGGTCACAATTGCTTTCGGCTCACCAAACTGTTTATGGAGTCGTTTTAAGAAAGCATAGGCTGCTTGCGTATCCCGTTTCTTTCGTAACCAGATATCTAAGGTTAAGCCGTCCGCATCAATTGCACGATAAAGATAATGCCAACGTCCCTTAATTTTGATATAGGTTTCGTCCATTTTCCATGAATAGAAGGATTGTCTATTTTTCTTCTTCCAAAGATAATAGAGGACTTTGCTGTACTCTTGCACCCAACGATAAATCGTAGTATGACAAACATTTATTCCACGATCATATAACAATTCCTGAACTTCACGATAGCTTAGATTGTAACGCAGGTAGTAACCAACAGCGACAATAATGACGTCTTTTTTGAATTGTTTGCCTTTAAAATGATTCATTACTCTGTCCTCTCTGTCTTTTTTCTCAATTTTACACTAAAATAGATTTTTTGGAAAACTTTGCAACAGAACCCCTAAAACCATGGATGAACGAACAAAAAATCTCTCGTATTTTGTTTGTTCATCCACTAAAAATATGCGAACAGTATGGCTTCATTCAATTCTGTTCTTACAAGTCAAAAGCATCGAATCGTCCAAGGACGATTCAACAAAAAAAGTAGTCGTTTTTGGACGACTACTAAGTTCTAAACATTCATTACCCAAAATCAATTTGGTCTAACATCGTTTCTCGACTAGCTTGATCTAATCCAAGATACGTTAAGGTCATGGCTTCACTTGAATGGTTTAATAAATGCATCACTAAACCAATATTATAGTTTGACTGGGTATAGACCCGATAAGCGCCTGTTTTACGCATGGTATGCGTTCCTAGATAGTTGATACCTAATAGATCACCAACACGTGACAAGACCCGGGTTGACCCCAGAGCATAAGGCAGAAAATCCAGTAACGAACAAAAAACGTTCGCTACTGGATTTTTTGTCTTATGTGGCCGGGGTCAGGGTCGTCGGAGCGTATTTCAGAAGCCGAAGGGTGCTCAAAATAGCATAACTGCTCAACTATACACATTCCAAAAAAGTCCCCCACCCAGCAGCAAGTCACTCACCCATCACATCTTCCGCCAGAACTTCAGCATAATCAGCATCGCCACAATCAAGGCGACAGAAATCCCCAAAGTCAG
>NZ_JBEOVF010000149.1:0-1631 GCF_040295365.1 Streptomyces sp. NPDC002838 | reverse complement strand
CGAAGGCGCCGGGGACCTGGTCCGCCGTGCCGTTCAGCCGCAGCGGCTCGGTGTAGGTCAGCCACGGGTGCGGGGTCAGCCGGGGGCCGAGCCAGTCGAGGTCCGACTGGTCCTCGACGCCGAGCACGCTCAGCGAGCGCACCGGGATGAGCCAGCCGAAGCCGGGTCCGGCCACGGACTCCCGGTAGTGCCCGGCGATGCGTTCGGGCAGCAGATCGATGGCCGCGTCACCGTCGTCGCCGACGAAGGCGTCAAGATGGACCCGCTTGGCCAGCCGGTCCGGGATCCGGTCCGCGACCCCGGTGACGACCTGCCCGGCGTAACTGTGCCCGACGAGCACGACGTCCCGGGCGTCATGGGCCTCGATCAGGGCCACCACGTCCTGGACGTGCGTGCTGAGCCCGACCTGCGGGCCGAGCAGATGGGCGCGGTCGCTCACCCCGGTCAGTGTGGGGGTGTGTACTTCGTGTCCGGCCGCACGCAGCAGCGGTGCCACGCGCTGCCACACCCAGCCGCCGTGCCAGGCTCCGTGGAGCAGGACGAAGACGTGGCGGCCGTTCATGCGGACGCCCGGGGCCGCGTGCCGCCGGCCTGCTGTTCGCGGGCGAGCATCTTCGCCACCGCGCGGCGCCCGCGGAGTGCGGCGAGGTCGGACTTGATGCTGGACTCGGCGGTGCCGCCCGGGTCGGTGGCGTACATGACCTCCTGCGCCTCCAGGGCGTCCACGTCCTCCTGCATCACGGCGAGCTGCTGCTCGTGCTGGAACTTCGTGAGCTCCTGGTCGTCGATGAGGTAGTCGCGGCCCAGCGCGTAGAAGTCGTGTGTCTCGTTGCCGCGTCCCGGTGTCATCCCGTACAGGACCTTCATGTGGAAGCCGTCCGGCTCCTCGGTGCCGGTGGCCGCGACGCGGATGTTGAGGACGAAGATGCCCGGCGGGTAGAAGTCGCCGTCCTGCCAGCGGTCCACCGGAGAGGTCAGCCCGCAGGACTTCTCGTAGAACGGAGGGGCCTCGATGCCGATCATGCGGCGGCTGAAGCCGACCCGGTCGCCGTCCACGGTGACGTCGATCGGGGTCGCGGCGACGGCGGCGTTGCCGATGCTCGTCGGGTGCAGGAACGTCTCGTGGGTGAGGTCGAGCAGGTTCTCCAGGAGCAGCATGTGCCGGGCCTTCAGCGGGACGACGCCGTGCACGTGGGTCCAGCCCGGGTCGGTCAGCCACGAGGTGTCGGGCAGCAGGCTCTCGTCGGCCAGTTCGGGGTCTCCGGGCCAGATCCATATGACGCCGTCCCGCTCGACCAGGGGGAAGCGGCGCAGTGCCGCCTTGGGCCGGTCGGCCTGCTCGGCGACCCCGACGCACACGCCCTGTCCGTCGAAGCGGTAGCCGTGGTAGTCGCACTGGAGGGTGCCGTCGTCGTCGAGGTGGCCCAGCGACAGCGGGTACTTGCGGTGGGGGCAGCGGTCCTCGACCGCGGTGACGGTCCGGTCGGGCAGGCGGTAGAAGCACACCGGGACGTCCGTGATCCAGCGCTGCTTGAGCGTCCGGCCGATCTCGTCGGACCAGGCTCCCAGATACCAGCCGTTGCGCACGTGCTGTGTCAGCATGGCGGGTCTTTCCTTTCAGAGGTCCAGTC
>NZ_JBEOVF010000148.1:0-1665 GCF_040295365.1 Streptomyces sp. NPDC002838 | reverse complement strand
AGAAGCTGTTGTCTTTTCGGGCGTGATCGGTGCGTTTCCGCTGGTCGGGGATAGCAGTGGTGATTCCGTGGGAGTCGTGGCCTGTCGGGTCGTCGTTCCCCGGGAGGTCACGGATGCCGTCGGTTGTCGGACTGCTGGAACAGCACGAGCTCGCCGCTCGCCGTCGAGTCGACGGGCTGCGGGAGGAGGCCGACCGCATCCAGGCCGAGCTGGCTGCGGCCGAGCAGGAATGGCAGGAGTGGGCGATTGCCCGCAGGCGGGTCGACACGGTGCTGGCTCCGGATAGCGGCGACCCCGCCGGCACGGAGGCCACTGGCGATCGGCGGGATGCGGACGCGCCGACGGAACCCCGGGACGCGGCGAAGCCGAAGTCGCAGGTGCCGGCGTGGCGCCAGGGGCTGGCCTGGTCGGCGCTGTCGGTCGACTACCAGCGCATCCTCACGGCGCTCGCAGACCGGGACCGGCTCCATCAAGGGCCGCTGACCTGCCAGGAGATGGCCGCGTTGTTCGGCATGGACGTGGTGCCGGCGCGGGTGGAGGCACTGCGGTCGAAGGCGAAACGCCTGGTCGCGCGGGGTTGGCTGGCCGAGCGGCAGCCGGGCCGGTTCACCCTCGCGGCAGGCGTGACCGGGCCAGGCGGCGCGTCATGAGCAGGGTCATCGACCAATAGATCATCGCCTCGGCGCTGGTGGTGCGCCGCTCGAAGTCGCGCACCAGACGGCGGCTTCGCATCAGGTGGGCGAAGAGGCGCTCGACGATCCACCGCTTTGGCAGCACCACGAACCCCTTCTGGTCGTCGCTGCGTTTGACGATCGCCAGGACCAGGGTGAACGCGGCCAGGCAGTACTCGACGAGGCTGCCGGTGTAGCCGCCGTCGGCCCAGACCAGTTCGAGGCGGTGGTGCACGTCGGCGACCTGCCCGAGCAGGACCTGGGCGGCGATGCGGTCGCCGGTGTCCGCGGCGGTGACCATCACGCCCAGCAGCAGACCGAGCGTGTCGACCACGACGTGCCGCTTGCGGCCGTTGATCAGCTTGCCGCCGTCGAAGCCCCGGCTGTCCCCACCGACGACGGCGTCCGCCTTGACGGACTGCGAATCGATCACTGCGGCCGTCGGCTCCGCATCCCGCCCCAACTCCTCGCGCACCCTCGCGCGCAACCGGTCGTGGAACTCCTTGACCAGCAAGTTGTCGCGCCAGCGGCGGAAGAATGCGTAAATGCGGTCCCACGGCGGAAAGTCGACGGGCATCGCTCGCCACTTGATCCCGTTGTCCACGAGATACCGGATCGCATCGAGCATCGCCCGGTGGCAGTACGCCTCCGGCCGGCCGCCCCGGCCACGCATCCAGCCCGGCACCGGCAGCAGCGGGCGGATGACGGCCCACTCCCCGTCCGTCATGTCCGTCGGATAGCGAGGCTGCCGCGTCCCGTTGTCGGCGGCGTTTCCGAACCGGTGAGCCAGGCAGTCACACTCCCAGGTGACCGCGCTGGACTGCCCGGCCATCGGCACGCAAGACTGCTGCACCAGGGCCTCCTGCTGCTCGGTGATTCGACACCAACGAGCTGTTCGGGAGGCCCTGTTCGTATGCGCCCAGCGTCCCGCGACCACCCGATCGGGACTCCCGTTCGACGCGCATCCCTCAAGATCGAAAAGACAACAGCTTCT
>NZ_JBEOVF010000147.1:0-1690 GCF_040295365.1 Streptomyces sp. NPDC002838 | reverse complement strand
ACCACGGTGACGGTGCCCTCGGACATGTCCGGGGCGGCGGCTGCAGGGCTCGTCACGTTCGTCATCTCCTCGGCACGGTCGGCAGGGATCACTTCGGCCGCGCTCGGCGGCGGCACGAACGACGCTAGCCACCAGGGAACGCCCAGGTCATCGCTCGAATGACCGGACCGGGGCGGCGCATGGTCGTGGCCCGGACTACGTCATCCGTCGCGCGGGCCGGGCACCGCACGTTCCGGCAGGGCCGCCGTCCTGGGCCATCTTCCTGGCCCAGGCCATTTCGAGCTTGCCGGTGGGGGTCCGCGGCAGGGCGTCCGTCAGGACGACGGATCGCGGCACCTTGTAGCCGGCGAGGCTCCGCCGTACCCAGTCGCGCAGCTCCTCGCCGGTGACGGTCGCGCCCGGCGGGACCGCCACGACGGCCGCCACCCGTTCTCCCCAGGTCTCGTCGGGGACGCCGACGATGACGCAGTCGGTCACCGCGGGGTGCGCCAGCAGGACGTTCTCCACCTCCTGGGGGTGCACCTTCTCCCCGCCGGTGTTGATCACGCCCGAGCCGCGGCCGAGGAACCGGATCGCGCCGTCGGCCTCAAGACGGGCGAGATCACCGGGGATCGCGTACCGGACCCCGTCGATGGTGCGGAACGTCGTCGCGCTCTTCTCGGCGTCCTTGTAGTAGCCGAGCGGCATGGGCCCGCAGTAGGCGAGGCGCCCGGTCTCGTCGCTGCCGGGTTCGACGAACCGGTCCCCGGTGCCGATCACTCTCGTCGCGGGCACGGGGAAGAAACGGGCGGGCAGGTCACGTACCGACGGGGTGACGGCGAAGGCGAACGGCCCTCCTTCGCTCGACGCGATGGCGTCGATGACCGTGACTTCGGCGCGCTCGTGCAGGTGTCTCTCGAGTACGTCGCTGAGAGCTGTGCCGGAGCTGAGGACCCTGCGCAGGTCGTGCGGCGTTCCCGTCTGTCCCGCGTGCACGAGCTCGTCGACGAGCGGCCGGCACACGGCGTTGCCCGCGACGATGATCGTCTCGACCCGCTGCTCGGCGACCGTCGCGCGGCACGGCTGGCCGCCGCGCTGGAACACGTCCATACCTCACGCCTCCTCGTCCTTGAGGGCTTGGATCGGCCGCCCGGCCGGGCACACGTCTCGAACGCCCCGCGGACCCCTCGGAGGAGTGGCGGTCCACGGGGCGCTCTCCTCAACCTAGGCAGACGCCCGCGCTGCGGGAACGCGAGCAATGACTGAGCCGGCTCGGCGCTTCGACCGCCCATGAACAGGTCGAATGACGTAGGCCCGCCCGAAATCCACCGGGCTGCGATGCTGTGGCCGACCGCGAGTCGCCCCCTGCGCCCGCCAGCCCGTCTCTCCCTGCCGGCCCGTGACCATGGCGGCGGCCTTCGGGACGGGATCCGTCGCTCGTCGATGATGACCATGATGAGTGGATCATGCTCGACGGCAAAGTCGCCATCGTCACGGGTGCGGGCAGAGGCCTGGGAGTCGCCCTCATGTCTGCGGCACCGCGGCGACGCGGGCGTAATCCGCGCTGATGTCTCCCGCGGTCTGCAACAGCGGCGGCAGATGCTCCTCGACGAGCTGCTCGACCGAGGTCTCGGCCGCGTGGCAGTTGACGTTGAGGGCGGCGATGACCCGGCCGGAGCCGTCCCGCAGCGGGGCCGCGATCGACCGGATG
>NZ_JBEOVF010000146.1:0-1711 GCF_040295365.1 Streptomyces sp. NPDC002838 | reverse complement strand
CGACGTCCGGAACCTTGCCGTCCTTCTCGTACTCGACGCCCTTGTGGACGAGGAGGGTGGCGTCACCGCCGTCGTCCAGGATCATGTTCGGGCCGGCGTGCCCGGGCCAGGTCAGGGCCTGCTCCGTACACCACCAGTACTCCTGAAGGGTCTCGCCCTTCCAGGCGAAGACCGGGATGCCCGCGGCGGCGATCGCGGCGGCGGCGTGGTCCTGGGTGGAGTAGATGTTGCAGGAGGCCCAGCGGACCTCGGCGCCCAGGGCGGCCAGGGTCTCGATGAGGACGGCGGTCTGCACGGTCATGTGCAGGGAGCCGGTGATGCGGGCGCCGGCGAGGGGCTGGGCCTCGGCGTATTCCTTGCGGATCGCCATCAGACCCGGCATCTCGTGCTCGGCGAGGGTGATCTCCTTGCGGCCGAACTCGGCCAGGGAGAGGTCCGCGACCTTGAAGTCCGTGACGTCAGGCGTGGGCTGCGAAGGCACGTGCACTCCTAGTGGTTTGGAGGTTCTGGTGGATCTCGAGCGTGGCCGTGGAGCGATTGAGCGTGATGTAGTGCAGACCGGGTGCGCCTTCGGCGAGCAGTCGCTCAGCCATGCCGGTGGCGTACTCGACTCCGATGCGGTGACCGTCGACAGGGTTGTCCCGGACGGCGTCCAGCCGGCGGGCCAGGTCTTCGGGGAAGGACGCGCCGCTGAGCTCGGCGAACCGGGCGATCTGCCGTACGTCGGTGGCGGGCATGATCTCCGGGATGATGGGGGTGTCGCAGCCCGCGGTCACCACCCGGTCGCGCAACCGCAGATAGTCGTCGACGTGGAAGAACATCTGGGTGATGGCATAGTCGGCGCCGGCCTCGCACTTACCGACGAAGTGCCGGATGTCGGACTCCCGGTCGGGCGAGCGCGGATGCATTTCGGGGAAGGCCGCGACCCCGACACTGAAGTCGCCCGACTCCTTGACCAGGGAGACGAGTTCGCCTGCGTGGGTGAGACCGTCCGGGTGCGGGATCCACGGGCCGTTCGGATTACCCGGCGGGTCGCCTCGCAGGGCGAGGACGTCGCGCACGCCGGCGTCCGCGTACTGGCCGATGATGTGCCGCAATTCGGCGACCGAGTGACCGATCGCCGTGAGATGCGCGACCGGCCGGAGTGTGGTCTCGGCCGCGATCTGCTTGGTCACCCCGACGGTGCGGTCGCGGGAGGAGCCGCCGGCCCCGTAGGTGACGGAGACGAAGGTGGGCCGGAGAGGCTCGATCCGTCGGATCGCGTTCCACAGCGTGCGCTCGCCCTTGTCCGTCCTGGGCGGGAAGAACTCGAAGGAAAAGGTGGGCGTGCCGGAGGAGAGTGCGTCGCGGAGGGTGATCACGAGCGGCCTCCGGCGTTGAAGTAGGTGGCCTCGGGGTGGTGGACCACGATGGCGTCGGTGGACTGCTCGGGGTGCAGCTGGAACTCCTCGGAGAGACGGACGCCGATACGCTCCGGTTCGAGCAGATGGGCGATCTTCGCCCGGTCCTCCAGGGCGGGGCAGGCCGGGTAGCCCAAGGAGTAGCGGCATCCCTGGTATTCCGTGCCGAACATGCCGGTCAGATCGCTCGGGTCGCTGCCTTGAATGCCGAGTTCGGAACGTACGCGTGCGTGCCAGTACTCGGCGAGTGCCTCGGCCAACTGCACGGACAGGCCGTGTAGTTCGAGGTAGTCGCGGTAGGAGTCCGACGC
>NZ_JBEOVF010000145.1:0-1767 GCF_040295365.1 Streptomyces sp. NPDC002838 | reverse complement strand
AAAAAGGCAGTCGTAATTGCTCAATAAGTCGTCCTTGCCCAAAAGGGATTTCTTCTTGTAAATAAATAATTTTCCCACTCAAATCTTCATGAATCAGTGTCTTCAATCTCAGCTTCTGAGTTTTAAAATCTAATTCCCAATAATAGAAACCTCTATTTTCTGAAAAATAGACTAAATTTTTTTGAAGGTTTGTTATTTGGTCTTTTAACCATAAATTTTCCCCCATAAGCCAAAGCACCGTAAAACCGTGTACTTGATAATTTTCTGTCCGTTCTTTTAAACGTTTCATAGAATGGACTATTATCAAATAAATAGACATAAAAAAGAAAAGCGTTTGGAAAGGTTATAATAAACTAGACACAAAGTTAAGAGAAATCGTGGAAAGGTTTATTATGGCAAGAAGAAAATTCGATAAACAATTTAAAAATTCTGCAGTAAAACTCATTCTTGAAGAGGGTTTCTCTGTTAAAGAAGTCAGCCAAGAGCTTGAGGTTCATGCCAATAGTCTTTATCGCTGGGTTCAAGAAGTTGAAGAATATGGAGAAAGTGCTTTTCCAGGCAATGGGACAGCCCTAGCTAATGCCCAACATAAGATTAAATTGTTAGAGAAAGAAAATCGTTATCTTCAGGAGGAACTTGAACTTCTAAAAAAGTTCCGGGTCTTCTTGAAGCGAAGCAAGTAAAACGTTTTGAATTTCTCTTGAAACATCATGGGAAGATAAAAATTAAGCATGCAGTAAAAGTTCTTAAGGTTTCTCGCTCAGGTTTCTATGAATACATGCATCGTCGTCCTTCAAAACAACAAGTGGAGAGAGAAATTCTCTCAGAGAAGATAAAAGCTGTCTTTCATGAGCATAAGGGACGCTATGGTGCGGTTAGAATTACCAAGGTACTTCATAATACTGGTATTATGACCAACACGAAACGTGTTGGGAAACTGATGCACTTGATGGGACTTTATGCCAAGGGAAGCCGTTATAAATATAAACATTACAACAGAAAAGGAGCTTCGCTTTCAAGACCCAATTTAATTAATCAGATCTTTAAAGCAACAGCTCCTAATAAAGTATGGCTGGGAGACATGACCTATATCCCTACCAAAGAAGGCACCTTATACTTAGCCGTGAATATCGACGTTTTTTCACGTAAGATTGTAGGCTGGTCAATGTCTTCACGGATGCAAGATAAACTGGTGAGGGATTGCTTCTTACAAGCTTGTGGGAAAGAACATCCTCAGCCTGGCTTGATTGTCCATACTGATCAAGGGAGTCAATATACAAGCTCTCGTTATCAATCTACTCTTCGTCAAGTCGGTGCTCAATCTAGCATGAGTCGTAAAGGAAATCCATATGACAATGCAATGATGGAGTCTTTTTATAAGACGCTAAAGAGGGAGCTTATTAATGATGCTCATTTTGAGACAAGAGCTGAGGCTACTCAAGAAATATTTAAATACATTGAGACCTATTACAATACAAAAAGGATGCATTCAGGTCTTGATTACAAGTCTCCAAAAGACTTTGAAAAATATAATTCTTAAATTCTCTTAACTCCGTGTCTAGTTTTTCGTTGACTTTCCAAAAATATAGCTCATTTTGTGTCTAAATATTTGACATTGGTCCATACTTCTAAGTTAGAGCCGTCATCTCGTGTTATAGGAATAGAGCCGACACCCCCTGCCCCTACCAATAAAAGTTGAGCATCATAAGGCGTTTTAATCCTCTGAACTTCTTGAATCACTACCCGCCTCAACGGCAAGAAGGAGCG
>NZ_JBEOVF010000143.1:0-1811 GCF_040295365.1 Streptomyces sp. NPDC002838 | reverse complement strand
GACCCGTCGGTGACCGCCGTCAGCGCGATCCTCATCGCCGTCGCCGTCGTGGCCCTCGCCCTGGTCGGCGTGGTCCGCAAGCTCAGCGGCTCCGGCAAACAGGACGGCCTGCTGCCCACAGAACCCGGACTGGGCCTCCGCGCCGGAAGTGAGAGCGCATCATGACCACCAGCACCCGCACACCCACCGGTGAACTGTCCGCCACCGCGGCCAGACACCTCCTGCTCAACATGACCCCCAACGGCTCACTCGGCCAGGACGGCGAGAACCTCTTCGTCGTCCAGCGTGGCGAGGGCCCGTACGTCGACGACGCCGACGGCAGGCGCTACATCGACGGTCTCTCCGGCCTGTACTGCTGCCAGCTCGGCTACTCCTACGCCCCCGAGTTCGCCGAGGCGGCGGACAAGCAGCTGCGCGAGCTGTGCTTCAGCCCGCTGTGGTCCTCCTCCGCGCACCCCACCGCCATCGAACTCGCCGAGCGGCTCTCGCGGATCGCGCCCGTCGACGTCGAGCACACGTTCTTCTCCGGCGGCGGGGCGGAAGCGGTGGAGACCGCCTGGAAGATCGCCCGCCGCTACCACGCCCTGCGCGGGGAACCGGGCCGGGTGAAGGCGATCTCCCGTCGCGGCGCCTACCACGGGCTGACCATCGGGGCTCTCTCCCTGACCGACGACCCCGGGCTGCGCGAACCCTACGGGCCGGGCGCGATCGAGACCCGGTTCGTGTCCAACACCAACCGGTTCGGCCTCGCCCCCGAGTACGTCGACGACGACGTGTACACCTCCCGTCTGCTCGCCGAGCTGGAGGCCGCGATCCTGGCCGAGGGCCCGGAGAGCATCGCGATGCTGATCGCCGAGCCGGTGCAGAACCGCGGCGGCTGCATCACCCCGCCCCACGGCTACTGGCCGGGCCTCAGGGCGCTCGCCGACCGGTACGGCTTCCTCCTCGTCGCCGACGAGGTGATCACCGCCTTCGGGCGGCTGGGGGAGTGGTTCGGCGGCGACCGCTACGGCGCCCGCCCCGACATCGTCACCATCGCCAAGGGCATCACCGCCGGTTACGCGCCCATGGGAGCAACCCTGGTGAGCAATCGAGTTGTTGAGGTCATCAATCAGCCGGGCGCGGTCCTCAACCACGGCTACACCTTCGCCGGGCACCCGCTGAGCGCGGCCATCGCCCTGCGCAGCCTGGAGATCATGGAGCGGGACCTGATCCTGGACAACGTCCGCGGTCTCCAGGACCACCTCGCGACGCGCATGGCCTCCCTCGGAGATCTGAGAATCGTCGGTGACATTCGGGGCGCCGGATTCTTCTACGCCTGCGAACTCGTCGGCGACCTCGACGGCGGCGGCTTCAGCGACAAGGCCCGCGCCGGTCTGATCGTCGACCTCATCCCGCGCCGACTGCGCGAGGCCGGACTCCTGGCCCGCGTCTACAACCGCGCCGCCCCGCTGGTGCAGATCGCACCCCCGCTGATCAGCGACCGGCACCTTCTCGACCGTATCGCCGACATCCTCGCGGAGACCCTCGCCGAGGCGTCCGCCCGCCTGTGACACCCGCACCCGCCCCGCATTCGAAAGGAACCACCCTCATGTACTCCATCGGTCCGCTGACCGTCGCCCCCGGCGAGCGCGCCCAGGGCCTCATCCCGGTCGGCACCAGCAGCTACGGCGTGGAGCTCGGCATCCCGGTCATCGTCGTCAACGGCGCCCAGGACGGTCCGGTGCTGTGCGTGGACGCGGGGGTGCACGGCGACGAGTACGACGGCCAGGAGGCCATCCGGCGCGTCCTCGCCGAAACCGACCCGGCCA
>NZ_JBEOVF010000142.1:0-1888 GCF_040295365.1 Streptomyces sp. NPDC002838 | reverse complement strand
GCCTCCAGGACGGCCTGGAAGCGCATGACGCGGAAGTCGTCGAGGAACTCGTCGACGTCCAGGTTGTCCAGGTCCAGCCGGTCGGCGAGGACCTTGAGGGTGGTGGGGCCGAGCTGGAAGTCGACCAGGGTGCCGTAGGCGTCGAAGGTGACGATCTCTCGCATGGTGTTCAACCTCGGTTTCCGGTTCTTACAGGGGGAGAAGGACTGTCAGACGATCCGCTCGCCGGGGGTGACGATCGCGTCGAGTGCGGCCAGGTCGGCCGCGTCGGGGAGCCAGTCGGCCGACGCCGCGTTGGCGGTGACCTGTTCGGGGGTCATCGCGCCGCAGATGACCGAGCCGACGGCGGGCAGGGCGGCGAGTCCGCCCACCGCGACCTGGAGGAGGGACAGGCCGCGCTCAGTGGCATACGCCGTGAGCGCCTCGACCCGGTCTAGGGCCGCGTCGGTCAGCCAGCCCTGCCGCCAGGACAGGCGGCTGCCGGGCGGGGGCTGCTCGCCACGCCGGTACTTGCCACTGAGCAGGCCGTTGGCCAGCGGGTAGTACGGCAGCAGGCCGACGCCGTTGCGCAGACAGGCGGGGATCAGGTCGTTCTCCGCGCTGCGGTCGAGCAGGTGGTAGCGGGCCTGGGTCGACACGAAGGCGTCGGTGAGGTGTTCGGCCGGGAGGTTGGAGCAACCGATGTACCGGATCTTTCCCTCGGCCACCAGCTCCCGGAGCGCGGTCACCGTCTCCTCCAGCGGGGTGACGCCGTCCGGCTCGTGGTACTGGAAGAGGTCGATCCGATCGGTGCCCAGCCGGCGCAGCGACGCCTCGACGGCGTACCGGATGTAGGGGCGGGCTCCGCGCCGCCCGTACAGGTCCGCCTCCGGGCCCATCTCCATGCCGAACTTGGTGGCCAGTACGACCTCGTCACGCCTGCCCTTGAGGGCCGCGCCGAGAAGCCGTTCGCCGTCGCCGCGCGAGCCGCCCTGTTCGCCGAACCCGCCGTACATGTCGGCGGTGTCGAACAGGGTGATGCCCGCGTCGAGGGCGGCGTGCACGACGGCCTTCGTGCCGTCCTCGTCCAGGCGGGAGCCGAAGTTGTTGCCGCCGACGCCCACCACCGAGACGGCCGGCCCGCGTTCACCGAGCCTGCGGTACCTCATGACCTGTCCCCGAATCCGATGCAGACGTTCTTGGTCTGCGTGTAGCTCGCCAGGGCTTCGAGGCCCTTCTCCCGGCCCCAGCCGCTGTGCTTGTAGCCGCCGAAGGGGAGCTCGATGCCCGTCCCGGCGCTGGTGACGTTGACGTAGACCTGGCCGGCCCGGATCCCCTCGGCCAGGCTCATCGCCTTGTCGATGTCGCGGGTCCACACGTAGGAGGCCAGGCCGTACGAGCTGTCGTTGGCGATCTGAAGGGCCTCGTCCGCGTCGTCGAACTCGATGACGGTGACGACGGGGCCGAAGATCTCCTCGCGGGCGCACCGGGCCTGGTTGGTCAGGCCGGTGAGGACGGTCGGCTCGATGTAGTAGCCGTCGGCCAGCCCGGGGGCGGACGGGGCGCCGCCGCCTGCTCGCACGGTCGCGCCTTCCTGCCGGGCCAGGTCCAGGTAGCTCAGGACTCGGTCACGCTGGCGGGCGGCGACCAGCGGGCCGATGTCCGGATCCGTGAGGCCCGGTCCGAGGCGCAGGGTGGCGATCTTCTCGACCAGCCGGTCCAGGAATTCCTCGGCGCCGCGCTGGAGCAGCAGTCGCGTGCCCGCCGAGCACATCTGTCCGGCATTGCTGAACGACCAGCCGAGAATCGCCTTGAGCGCCAGGTCGAAGTCGGCGTCGGCGAAGACAACGAAGGGCGACTTGCCGCCCAGTTCGGTGACCGAGGGCACCACGTTGGCGGCGGCCGCCTG
>NZ_JBEOVF010000141.1:0-2020 GCF_040295365.1 Streptomyces sp. NPDC002838 | reverse complement strand
CCCGGCATCCCCGCGCCGGCCACCGGCTCCGCCCCTGCCAGGCAGGTGATCGTCTTGTTCCGCTCCCGCGGCGCCAGCAGCCCGGTCAAATACTCACGAAAGCCCCGCCGCTGTGCCAGGCTGAAGAAGAGGTCGTCGAACCGGGCCGCGTACTCCTCCAACGGCCCCGGCGCAGGCGGACACGGACGGCGAGCGGTCATCTCCAGCCTCCGGAAAGGCAGTTGGCTCCTATCACCGGCCTACGACCAACCCGACCCGTCGTCAACCCACACCACCGCCGGATTTAACGAACTACCGGTAACCATGCTCGTGGCCCAGGTGGGCGGTGAGCTCGCCCTCCAACGCGGACTCCAGGATGCGCTTGGTCAGCTGCTGCAGCAGCCCGCCCTCGCCGGTCAGCTGCAGCCCCTTGCTGCGGGCCTGCCCGACGAGCTGGTCGATCAGTTTCTGCTCGACCGTCGCGGCCTCCGGCGACGGATCCGCCTGGTCATCGGCGGCCACGAACTCGGTCACGGTGTCAGTCACTTGATGTCTCTTCCATGATCATCAATTACACCGGTGAGCGTACAGACCCGCGCCGGGACGCGCGCAACGTCACGCTGAGTGCACGTGGTCGGCGCAGTGAAGTCGCCGAAGATCAAGCGTGGTCGAAGGAAGGCGCCGGTGGTCCGACGGTGTAGAAGCCGGTGATGCGATAGCGGAGCTGGTTGTACCAGACGTTGAATCCCATGACCCACTGCTCGGCCAGGTCATCCACGATGATCAGTCTCGGGTCGGTGGCGGCGGTGGGCCGGTGCAGAGGTATGGCTATGGGAACCGGGCATGCGCCGAACGGGGAGTCAGCGTAGAAGGCTCTGGCCGTCACCATTCGTCCCACGAGTGCGCCGGTCGCGTGATACTCGGCTGGCACCTGCTGGAGGATGCCGTCCAGCTCGATCGCCGCGGTGCGGTAGCGCTTCCCCTCACGTCCGTGGGATGGCTCCCGGGTCATCGGGCCACCGCCAGGTGGCTGGTGAGCGGGATGTCGTAGCGCATCCAGGAACGCATGGCAGGCGCGGTATGGGGTCTGCCGGAACCAAGAGCGCGGTGTCCGTCAAAGACCCAGCCCGTTACCTCCAGGAAGCTGCCGTGGCCCGTGCTGATGTCCAGTTCCATGTTGAGGAATACAGGCCGCTTGGCCACCGCGAAGCCCTGCCAGGCACGGTCCCAGCGGAACAGCGTGCCGAACCCCGAGTCGTCCCACACCAGGAGGCGGTCGCCCGCGTATGCGGCTCGGCAGTCGAGAATCCACAAGTCCGCGTGCGCCTCCCGGCCAGCGACTTCAGCAAGGGCAAGCGGATGCGCCTGGGCCTCTGCCCGCTCACCGCAGCGAAGAATGCAGTCGGCTCTGCGGTTCCCGATGGGGACGTCGGTGGCCACGCCCCAGTCCTCCGCGAGCAGAACCCACCCCGGCTTCCAGCGGCCACCAGCCACCCGTCCGCAAGTATTCCGGCAGCGCGAGAGACCCGTCAGCCCGGGCGGCGCCGGTACCACGGCAGCGTCGAAGCCCTCTGGCCCGCGAATGTGTGCAGGTGGTGACGCAGCCGCCCCGCTGGTGACGGCTGCGCCGGAAATGCTGGCTGCACGGTCTCGAACAGGGATTCTCCCGGCCTGGGTGCCGTGGTTGCAGTGGGAGGGCCGCAACAGGCTGATACCGCGGGCAGCAAGGAAGCGGTGGGAACCGGGTGGCGGCCACGTCGGCTTTCATCGATGACGCCGCTCACCGGACGCGACGTCAGGGCCGTCGTCGGCCTCTTCCGCAACGACCTGCACAGCGCGGGCCGCGAGTTCACGACCGGCGGCCTCCACTACTGGCCCGTCGAATGAGATGACATGTTATGCGGGGGAACTGGCTGGTACTGGGGGGATTACGGGAGTGCCATGCTCCAGATGCGGGTCCAGGTGGAGGCGTACTGGCGTGGCAGCGGGCCGCTGGTGTACGGGATGCCGTACTTCTCGCACAGCTTGCGCACCTGGGGAG
>NZ_JBEOVF010000140.1:0-2057 GCF_040295365.1 Streptomyces sp. NPDC002838 | reverse complement strand
GAGTAATTGTCAATTCCTGTGGATGTCGTCGCGTGACTTGATGACTGGGGATGCGGATGCCTACGCCGTCCGGGCGTTGATGGCCGGCGGTTCGGTCGGGCGTGCGAGGGTGTCGTCATGTTGATCGCGATGGCGGGTCTGCCCGGTGCGGGGAAGAGTTCGGTCGCCGAGGCGTTGGGGCGCAAGCTGGCTGCTCCGGTCGTGTCCGTGGACCCGATCGAGGCGGCGATGTGGCGTGCGGGGGTGGCCCGTGACCAGCCCACGGGCCTGGCGGCGTATGTCGTGGCCGAGGCCGTGGCCGATGGTGTGCTCGGCATGGGCCAAACCGTGATCGTCGATGCGGTCAACGCCGTGGAAGCGGCGCGGGGACAGTGGCGGTCGCTGGCGGATCGTCATGGTGTGCCGGCGGTGTTCATCGAGGTGGTGTGCTCGGATCCGTTGGTGCACCGCCGTCGGTTGGAGAACCGGTCCCGGGGGATCGAGGGCTTCGCTGAGCCGACGTGGGAGGTCGTGCAACGTCTGCGGGAGGATTTCGCCTCATGGGCCGATCACCGGTTGGTGCTGGATACGATGACCGACTTGTCGTCGAACGTTGCGACGGCCCTCGGGTTCCTCTCCGCGACAGCCTGATCCTCAGGTGATGCGAGATCAGTAGGCAAGATCTCTGGATCGTGGGGTAGTTCAGGCTGCGTGGGCTTCGGGGCGTTCGACGAGGTGGCCGCGTTCGAAGCGGGCTCCGGCGCGGACGAGGGCGACGAGGTGAGGTGCGTTCACGGCCCGCCAGCGGGCCTGGGCGGACTCGACGAGCTTGAAGACCATGGCCAGGGCGGCGGCCGCGCTGCCGGCGCCCTTGGTGACCTTCGTGCGCAGGCGGACGGTGGCGAAGGTCGACTCGATCGGATTCGTGGTCCGCAGATGGATCCAGTGCTCAGCGGGAAAGTCGTAGAACGCCAGCAGCTCGTCCACGTCGTCGGTGATCTTCTTGACGGCCTTGGGGAACTTCGTCCCGTAGGTCTTGGCGAACGCTCCGACCGCCCTCACGGCGTGCTCACGGTCCTCGGCGTTGTAGATCTCCTGCAGGGCTTTCTTCGCACCGGGCTGGGCGGACTTCGGCAGGGCGTTCGCGACATTGGCGATCTTGTGAACCCAGCATCTTTGATGGCGCGTCTCGGGGAAGACCTCGGCCAGGGCCTTCCAGAATCCAAGCGCCCCATCGCCGACCGCGAGAAGGGGAGCGCGCATCCCTCGCCGAGCACAGTCGCGCAGGAGATCTGCCCAGGAGTCGGCTGATTCGCGGTAGCCGTCGCTCATCGCGATCAGTTCCTTTGTGCCGTCCGCGCGAACGCCCATCAGCACGAGCACGCATGACTTGGCCTCCCGCAGGCGTATGCGCAGGTGGATGCCGTCGGCCCACACGTAGACGTAGTCGCTGGCAGACAGCTCGCGCTCGCCGAACGCCTGGTGGTCGGCCTGCCATTGCTGGGTGAGCCGGGTGACCGTCGCGGGTGAGAGGCCAGCCGCCGAGCCGAGGAACTGCTCCAGCGCAGGCACGAAGTCGCCGGAGGACAGGCCATGGAGATAGAGCAGGGGCAGCACTTCGCTGATCTTCGGGGACTTACGGCACCAGGGCGGCAGGATGGCCGAGGAGAACCGCTTGCGCTCGCCGGTGGCCTCGTCGACGCGCTTGTCGTTCACCCTCGGGGCCTTCACTTCCACCGATCCGGCCGCGGTGGTGACCTTCCTCGGCTGGTGGTAGCCGTTGCGGACCACCAGGCGGCGCCCGTGCTCGTCACGCTGATCAGTCAACTCGGCTATGTAGGCGTTGACTTCGGCTTCCAGGGCGGCGGCCAGCATCCGCCTCGCGCCGTCGCGGACGATGTCGTCGATCAGGGAGCCGGTCTCGGTCGTTCCCTCGGCGTTCACTACGCTCAGCACGGGCGTGCCTTCCCGACCGACGGTGCAACGTCGGCCTACTCGATGACCAGAAGTCGATCACTCGGGAAGGTACGCCCTTCGCGTCCAGCCCGAGGCCGATCCACAGGTCATGAGCATTGCTC
>NZ_JBEOVF010000139.1:0-2264 GCF_040295365.1 Streptomyces sp. NPDC002838 | reverse complement strand
GAACGTACGCGTGCGTGCCAGTACTCGGCGAGTGCCTCGGCCAACTGCACGGACAGGCCGTGTAGTTCGAGGTAGTCGCGGTAGGAGTCCGACGCGAAGAGCCGGGCGGTCTCCTCGCCGATGCGGGAGCCGACGGTGACGACCTGGAGGCCGACCACGTCCGTCTCGCCGGACTCCTCCGGGCGGAAGAAGTCCGCCAGGCACAGCCGGCGGCCGCGGCGCTGGCGCGGGAAGGTGAAGCGGGTGCGCTCGTTGCCCTGCTCGTCCAGGATGATCAGGTCGTCGTCCTTGGACACGCACGGGAAGTAGCCGTAGACGACGGCGGCTTCCAGCAGGTTCTCGGTCTGGAGTCTGTCGAGCAGGCCGCGCAGCCGCGGCCGGCCCTCGGTCTCGACGAGTTCCTCGTATGACGGTCCCTCACCGGTGCGGGCCTGCTTCAGGCCCCACTGGCCCTTGAACAGGGCGCCCTCGTCCAGCCAGGACGCGTATTCCTTGAGCTGGATGCCCTTGATGACGCGGGTGTCCCGGAAGGGGGGCTTGGGGACCGGGTTGTCGGTGGCGACGTCGGAGCGGACGTGGCCCTCCTGCGGGCGCTCCTCCACCTCGGCCGCGGGGGCCGCCGCACGCACCCGGCGCTGGCGCAGCTCGGGCAGCTTCGCGCCGGGCACGCCCCGCTTGACGCCGATCAGCGCGTCCATCAGACGCAGGCCCTCGAACGCGTCGCGGGCGTAGCGGACTTCGCCCTGGTAGATCTCGTGCAGGTCCTGCTCGACGTACGCCCGCGTCAGCGCGGCACCGCCGAGGATGACCGGGTAATCGGCCGCCAGGCCGCGCTGGTTGAGCTCCTCCAGGTTCTCCTTCATGATCACCGTGGACTTCACCAGCAGACCGGACATGCCGATCACATCGGCCCGGTGCTCCTGGGCCGCGTCCAGGATCGCGGAGACCGGCTGCTTGATGCCCAGGTTGACGACGTTGTAGCCGTTGTTGGACAGGATGATGTCGACCAGGTTCTTGCCGATGTCGTGGACGTCGCCGCGCACGGTCGCCAGCACGATGGTGCCCTTGCCGTCGTCGTCCGTCTTCTCCATGTGCGGCTCGAGGTAGGCGACGGCCGCCTTCATCACCTCGGCGGACTGCAGGACGAAGGGCAGCTGCATCTGGCCGGAGCCGAACAGCTCGCCGACGACCTTCATGCCCTCCAGCAGCGTCTCGTTGACGATGTCGAGGGCGGGGCGCTCGGCCAGCGCGAGATCGAGGTCGGCCTCCAGGCCGTTGCGCTCGCCGTCGATGATGCGGCGCTTGAGACGCTCGTCCAGCGGCAGCGCGGCCAGTTCCTCGGCCCTGCCCGCCTTCAGGGACTTGGCGGTGGCCCCCTCGAACAGGGCCATGAGCTTCTGGAGGGGGTCGTAGCCCTCGCTGCGGCGGTCGTAGATGAGGTCGAGGGCGGTCTGGACCTCTTCCTCGGTGAAGCGGGCGATCGGGAGAATCTTGCTCGCGTGCACGATCGCCGAGTCCAGGCCCGCCTTGACGCACTCGTCGAGGAAGACGGAGTTGAGCAGGATGCGGGCGGCCGGGTTCAGGCCGAAGGAGATGTTCGACAGGCCCAGCGTGGTCTGCACGTCCGGGTGGCGGCGCTTGAGTTCGCGGATCGCCTCGATGGTGGCGATGCCGTCCCCCCGGGACTCCTCCTGACCGGTGCAGATGGTGAAGGTCAGGGTGTCGATGAGGATGTCCGACTCGTGGATGCCCCAGTTGCCGGTCAGGTCGTCGATCAGCCGTTCGGCGATCTCCACCTTCTTCCGCGGGGTACGGGCCTGGCCCTCCTCGTCGATGGTGAGCGCGAT
The DNA here is from genome assembly GCF_040295365.1 of Streptomyces sp. NPDC002838. NCBI lineage: Bacteria > Bacillati > Actinomycetota > Actinomycetes > Kitasatosporales > Streptomycetaceae > Streptomyces > Streptomyces sp. NPDC002838. The sequence continues at coordinate 417 of NZ_JBEOVF010000139.1, read as the reverse complement.
CAGCGCCGCCCCGTGCTCCCGGGCCAGCTGGGTGACCTTGGCGAAGCGGGACTCGGGGCCGTCGCCGTCCTCGTAGTTCACCGAGTTGATCACCGCGCGGCCGCCGAGCTTTTGCAGGCCGGCCCGGATGACGTCGACCTCGGTGGAGTCCAGCACCACCGGCAGCGTGGAGGCGGTGGCGAAACGGCCGGCCAGCTCCTCCATGTCGGCGACACCGTCCCGGCCCACATAGTCCACACACAGGTCGAGCATGTGGGCGCCCTCACGGATCTGCTCACGGGCGATCTCCACACAGTCGTCCCAGCGGCCCTCCAGCATGGCCTCCCGGAACTTCCTCGAGCCGTTCGCATTCGTCCGCTCGCCGATCGCCAGGTAGGAGGTGTCCTGACGGAACGGCACCGTCTGGTAGAGGGAGGC
>NZ_JBEOVF010000138.1:0-2332 GCF_040295365.1 Streptomyces sp. NPDC002838 | reverse complement strand
GCATCGTGTCCACAGGCATGCATTACTCCTGGATTGACCGATTTAAAACTTAAATCATTATCTTCAAAAATAGCAAGAGCATCAAAGTCTGCTCTCAACGCAAGAGTTTTTCCGGATTTTCCACCTTCAATATCAACGATGATTCCAAATCCCTTTCCGATAAGTTTTGGTTCACAGTCAAGTTCTTTATAAAAGCCCATAATATACTTAAATGTTTCTTTTTCTTGAAAAGAAATTTCTGGGTATTGATGAAGATGACGCCTAATTTGAATCATTTCATTCTCATATTGTGTTAAGCTAGTCAACAAATTATTAAGTAGTTTCATATGATACCTCTAAACTTTCTACCCGAATTGCTAGTTAATTTCATTGGAAAATAAATAAGTCGTGCTATCCTAATCTTAAACCACTAAGCATTAGAAAGCGCACGACTTATATGACTTATAATAGCACACTTCCAAAAGTTTTTGTTTATTTACTGACAACCATTGAGACGCTTTATCAAACGAGTGTTCCCCTTGAGGTTCAAAACCGAAAGAACGTCCATCTCGCAACATCAGATTGCTTAGTTATCGCTTGTTACCTCTGGGGCGTACTGCATTTTAGTGAAACGCTTAAAGCTAAGCACCAATTGGCTCAAAGTTTATTTCCTAATTTCCTAGAATATTCTCGCTTTGTCCGCCGTTGTAATGCCCTCTTACCGAGTATCCAAGTCATTCGCCAAGCACTCGTCTTTAAAGAGGTTGAAGGAATGAGTGTATCCATTATTGACAGCTTCCCCATTCCTTTGTGTCAGCCTATTCGTAATTTCAGAAGCAAAGTTCTTGGAGATTATGCCAATGTTGGCTACAATGCTACAAAGGGACAGTACTTCTATGGATGTAAATGTCATGCTTTAGTCAGTGAATCAGGCTATGTCATAGACTACACAATTACTCCTGCTTCAATGGCTGATAGTTCAATGACCGAGGAAGTGTTGAGTCAATTTGGGACACCAACAGTCCTTGGAGATATGGGATATTTAGGTCAGTCACTGCATGATAGGCTGGAATTAAAAGGAATTGATCTAATTACACCTGTCAGGAAGAACATGAAGCAAAAGAAAATCCTTTTCCCTAATTTTTCAAAACGTAGAAAAGTGATTGAGCGAGTTTTCTCTTTTTTGACAAATCTAGGAGCTGAGCGTTGTAAAAGTCGTTCGCCTCAAGGTTTTCAATTGAAATTAGAGATGATACTTTTAGCGTATTCTTTACTGTTAAAATCAGCTAAATCACTGGAACCAGAGACTTTAAGATATTCTATCGGGTATCAAGTCATGGCTAAATAATCAACTAGCAATTCGGGTAGGTCAATGTTCTTTTATATTTGAGCGTCCATAAAATGGTCATTTTATGGACACTCTTCTTTTCTTATTAAAATTCTCAAAATCATTTACATTTATTGTTCATTAACCCGTAATTTATTCTATGTTCATTTATATATATATTTTTAAGTTATGATACAATAAATTAGAACAAAGGAGAATAAAATGAATATCGGATATGCACGAGTTTCAACTGGACTTCAAAATTTGGATTTACAAAAAGATAGTCTAAAAAAATATAACTGTGAAAAAATATTTACTGATCATATGTCAGGAAGTAAAAAAGATAGACCTGGATTAAAATCCGCCATCGAATTTTCTCGTCCTGGTGATACGATTGTTGTTTGGCGATTGGATCGACTAGGTAGAAATATGGAAGATCTCATTAATATTGTTAATTCTCTTAATAATAAAGGGGTAAGTTTTCATAGTCTACAAGAAAATATTACAATGGATAAATCAAGTTCGACTGGACAATTGATGTTTCATTTGTTTGCGGCTTTTGCGGAATTTGAGCGAAACCTTATTTTGGAGCGTTCTGCCGCTGGTAGAGAAGCCGCACGTGCAAGAGGACGACTTGGAGGAAGACCTGAGAAATTTTCGGAGCAAGACGTAAAGCTTCTTAAAACCTTGGTAGAAAGTGGTACGCCGATTAAGTCGATTGCGGATTCTTGGGGAGTTTCAAGAACCACAATTTATAGATATATTAATAAGTTTTAGAATAAAATAAAAGACCAGCTCACAACGATTAAGTTATGAGCTGATTAGATTTTAGTTGGTTTAAAAGATCAATTATCTATTTTTTAACAAACACTAAAATATTAAAAAAATGAAACTAGCTTAACCATGTTTATTTCTTTACCTACTGTTTAACTTTGGTATAGTGAGGAACATAAAAAAGACTAAACGATTGATATGCTAGCCTTTTTGTATTTTCTGCTAAATTTTTTAAAGGTGTTTTTTTTTAAA
>NZ_JBEOVF010000137.1:0-2439 GCF_040295365.1 Streptomyces sp. NPDC002838 | reverse complement strand
CACATCACCCAACTCGAACAACCCCGACCGCCCCAACCAATACGCATGCTGCACATCAGTCAGACCGAACGGCTCACCCCACCCCGCCACATCGGGCTCGATCTGCGTGGTCTCCACGGCTCCGGCGGCCTGGATGGCCAGGGCCTGTCGGGTGATGGTCGGGTGCGCGAACACGTCGGCGAGCTGCAGGCGCAGGCCCTGACCGTCGGCGGCGGCGGTGGCACGGAGGGCGAGGAGGGAGTCGGCGCCGAGTTCGAAGAGGTTCGCGGAGGTGGACAGCGGCTCGGACGGGTTGAGCAGGTCCGACCAGACTCGGACGAGGGAGTGTTCGACTGCGGTCGCGGGTGGTGTGTAGGCGGTGGTGGTCTGTGTGCGGGAGGGCGTGGGCAGGGCTTTGCGGTCCACCTTGCCGTTGCTGCTGAGCGGGATTTCCTCGAGGGCGATCAGGACGGGAGGGACCATGTAGGAGGGGAGCTTCGTCCGGAGCCATGCGCGCAGTTCCGCGGTGTCGACGGCGGTGTCCGGCGTCAGGTAGGACACCAGCCGCTTGCCGCCCTGCCCGGTGGTGTCGGTGACGGTCACGGCGGCGGTGACGTTCGGGTGGGCGGTCAGTGCGGCGTCGATCTCGCCGAGTTCGATGCGGTACCCGTTGATCTTGACCTGTTGGTCTTCGCGGCCGAGGAATTCGATCGTGCCGTCGGGCCAGAACCGGCCGAGGTCGCCGGTCCGGTAGAGGCGTTCGCCGGTGTGGGGGTGGACGATGAAGGACTGTGCGGTCTTCTCGTCGTCCTTCCAGTAGCCCAGTGCGGTGCCGAGGCCGCCGATGTAGATTCCGCCGGTGGCATACGGCGGTCGGGTGCGCAGGCGGCTGTCCAGTACGTGCATGGTCTGGTTGGCCAGTGCGGTGCCGTAGGGGATGCTGGCCCATGCCGGGTCGACCTGGGTGATGGGGTGGTGGATCGACCAGATCGACGCTTCGGTGGCCCCGCCCAGGCTGAGCAGGCGGATGCCGGGAAACGTCCTCCACGCCCGCTCCGGTAGCGACAACGGAATCCAGTCACCCGAGAGCATCGCCATCCGCAGCCCCGACCGCGCATCGTCACCCTGAGCGCGGTGCTCGGTGTAGAGCTCGAACAGGGCGGGGACGGAGTTCCAGACGGAGACGGCGTGGGCGTCGACGAGATCACCCCAGTGCCCCGGGTCGCGCTCCGATCCCGGGTCCGGGATCACCAGTGCCGCGCCTGCCGCGAGGGTGCCGAAGACGTCCCATACCGACAGGTCGAAGCTGAGGCTGGACACGGCCAGGACGCGGTCGTCGGCTGAGAGCGCGATGCGTTCGTTGATGTCCTCGATGGTGTTGCGTGCTCCGCGGTGGTCGATCATCACGCCCTTGGGCACGCCGGTCGACCCGGAAGTGAAGATGACATACGCCAGGTCCGTGGTCGCTCGCTGGGCGCTGTGGCTTTCTGGTGTTGGCTCGGTGGTCTCTGCCGTGACTGCCACCACGGGGACGCCCGACGGCCAGGGTTCTTCCATCAGGCCGGGCTGGGTGAGTACGGCTCGGGCTTCGGTGTGTTCGATCAGGTAGGTGATGCGTTCGGTGGGCAGGGCGGGGTCGACGGGGACGTAGACGCCTCCGGCCTGGAGCACGCCGAGGACGGCGGCCACCTGTTCCCATCCCTTGCGCATCGCGACCACGACTCGTTCCCCAGGACGTGCTTCCAGGTGTTCGAGTTGCCGGGCGACCCATCGCGCGCGTCCGGCCAGCTCGTCGTAGGTCAGTTGTCCGGAGGACCAGATGACCGCCGGTGCGTGCGGCGTCCGTGCCGCCTGTGCGAAAAAGGGCTCGTGGAGCAGTCCGGTCGGCAGCGGCCGCTTTGTGGCGTTCACTCCCGCCACCACCGCCGCGTGTGCCACCGGTGTGGTCGTCGAGCACCCCGACTCCCACGCCTCCTCGCCGTCAGCGAGTTCCTCCACCAGGGCCACGAACGCCGAGAACGCGCCGTCCAGCACCCCCTCCGGGAACAAGGCCTCTACGGCGTCCCAGCTCACCAACAGCCCATCGGCCACCTCCACCACCTGGCAGTCCAGCGTCACCTGGGGCGTCTGCGACACCGCGGAGACGACGTGTCCGAGACCGGGCAGCGGATCGGCGGGCGAGCCGCCCGGCATGTCCTGGCCGAGGACGCTGGTGAACACCACAGGCATGGCGGCACGCTCGGGGCCGTGGTGCCGGGCGAGTTCACGGAGCAGGCGGACGCCGCCGTAGGCGCGGTGCTCCAGGTCCTGCCACAGCCGCCGCTGCACGTTCTGGGCGCGGGCGGCGAAGGTGTCGGCGGATTCGGTGTCGACTTCGAGGAGGACGAGGTTGGTGAAGTCACCGATCAGCCGCTCCACATGCGGGTGCAGCGGCAGCCGGTCGCCGATCGTCACGTTCAG
>NZ_JBEOVF010000136.1:0-2460 GCF_040295365.1 Streptomyces sp. NPDC002838 | reverse complement strand
GGACCTCCGGGAAGGGGCCGAAGGTGGGGACGGCCTCGACGAGGGCGTCACCGTCGGAGGTGCGGTACTCCAGGCCGTGCAGGCGCATGGCCATCCGCAGGCTGGAGTGCAGGATCTCGTGGTAGGGGCGGTATGCCTCCAGGACGGCCTGGAAGCGCATGACGCGGAAGTCGTCGAGGAACTCGTCGACGTCCAGGTTGTCCAGGTCCAGCCGGTCGGCGAGGACCTTCAAGGTGGTGGGGCCGAGCTGGAAGTCGACCAGGGTGCCGTAGGCGTCGAAGGTGACGATCTCTCGCATGGTGTTCAGCCTCGTTTCAGGGGACATCGGTGGTACGTCAGACGACTCGTTCGCCGGGGGGCACGATCTCGTCCAGTGCGGCCAGGTCGGTGGTGTCGGGGATCCAGTCGGCCGCCGCCGCGTTGGCGGTGACCTGTGCGGGGGTCATGGCGCCGCAGATGACGGAACCGACGGCGGGCAGGGCGGCGAGTGAGCCGACGGCGACCTGGAGGAGGGTCAGGCCGCGCTCGGCGCCGTACGCGATGAGCGCCTCGACGCGGTCGAGGGCGGTGTCGGTGAGCCAGCCCTGCCGCCAGGACAGGCGGCTGCCGGGCGGGGGCTGCTCACCGCGCCGGTACTTGCCGCTGAGCAGGCCGTTGGCCAGCGGGTAGTACGGCAGCAGGCCGATGCCGTGGCGCAGGCAGGCGGGGATCAGATCGCTCTCCACGCCGCGGTCGAGCAGGTGGTAGCGGGCCTGAGTGCTGACGAAGGCGTCGGTGAGCTGCTCGGCCGGGTGATTGGAGCAGCCGATGTAGCGGATCTTGCCCTCGTCGACGAGTTCACGCAGGGCGGCGACGGTCTCCTCCAGCGGGGTGACGCCGTCCGGCTCGTGGTACTGGTACAGGTCGATCCGGTCGGTGCCGAGTCGGCGCAGGGAGGCTTCGACGGCGTACCGGACGTAGTCGCGGGAGCCGCGCGGGCCGTGGCGATCGGCCTCCCCTCCTTCCCCGTGAGGGGCCATCTCCATGCCGAACTTGGTGGCCAGGACCACGTCGTCGCGGTGTCCCTTGAGCGCGGCGCCGAGAAGGCGTTCGCCGTCGCCGCGCGAGCCGCCCTGCTCGCCGAACCCGCCGTACATGTCCGCCGTGTCGAACAGGGTGATGCCCGCGTCCAGCGCCGCGTGGACGACGGCTTTCGTCCCGTCCTCGTCGAGACGGGAGCCGAAGTTGTTGCCGCCGACGCCGACGACGGACACGTTCGGCCCTCGTTCACCGAGCGTGCGATACCTCATGACCGGCTCCCGAATCCGATGCAGACGTTCTTGGTCTGCGTGTAGCTCGCCAGGGCTTCGAGGCCCTTCTCCCGGCCCCAGCCGCTGTGCTTGTAGCCGCCGAAGGGGAGCTCGACGCCGGTGCCGACGCCGGTGGCGTTCACGTACACCTGGCCGGCCCGGACGCCCTCGGCCATGCGCATCGCCTTGTCGATGTCGCGGGTCCAGACGTAGGAGGCCAGGCCGTACGAGCTGTCGTTGGCGATCTCCAGCGCCTGGTCCGCGCCGTCGAAGCCGATGACGGTGACCACCGGGCCGAAGATCTCCTCGCGAGCGCAACGGGTGTCGTTCGTCAGGCCGGTCAGGACGGTCGGCTCGACGTAGTAGCCGTCGGCCAGTTCGGGGTCGGACGGGGCGCCGCCGCCCACGCGGACCGTCGCGCCCTCCTGCCGGGCCAGCTCGAGGTAGCCCAGCACCCGGTCGCGCTGCCGGGCGGCGACCAGCGGGCCGATGTCGGGATCCGTCAGGCCGGGGCCGACGCGCAGGGTGGCGATCTTCTCGACCAGCCGGTCCAGGAACTGCTCGGCGCCGCGCTGGAGCAGCAGCCGGGTCCCGGCCGAGCACATCTGCCCGGCGTTGCTGAACGACGCGCCGAGGATCGCGGTCAGCGCCAGGTCGAAGTCGGCGTCGGCGAAGACAACGAAGGGCGACTTGCCGCCCAGTTCGGTGACCGAGGGCACCACGTTGGCGGCGGCCGCCTGGGCGACCTTGATGCCCGTCGGCACCGAGCCGGTGAAGGTGACCTGGTCGATGCCGGGGTGGCCGGCGAGGGCGGCGCCGGTCTCGCCGTCGCCGGGCACGACGTTCAGCACGCCCGGCGGGAGACCGCACTCCAGGGCGATCCTGCCGATCTCCAGCGGGGTGAGCGGCGCCTCCGGAGAAGGCTTGAGCACCACCGTGCAGCCCGCGGCCAGCGCCGGGGCGGAGCCCCTCGCAGTGTTCTGGAGCGGGTAGTTGAACGGGATGATCTGCCCGGAGACACCGATCGGCTCACGGACGGTGTAGTCCATCAGACCAGGGCCGAGGGGAACGGTGGAGCCGCCGAGTTTGTCGGCGATGCCCGCGTAGAACTCGAAGTAGCGGGCGGCGGCCTCGACATCGGCCTTGGCCTGGCTGAGAGGCTTGCCGACGT
>NZ_JBEOVF010000135.1:0-2577 GCF_040295365.1 Streptomyces sp. NPDC002838 | reverse complement strand
GTTGTTGGAGTTGTCCGATCGCGAGCGCAGGGTGTTGCGGGGCTGAGTGCGTTGGCGGACGGCGGGTCCTCCCCGGCGTCATCGCCGGGGTCGACACACGACAGATCTTGACCCTCCGATGAAACCCAGAGCCGAGCCGTCAGCGGCGACGGAACCAGCGGCGGCGCTTGGGTTGTGGCTTGGGTTGTGCCGCGCGGAATTCCTCGAGACGGGTCACGTCTGCCGGGGTGGCCACCGTGTCGAAGGCCGCTTTGGCTTCATTCGCGGTTTCGTCGGTAAGGATTAGGCGGAACAGTGCCGTGCCCGAGAGAAGAGCGGCGCCGGCCTGGCTGTCGCCGTCGGCGGCGAGGCTATGGAGGGCTCGGACGACCGGCATCGGGTCCCTGAGGTCGGCTAGCCGGGCCCGTACCCGGCCGTCGACGCGCTCGTCCTGGAGAAGGAATGCCTCGCGAACTAGGTCCTCGGTGAGTGGGAAGTTGTGGTAGCCCCCGACGGACGTACCGCTGCCGCGTATCTGTCGAAGTGCCGAGATCGCCCGCCATCGCACGGATCTCTCCTGGTCAAGAGCCATCACGAGTAAGGCGGCCTCGATCTCGGGGGACGCCGCGACGTGGGTGAGGCCGCGGGTAACAGCCCAGCGGACCTCTTCGTTGTCGTCGTCGACTGCAGCGAGGAAGGCTGTCGCGGGCACCTCTCGTTCGGCGGCGAGAGCAGCAAGCAACTCCAGGAGGTTGACCCGTCCTTGCTCGGTCTCCTCGGCGTCGAACCTAGCGATCACCTGCCCCGGTGTGACGCCGTATTCGATGGCGACCGCCGCGATCTCGTTGGTCATCCTGCCGTTGCGGACCGTGATGACCAGCCCGTCCATGAGCGCGTCAACCGGATCGGCCGCGTGGATGTCCCGCAGTGCCATCGCCGCGTACCAGACACACGCTTGGTCGCGAAGCGCCGCGACAAGAACGGGTGCAGCGCGCTGGTCACCGAGCGCATGTAGCGCCTCCACCAAACCCTGCCGCAGCTCGTACGGGTCCCTGTACCCGCGCAGCTCGAGCAACCCGGTCGGCTGGTCTCCGACGTAATCGGCACGCCACGCGTCGAACTCGGCCTTGGCCGCGGTGAACCTGACGAGGTAGTCGGCTCGGTCGTCGAGCAGCTGCTGCAGCCGTGCCACGAGCGCGGGCACGGCGTCCGGTCCGATCTCCGTCAGCCGTGTGATAGCCCTGTCCCGCAGGCTCGAACCGCTACCCCAATCATCACCAGTGGCGCGGTTGGCGAGGTCCTCGATCAACTCGTTCAGCTCGGACACGGGCACCACCCTAACGACAGGCACGGGGACCGGTCCCGCAATGGCTTCAAGCTGCCGTGCGCTTTGCCCCCAGCTCCACACCGTCGTCGACCTGCAGTCAGTGCCACGCGTGGGACACACCGGTCGCCAGCCGACCCTCGTGTCCTGAGCCGGTAATTCGTGTGCAGTATGAGGCGAGGGTTTCGAGGATCTCGTCGGCGGTCTTGGTCCACACGAAGGGTTTGGGGTTGTTGTTCCACTCGTTGATCCAGCCGCGGATGTCACGTTCGAGATCGAGGACGCTGCGGTGGGCCGAGCGGCGGAGCTTGCGGCAGGTCAGCTCCGCGAACCAGCGCTCGACGAGGTTGAGCCAGGACGCGGAGGTGGGTGTGAAGTGCAGGTGGAAGCGGGGATGGCGCAACAGCCACTTCTTGACCGCTTCGGTCTTGTGGGTGGCGTAGTTGTCCAGGACCAGATGCAGGTCCAGATCCTTCGGTACAGCGGCGTCGATGGTCTTCAGGAAGCGCAGGAACTCCTGGTGGCGGTGGCGCCGGTAGTGCTGAGCGATGACCGAGCCGGAGACGATGTCCAGGGCGGCGAACAGACTGGTCGTGCCGTGACGTACGTAGTCGTGCGTCATCCGCGCTGGCGTCGTCGGCGCCAGCGGCAGCACCGGCTGGGTGCGGTCCAGGGCCTGGATCTGCGACTTCTCGTCCACCGCCAGGACCAGGGCATTCTCCGGCGGGGAGAGGTAGATGCCGACCACGTCACGGACCTTGGTCACGAACTGTGGGTCGGTAGAGAGCTTCCAGGTCTGCACGATGTGCGGCTTGAGCCCGAACGCCCGCCAGATCCTCGAGACCGCCGACTGAGACATGCCCGCCGCCTCGGCCATCGACCGCGTCGACCAGTGCGAGTCACCCCTCGGCGGAGCCTGATCGAGTGTCCTCGCGACCAGACCCTCGACCTGCTCGTCGGTGACCTTCCGCGGCGCCCCCGATCGCGGCTTGTCGACCAGACCCTCCAGCCGGTCGACAGCGAACCGCGAGCGCCACTTGCGCACCGTCTCCCGCGAGACCCCGAGCTCCTGCGCGACCTGCGTGTTCGGCCGACCCTCGGCGCACGCCAGCACGATCCTCGACCGCAACACCAGGGCTTGTCCCGCCGTCCGCCTACGCACCCAGCCCCGCAACACCCTGCGTTCGCGATCGGACAACTCCAACAACAACGGCTTCGGACCCGGCATCCCCCAACCCCTCAACTGCCAACGAACTAACGACTCAGGATACTAG
>NZ_JBEOVF010000134.1:0-2647 GCF_040295365.1 Streptomyces sp. NPDC002838 | reverse complement strand
CGTCGGCCTACTCGATGACCAGAAGTCGATCACTCGGGAAGGTACGCCCTTCGCGTCCAGCCCGAGGCCGATCCACAGGTCATGAGCATTGCTCACGACCTTGGCCAGGAGGGCGCCGCCCAGCGCTACTACCAGGTCGGCTACCAACTCGCCTGCGAAGCCGACCCGCACGGCCACGCCGCCTGGATGATGCGCGCCCTCGCCCACCAGGCCCTCAGCCTCAAGCAGCCCCACCACTGCGTCGACCTCGTCGAAGGCGCCCTACGGCGGGGCCTCAGCCACGTCGACGGCCAGACCGAGGCGCTGCTGCACATCACCCACGCCCGCGCCTATGCCGCCGTGAGCGAGAGGCCCGCGGCGGCCCGCGCCCTACTCGCCGCCGAAGACGCCCTCCTGCGTGACGATGGCCCCCAGCCCAGTTACTCCCGTGTCAGTGGCCCTGCCGCCGGCACCGTCGCCAGCCACACCGCCCGCACCTTGACCGACTTGGCCGACCACGTCGGAACTGAGCAACAGCACCGCGACGCTCTAATTCGCTGGGACCCCGAGAAGTACAAGCGCGTCCACGCCCTCACCCACGCCGACCTCGGTGACAGCCTCGCCGCCCAGGCCTGCGCTGACGAGGCCGTCGCCGCCTGGGCACAGGCCCTGACCCTGATGCAGGGCATGACCTCCGACCGCACCCGCAAGGCCATCACCTCACTCCGCTCCACCCTCTCCATCTACCAGCGCCGCAAAGTGCCCGGAGCCTCCGAACTCGCCCGCCGGGCACGCGAAGCGCTGGCCTAGGCTGCCCAACAACCGGCCGACGAAGGGACACCAGCCGTGGCTCAGCAGACAACCGACGACCAGCCCAAAGCCCTACCGCCCGCCTTCGAATCCATGACCCTGCTGGTCGCCGCCGTCATCGTCCACGACAAGGCCACCAACCGGGTCGTCCTCCTCCAGCGCAGCGAGAACGCCAAGTTCGCCCAGGGCATGTGGGACCTCCCCGTCGGCAAGAGCGAACCTGGCGAGCCGATCACTGAAACCGCCGTACGTGAGCTGTACGAGGAGACCGGCCTGACGGTGAAGTCAGAGTCCCTGAAGGTCGCGCACATCATCCACGGCGCCTGGGGCGTAGAAGCCCCCAACGGCTTTGTCACCGTCGTGTTTGCCGCCCAAGAATGGACTGGCGAACCCGAGAACCGTGAACCTCGCAAGCATGCCCAGGTTAGGTGGGTCGATGCCGACTCCGTCCCCGAGAAGTTCGTGGACACCACCGCCAGTGCACTGCACCGTTACCTGACCGGCGGGCCTCAAGTGTCGCTGGATGGGTGGAAGTAGATGAAGTCTGCGTGATTCGGCCCCGGCAGGGCTCCGACCTGCGTTTCGCTCTGGTCGGGGCCGTCTGTGGGCCGTGGCGGCGCATCGTCGCCTAAAACTGCAACCTATCGACAGTGGCCTGAATGAAGGCGGCCCCGGCATCTTGCAACGCCCCTCTCGCGGCTTCGAAATCCTGCGAGAGGGTTGCGACCTCGCTCGTCCGCCCCGCGCGGATCGCGTCTGACCAAGCCGTAAGCGCGGTGAACTCCTTCCCCACCGCCCGGAGCACTGCATGCCCGTGGTCCACCACGTCCCTGGGCCCCAAAGGTCGGCACGCGCTGTAACTTCGGCAAGCTCAACGTACTGTCATGCCGCGTCCCAGGGTCGGGCTTTGCGGATGGAGGCGGCCAGGGCGCTGCGGATGGTGGCGCGGCACTCCGCAGCGGTGAGTCCGCGAGCCTCTCTCGTCGCTTGGAAGGCCTCTTCGACCACGTGGCGGGGGATGTCGCCCCATGCGACGAAGCGCCCCATCTTGAAGGCGCGTTGTTGAGGGATGTTGCGCTTCGATTCCGGCGCTGCTGAGACCTCGGCGCACTCTGCTTCCAGCGCGGCCAGGACCGCACGGCTGCCACTGACGTGCGGGAGCCTGAGCGGCCCGGCAGGCTGGACGGGAGCCGGTTGCAGCAGCAGCGGCAACAGCCAGGTGGGCAGCGGAGCTGCCAGAGTGGTTATCGCGATGCCGCCTGTAGGACTCCATGAGTCGTCCTCGATATATGGTTGTCTTTCGTACTCGATACATGGTTCACTGATGGCATGTCGAATATTCGGCTCACCAAGCCGACGATCGCTGTCCTGGAGGCACTCCTCTCCGCGACGAGCGAAAACCCGGCTTGGGGGCTTAGTATCTGCCGCGACGCCGACCTCGGCCCCGGCACCGTCTATCCCATTCTCGACCGGCTCACGGAGCGCGGCTGGGTTACCGGCTACGAAGAGACTGGACCTCACCCCGGCCGGCCTGCGCGCCGCTTCTACGAACTCACCGGCGTCGGGCGCACGCAAGCCAGAGAAGCCCTGGACGCCCGGAAAGCCCGGCAGCTCAAGTTCCGTCTGGCGGGAGGCTCGGCATGAGCACTCCGTCCCCGATGCAGAGGGGATCCATGGACCGGGCTACTGTCGGCGCTCTCGTGCGCAGTGCCGGTGACGGGGACGCGGCCAGTTGGAAAGCCCTCGTAGAAGGACTTAGCCCGCTAGTATCCTGAGTCGTTAGTTCGTTGGCAGTTGAGGGGTTGGGGGATGCCGGGTCCGAAGCCGTTGTTGTTGGAGTTGTCCGATCGCGAACGCA
>NZ_JBEOVF010000133.1:0-2825 GCF_040295365.1 Streptomyces sp. NPDC002838 | reverse complement strand
GTCGACCCCGGCGATGACGCCGGGGAGGACCCGCCGTCCGCCAACGCACTCAGCCCCGCAACACCCTGCGCTCGCGATCGGACAACTCCAACAACGGCTTCGGACCCGGCATCCCCCAACGCCCTACAACCGCCAACGAACTAACGACTCAGGACACTAGTACTCCAGCCGTAGATCGTGATCTCGATGGTGAGGGGCGCCGAGGAGACAGGTGGTCAGTGTCGATCATCTGGACGAGATCGACCACGCCACCGAGGGTGTCCGTTCCTTCTCCGCCTACCCGACTACTCAAGTCCACCGAGACGGAGGGCGTCCCTTATTTCGCTGAGCTTCGCGGTCGTCGCCGGGATCCGCTCCTTCGCCTGTCCAGCGAGTCGGAGGGCATCCTCAATCTCGTTGAGTTTCGCGTAGGGCAGGGCGCCCGCCCGCTCGATCAGGTCGTCCCGGGACACGGTGGTCAGCCACGTGCAAGGGGTAAAGCCCGGACACGGGAACGCGAACCGCAGCACGCCTTCAAAGGGCAGTCCTTCCATGGCGCCTACTGCCACTTCGACGCCCAGACCGCTGATGTCGACGCCCGCCGGAGCCACGACCTGCATCACCCGGATCCCGGACGCGTCGCCTTCCGACAGCAGTACGACCGGCCGCCGCTCGTCGAACTCGACCCACCAGACTTCGCCACGTTGCACATGTCCTCCTGACACAGGACCGCATGCGGACGCTGCGCGACCCTGACGCGCTGTGGAGACGGGTGCGGCCACGTTGATCATCGGTGTGTGAAGACAAACGATCACGCGGTGGCCGCAGGTCACAGCGTAGACCCTGCCCGCTGGCAGGAGGCGTTCGATGGCCTGATGAGCCGGATAGCCGGGCGGTTCGCGCGGGTCGAATCCCGCCTCCGGGCCAAGCGCTTGGTGCTGGGCCTGCTGTCGGATCTGCCGCGCAAGAACTGCTGGACGATCGCAGAGTGGGCCGGGGAGGCCACCCCGCACGGCATGCAGCATCTGCTGTGCAGGGCCGCCTGGGATGCCGAGGCCGTCCGCGACGACGTGCGCGAATACGTCGTCGAGCACCTCCACGACGAGGCCGCAGTGCTGGTCGTCGACGAGACCGGCGACGTGAAGAAGGGCACACGCACCGTCGGGGTCCAGCGCCAATACACCGGCACCGCCGGGCGGATCGAGAACTCTCAGGTCGCCGTCTACCTCGTCTACGCCGGCGAGCGCGGGCACGCGGCGGTGGACCGAGAGCTGTACATCCCGCGCTCCTGGACCTGCGATCCGGACCGCTGCCGGGCCGCGGGGCTCGGCGAGGACACCGTCTTCGCGACCAAGCCGGAACTGGCCCGGGTGATGATCGAACGGTTCCTGGACACTGGACACCGCGTCGGCTGGGTCACGGGTGACGAGGTCTACGGCGGCAACCCGAAACTGCGATCCGCGCTGGAAAAACGCGGCATCGGCTACGTCCTCGCAGTGGCCTGCTCAGCCCAAATGACCACCGGCGCCGGCACGTTCCGCGCCGATGCGCTGGTGAAGAAGGTGCCGAAGCGGGCCTGGCAGAAGCTCTCGGCCGGACGCGGCGCGAAGGGACAGCGGTTCTACGACTGGGCCGTCATCGACCTCGCCGAGGCGGCACCGGGCCACCACCAGTTGCTGATCCGCCGCAACCGCACCACCGGTGAACTCGCCTATTACCGCTGTCACTCCACCACGTCGGCATCCCTCGCCACCCTGGTCAAGGTCGCAGGTTCCAGATGGCGGGTGGAGGAAACCTTCCAAAGTGAGAAGGGGCTGGCCGGACTGGATGAGCACCAGGTCCGCCGCTACGCGTCCTGGGCCCGCTGGGTCACCCTCGCGATGCTGGCCCATGCCTTCCTCGCCGTCGTCCGCGCCGACGAACACGCACACCGCCCCACGCCGGCCAACCTGATCCCGCTAACCTGTAACGAGACCCAGCGCCTGTTCATCAGTGTTGTTGTCCGGCCCGCTCACGGCCCGGCCCACCGGCTCAGCTGGTCCGCCTGGCGACGCAGCCACCAGGCGCGATCACGAGCCAGCCACTACCGGAGACAAGCGTGACGGAGCACTTCAGCTGGCCACCCTGAGCACCGAAGTCGGTCGCCCCGAGCCAAAAGCTGAGGGGTTCATCGGTCGCTGGGAGTAGGTCCTGCGCCTCAGGCGCGCTTCGCGCCTGCTGGCTAGGGTCGGTCCTCATGGAGACCACGGGAATCGTTCGCCGCCAGACGGCGGAGCGTATGCGCGACGCTCTGGAGCGGCTCGTTACCGAGCGGGATGTATGGGTGTCGACGGCTCACCCTGATCACGGGCCGCACCAGGTGCCGCTGTGGTTCTTGTGGGATGGACGAGCAGTGTGGATGTGCACCAGCGCCACTTCCGTGACTGCGCGGAACGTCCGCAAAGAGCCGCGCGTGCGCCTGGCGCTACCGGACACCTTCGACGTGGTGCTCCTCCAGGGGGAGGCGGAGTGCTTCCCAGACCAGGAGGTGCCCGGAGCCGCAGCGGAGGCCTTCGCCGACAAGTTCGGGTGGGATCCACGCGTGGAAAAGGGTTCCTTTCTGTATGTACGCGTGGCCCCGAGGACTGTGCGCGCTTGGCGCGGCGAGCCGGAACTACGCGGGAGAGTCATCATGCGCGAAGGAATGTGGCTGGAATAACGGCCGTCCCTCGCCGACGCGCCTCTCTCGGATCACGATCTACAGCTGGAGTACTAGCCTCGATCTTTCGCGAGGGTCCGCCGACGGAGTCGGTGGACCCTTTCGCTTTCCGGAGCTGATGGTGGGCAGGCCGACGGCCCGGTTGTCG
>NZ_JBEOVF010000132.1:0-2861 GCF_040295365.1 Streptomyces sp. NPDC002838 | reverse complement strand
ATGATCGAGTGCCCGTCGGCGCACTCCAGCACGATCCGCGACCGCTGGGCCAGCGCCTGAGCCGTCGTGCGGCGACGCACCCAGCCCTCCAGCACAGCCCGCTGGGCATCGGTCACCGACAACGGCGGAATCTTCGGACCCGGACGACTCATACCGAACCAACGACGAATCTCCGACTCAGGTCACTAG
The DNA here is from genome assembly GCF_040295365.1 of Streptomyces sp. NPDC002838. NCBI lineage: Bacteria > Bacillati > Actinomycetota > Actinomycetes > Kitasatosporales > Streptomycetaceae > Streptomyces > Streptomyces sp. NPDC002838. Next base: position 2,672 of record NZ_JBEOVF010000132.1, on the reverse strand, counting down.
TGCAGCTTGACTCCGTCCGCCCGGGTGACTGGGCTGCGGATCCTGAAGGCCCGCTCTGAAAGGGCGGGCCGACGGCGCTGACGTCAGTGTGCGCAGGTGCGGTACTTGTACCCGGCCCTGCCGCCAGTCACCGCTCGCCGGGCGGGTGTCACGGCGATGGCGGCGGGGGAACGGCCGGGCCTGTCGCCGGTCCGAACGCCGTATCCGGTGCTGGCCGCCTTCACCTTCAACACTGCGGAGAACGGCGGGTTGCTGACCACGCTATGGCACGGGGCGCCGCCGAGCGGCAGCGGCATGACAGCCTGACCGGGGTCGGCGTGGGGATGCCGTCCTGGCGTCCATGCCCCTGCTGGACCAAGGAAGGCTCGGTGGTGATGACGCCGCTGATCACCCCACCTTCGACGGACGGAGAGAAGAGGATCACCAGGGGCATGCTGCGTAACTCGTGAGTCTGCTCGTTCGTGCCAATCGGCCGGAAGGGCCCGCGGCCGGCGCAAGGCGCTCGGAGCGGACCCTGTCGAGGGTTCAGGCGAGGGAGATGACGACCGACTTGGTTCGCGTGTACGACTGCAGGGCCTCCGGCCCGGATTCGCGGCCGTAGCCGGACTGCTTGACGCCGCCGAAAGGCACGGCGGGATCGAGCATGGCCCAGTCGTTGACCCAGACGATGCCGGCGTCGAGTCGCGCGGCGACGCGGTGCGCGCGTGCCAGGTCGGAGGTCTGCAGACCGGCGGCCAGTCCGTACGGCGTGCTGTTCGCGAGCGCGATCGCCTCGTCCTCGGTGTCGAAGGGCTGGACGGTCAGGACCGGGCCGAAGATCTCCTCCTGGACGGTGCGAGCGTCGTTGTCCAGACCGGCGATGACGGTGGGCTTGTAGTAGTAACCACCGTCGAGTTCCATCCGCTCGCCGCCGACGACGATACGGCCGCCGTCCTCGACGGCCGCTCGCACGTACCGCTCGACGTTCTCCAGGTGCCGCTCGCCGGCCATCGGCCCGACGACGGTGGCCGGGTCGAAGGGGTCGCCGACGGGGACCGCCGGGACCGCCTCGGCGAGGATGCCCAGCGCGGTGTCGTACAGGGACCGGTGGACCAGGAGCCGGGGTCCGCCCATGCAGAACTGTCCGGTGTTGAAGACGAAGCCCTTGATGATCGCGCCGATCGCCTTCCCGACGTCGGCGTCCTCGAAGACGATGTGCGGCGCGTTGCCGCCCAGCTCCATGGTGACCGGCTTGAGCCCTTCGCCGGCCGTGCTCGACGCCAGGCGGCCGACCCTCGTCGACCCGGTGAAGGCGATCTTGTCGACGCCGGGGTGACGCACCAGTGCCTCGCCGAGGACGGGGCCGCTGCCGGTGACGACGTTCACCACGCCTGCTGGAACGCCGGCGTCGGCGAGGATCTCCGCCATCAGCAACGCGGTGAGCGGGGCCTCGTCGGCCGGTTTGTGGACGAGGGTGTTGCCGACCGCCAGCGCGGGCGCGAACTTCGACGTGCTCAGGATCAGCGGGAAGTTGAACGGGGTGATGGCTCCCACCACGCCGATGGGCTCCCTGCGGGTGTAGGCGTGGGAGGGGACGGGGATCTCCCGCGTGGCCCCGTCGACCGTCTGTGCCAGCGCCGAGTAGTACTCGTACGTCTCGGCCACGGTCTCCACGTCGACCGCTCGGCTGAGCGAGACGGGCTTGCCGACGTCGAGGCTCTCCACGGCGGCGAGCTCGTCCGCACGTTCGCGCACCAGATCGGCCACCCGGTGCAGCACACGGGCGCGCTCTCGGGCCGGCGTCCGGGGCCAGGGCCCCGCGTCGAAGGCCTCGCGGGCGGCGGCCACCGCGGCGGCGAGATCGGCCCCGTCGGCCTCCGCGACCGTGGTGACGACTTTGCCGGTGGAGGGGTCTATGACGTCGCGCCGCTCCTTGGACTCCGCGTCCCGCCACTCTCCGCCGATGAACAGCCTGCCCGGTTCGATGTGCGGTCGCTGCACGCTCATGCCCGCTCGCCTTCCCGGTGCGGCGCGCGGCCGCCACCGTACTCACGCCGGTCGCGCCACTGCGGCCGGCAGGTTTTCGGATGATGGCCCAGCGGTGACGGCCTGGACAGAGAGCCGGGAGGCAAGCGCCGGAAGTAAGGACGAATGACGTATCCCGGGCACGACGTTCGGCCTTGCCAGGTCGGCGGGTTGTCGAGTGGCTCGCCTTCACGGTCGGCGCTCGTACCGACCCGGCGGCTTTCCGTCCGATCGACCGAAGAGAGTCAGGACATTCGTCGCTGTGTCCAAATGCTTGAACTCTAAAGAATTGGTTCAGGTGCCCAGCCGGACCGGCACGGCCCGTTGTTTTCCGTGGAAGGACGATCGATGACAACTTCTCTCGCACGCAGGCAGATTCTCGGCGCGGGCATCGCTCTGGGGGCGACGGCCCTGATCGGTGGTACGGCACATGCCTCCCCGCGCACCGCCGGATCATGGCCCAAGGAGTTCTCGCTGCCCAATGGCTGGGGGCCGGAGGGAGTCGCGATCGGCTTCGCGCCGTACGCCTACTTCGGGTCGATCGCCACCGGCGGTGTGTACCGGGTGGACCTCGCGAGCGGCAAGGGCAAGGTGGTGCACCGCGGCCTGGGACGCATGACGGTCGGGCTGAAGGTGGACGCTTGGGGGCGGCTGTTCCTGGCGGGCGG
>NZ_JBEOVF010000131.1:0-2883 GCF_040295365.1 Streptomyces sp. NPDC002838 | reverse complement strand
CCGAACCGCCGGCCATCAACGCCCGGACGGCGTAGGCATCCGCATCCCCAGTCATCAAGTCACGCGACGACATCCACAGGAATTGACAATTACTCGCCACCTGATCTGCGACTGATGTCCACGCTTGGGCCCGGCAGCACGCGCCGCAGCCGGGAGAGGTAGCCGTACAGAGTGTCCTTGGCCCGCCGCGGCGGGTCCTCCCCCCACACCCGGTACACCAGCTGATCCGTCGTCACCGTGCGGTTGACGTCCATCAGCAGAGCCGCCAACACGGTCTGCTGGCGGGCAGTCCCGAGATCCACCGGACCTGCACTCGCATGCGCCTCGATGGCTCCAAGCAGTCGAAACTCCATGCCATGCCCCCCGTGCTCCCGCGTTCGGCAACCGGCCTGGTCCGGCTGCCCGGTGTTCAATTACCCATGCTCACCAGCGGATTCTAGGTTCCTGCAAGGTTCGGCGCTGGATCCGTCTCGCACGGTGGATAGCCGCTGCCTACGTTCGCAGCAGTGCCAGAACCCCCGCTTCGACGTCGAAAGGACCGCACGCATGATCGCGCTCATGGACCCTGAGGTGGGCACCGAGGCCCCCGCCTGTGCCCCGGGCACACCCACTCTCCACCCCGCCACCGCGAAGGGCACCGGACCGAGCGTCGGTACCCGCAGGGCTGTCCGCCACCCCGCCACCGCGAAGGGCGGCCATCCGGGCGTCGGTACCCGCAGGTCTGTCCGCTACCCCGCCACCGCGAAGGGCAACGGTCCGAGCATCGGTACCCGCAGGTCCGTCCGCTACCCCGCCACCGCGAAGGGCAACGGTCCGAGCATCGGTACCCGCAGGTCTGTCCGCTACCCCGCCACCGCGAAGGGCAACGGTCCGAGCATCGGTACCCGCAGGTCTGTCCGCTACCCCGCCACGTTGAAGGCTAGCGGTCCGAGCGTCGGTACCCGCAGGTCCGTGCGCTACCCCGCCGCACCGCAGGGTGGCATCAGCATCAGGGGCGGCATCAGCATCGGCGAACGGTCCCGCAGGTCCATCCCTGTCGGTCCGAGCAGGCTCTAGCCAACGCCGGTCCGGCTGGCGGCCACAGACAGGAGGAAACGGATGGGGAGCCCACCGATCACGGTGGAGCGGTGGGAAGGGCTGGAGTGCGCAGCGCAGCTCGACGTCGTGCTGCCGATGTACAAGGAGATCTGGGCCGAACCGCCGTACTGCGAAGGCACGAAGGGGATCGCCGACTTCGTGGACCGTTTCGCGCAGGAGGTCAGGCTTCCCCGCGCCCGCCTTGTCGTGGCCCGCTGCGGCGACCTGCCCGTCGGCTACGCCTTCGGCTACCCCCTGCCTTCGGACACCGGCTGGTGGAAGGCGATGGAGGAGGAGACGACCGCGGAGTTCTCGGCCGAGACCGGTGAGCGCACGCTGGGCATCGTCGAACTCGCGGTACGCGCCGGGTGGCGGCGGCAGGGGGTGGCGGCCCGGATGCATGCCCATCTCCTGGAGGGGCTGGGTGTCGAGCGCGTCACACTGGCGATGCGGCCCGATCCGGAAGCGGCACCGGCGCACGCCGCCTACGCCGCGTGGGGCTACCGCCAGGTCGGCCACTGGCGGCCGGCAGAGGATGAGCCCGTGTCCCACATCATGCTGCTGACCCTGCCCGTCGTCGCGCAGGGGGTCGGCCGGTGACCTGGAACGCGATCGAGATCCGGGAGTTCACCCGGTGGTATCCGCGCACGGGTCGGCCGGACCTGTGCGCGCTGGATCGGGCGTTCCTGGCCGTCGCGCCGGGCGAGGTGGGCGGGCTGCTCGGCCCGAACGGGGCGGGCAGGACGACTTTGTGCCGCATTCTGTCCACGCGCCTGTTGGCGCCGTCCGGCCGCGGCGGGCGTGTGCCACGTGGGTGGCGGATGGGGTGCGGTCCGGGCTCCAGTGCCTGCGACGCGTCTGACGTCACCGTCCTGGCCGCCTGATGGTCAGGATGGGGGTGAGGGCGGCCCGTCGTGGGAAGGCCGGCGGCGCGCCGCGCCGGGTGGGGCTGCTGCGGGAGCGGGGGTTCCGGCTGTACTGGAGTGCCCAGAGCATCTCGCTGGTCGGCGACGAGATCAATATCTTGGCGATCCCGCTGGCCGCCGTGCTGTTGCTGGACGCAGGTGCGGCCGAGATGGGCTGGCTCACGGCGGTGGCCCTGCTGCCGTCGTTGCTGCTGTCGATCCCCGGCGGGGCGTGGGCGGACCGGCAGACCAACCGGCGCCGGGCGATGATCGTCGCCGACGTCGGGCGGTTCGCCGCGGTGGCCTCGATACCGCTGGCGTATGCGTGCGGGGCGCTGACGCTGGCTCACCTGTTCGTGACGGAGTTCGTTGTCGGGGCGCTCACCGTCTTGTTCCGGGTCTGCAATCACCACGTGTACGCGTCCGTGGTCGCCGCGGAGCGGTATGTGGACGGCAACGCGCTGCTCTCCGCCAGCAGGTCGGCGGCCGCGGTCGCCGGGCCGAGCACGGGCGGAGCGCTGGTCCAGACGCTTTCGGCGCCGTTCGCCCTGCTGGTGGACGCCGTGACCTATCTGGTGTCGGCGGTGTGCCTGGGAGGCATCAGGGCGCGGGAGGCGCCGCCCGCACCGCGTGAGGGGGGCGGCCTGGCGGGCGGGCTACGGTGGGTGACGGCGAACCGCACGCCGGGCCTGCTGCTGGCCGGGGTGTCCATGCTGAGTCTGTGCCATACCTTCCTGATGACGCTGCTCGTTCTGTACGGGACCACCGAACTCGGGCTGACAGCCGGGGCGTTGGGGGCGGTGGTGGCCGCGTTCGGGCTCGGCGGGCTGGCCGGTGCGTACGCCGCGCCTCGCGTGGTGCGGCGGATCGGCCTCGGCCCGGCCATCGTCACAGGCTTCCT
>NZ_JBEOVF010000130.1:0-2935 GCF_040295365.1 Streptomyces sp. NPDC002838 | reverse complement strand
GCCCTGATGCGTCCCAGGCACACCGCCGACACCAGATAGGTCACGGCGTCCACCAGCAGTGCGAACGGCGCCGACAGCGCCTGAACCAACGCCCCGCCCGCCCCTGGCCCGGCGACCGAGGCCGCCGACCGGCTCCCGGACAGCAGCGCGTTACCGTCCACATACCGCTCCGCGGCGACCACGGACGCGTACACGTGGTGATTGCAGACCCGGAACAACACGGTGAGCGCCCCGACGACGAACTCCGTCACGAACAGGTGAGCCAGCGTCAGCACCCCGCACGCATACGCCAGCGGCACGGAGGCGATCGCGGCGAACCGCCCGATGTCCGCGACGATCATCGCCCGGCGCCGGTCCGTCCGCCGGTCTGCCCACGCCCCGCCGGGTATCGACAGCAGCAACGAGGGCAGCAGCGCCACCGCCGTCAGCCACCCCATCTCGGCCGCCCCCGCGTCCAGCAGCAGCACCGCGGCCAGAGGGATCGCCAAGATATTGATCTCGTCCCCGACCAGCGACACGCTCTGCGCACTCCAGTACAGCCGGAACCCCCGCTCCCGCAGCAGCCCCACCCTGCGCGACGCGACGCCGGCGTTCCCCCCACGACGGGCCGCCCTCACCCTGCCCATCAGGCGGCCAGGCCGATGACGTCAGGCGCGCCGCAGGCGCAGGAGCCCGTACCGCACCCCTTTCGCCACCCGCGGGGCACACCCCCGCCGCGGCCGGACGACGCCAACAGGCGCGTGGACAGAATGCGGCACAAGGCCGTCCTGCCCGCGCCGTTCGGGCTGGGCAGCCCGCGCACCTCGCCCGGCCCGACGGCCAGGCACACCCCATCCAGCGCGCACAGGTCCGGCCGACCCCTGCCCGGATACCGCCGGGTCACCTCCCGGGACTCGATCGCGTTCCCGGTCACCGGACGGTCCCGTGCGCGGCGACCGGCAGGGTCAGCAGCATGATGTGAGAGACGGGCTCATCGTCTGCCGGTCGCCACTGGCCGACCTGCCGGTAGCCCCACGCGGCGTAGGCGGCGTGCGCCGGGGCTGCTTCCGGATCGGGCCGCATCGCCAGCGTGACGCGCTCGACGCCCAGGCCCTCCAGCAGACAGTCGTGCGTCCGGGCCGCCACCCCCTGCCGCCGCCACCCGGCGCGGACCGCGAGTTCGACGATGCCCAGCGTGCGCTCACCGGTCTCGGCCGCGAACTCCGCCGTCGTCTCCTCGTCCATCGCCTTCCACCAACCGGTGTCCGGCGGCAGCGGGTAACCAAAGGCATAACCGACGGGCAGGTCCCCGCAGCGGGCAACGACGAGGCGGGCGCGGGGAAGCCTGACCTCCTGCGCGAAGCGGTCCACGAAATCGGCGATCTCGTTCGTGCCCTCGCAGTACGGCGGTTCGGCCCAGATCTCCTTGTACATCGGCAGCACCACATCGAGCTGCACGGCGCACTCCAGCCCCTCCCACCACTCCACCCTGATCTGCCGGCGCCCCATCCGTCCCCTCCCGTCTGCCGCCACCAGCCGGAGCCGACGTCGCCTAGAACCCGCTCGGACCAACAGGGATGGACCTGCGAGACCGCTCGCCAATGCTGACGCCGCCCCTGATGCTGATGCCGCCCTGCGGTGCGGCGGGGTAGCGGACAGACCTGCGGGCGCCGATGCCCGGGCCGCCGCCCCTCGCGGTGGCGGGGCGACGGACAGACCTACGGGTACCGACGCCCGGGGTGTGCTTCGCAGTGGCAGGGACGCGAACACGCCTGCGGCTGCCGATGCCCGGAGTGCCTTTGCTACGGCTGCCGATCCCCGGGGTGGTCTTCGCGGTGGCGGGACGGTGCACGGACCTGCGGCTCCCCGTGGTCGGTCCGCCGCCCTTCGCGGTGGCGGACCGGCGGACGGGCCTGCGGGTACCGATGCCCCTGCGGACCTTCGCAGTGGCGGGGCGGTGCACGGGCCTGCGGGTACCAACGCCCGGGCCGCCCTTCGCGGTGGCGGGGCGGCGGACCCGCCTGCGGCCACCGACGCCAGGGGTGCTCTTGCAACGGCCGCCGATCCCCGGGCCGCCCTTCGCGGTAGCGGGGCAACGAACAGACCTGCGGGAACCGATGCTCGGCCCGCCCTTCGCGCTGGCGGAGTGGCGGACCGACCCACGGGAACCGGCGCCCGGGGTGCCTTTGCAGCGGGTGCCCATGCCCGGACTGCCCTTCGCGATGGCAGGGCGACGGACAGACCTGCGGCCACCGACACTCGGGCCGCTCTTCGCAGTGGCGGGGCGGCACACGGGCCTGCGGCCACCGATGCCGTGGCCGCCTTTGCAGCGGCTGCCGACGCCCGGACCGGCCTTCGCGGTGGCCGGGTGGCGGACAGACCTGCGGTTGCCGACGCCCGGGCTACCCTTCGCGGTGGCGGGGCGACGGACAGACCTCCGGGTACCGACGGTCGGGCCGTTCCCCTTCAGTGTGGCCGGGTGGAGAGCGGGTGTACCCAGGGCACAGGCGGGGGCCTCGACACCCACCTCAGGGTCCATGAGCGCGATCATGCGTGCGGTCCTTTCGACGTCGAAGCGGATTCCAGCACTGCTGCGAACGTAGGAAGCGGCAGGTCAGCCAGGCCGCCTCTGTCCAGGGCCGATGGGACGACGTGACGCCTCGGGCGGCCTTGCGTCTCGTTGTCTGCGTCACCCCTGTCGGTGACGGCTGGCTTCATCGTCTGCTGGTAGCACGATGGCGGGAACCTGAAAAGTTGTAGGGTGCCCGGCGTCGACCGGCTACACGCCGAGAGGACGCGGGAGCGCCGACGAGGGCGTCGTCTGGCCGTCCCTGCTCAAGTTCCCGATGTGATCGTCCTGTGCTAGTGACCTGAGTCGGAGATTCGTCGGCAGTAGGCGGCTACTTTGTCGAGGATCTCGTCGGCGGTCTTCGTCCAGATGAACGGCCTGGGGTGT
>NZ_JBEOVF010000129.1:0-3151 GCF_040295365.1 Streptomyces sp. NPDC002838 | reverse complement strand
CCGGACAGGACGTAGCCGCTGGAGTTGCGGTGGTCGGCCGACGAGCTGCCGATCACCGCGCCCGTGCCGTCCCTGGTGCCGTCGGCGGTCTTCATCGCGACCTCGGCCTTGCCGTCGCCGTCGTAGTCGTACACCTGGAACTGCGTGTAGTGCGCGCCGGAACGGATGTTGCGGCCCAGGTCGATGCGCCACAGCCGGGTGCCGTCGAGCTTGACTCCGTCGATGATCGTGTTGCCGGTGTAGCCGGACTGGGAGTTGTCCTTGGCGTTGGTCGGCTGCCACTTCAGAACCAGGTCGGGCCGGCCGTCGCCGTCCAGGTCGCCGACACTGGCGTCGTTGGCCTCGTAGGTGTACGGCGAGTTGCCCGGAGCGGTGCCTCCGGCCGGCGGCGAGATCGGCACGTCCAGGTATCCCGACCGGAACTGCAGCGCGCGCTCGGAGGGGGCCTGCTCGGTGCCGTTCACCACCGGGCGCACCGTGTAGTCGGCGGAGTCCGGGGCGCCGGAGTCGAAGTAGTTGGTGGAGCCGGTGATCGGCGAGGAGTTGAGCTTGGTGCCGCCGCGGTAGACGTTGAACGCCACGTCGTTCGGGTCGGTGGCCAGCCAGCGCCACGACACCAGGTTCCCGCTGCTGGTGTGGACGCTGGTCAGTCCTCGGTCGAGGCGCTCCACCTGTCGCGCCGTCGCGGCCTGCGCGGTCTGGGGCAGCATGGTGAGCGCGGAGGCGGCCAGCGCGACGGCGGCGGCGAGAACCCCCGCCACTCGGCCGCCCGAGGCTCGGCGGATTCTCCGTTGACGCGGCGCCGTGCGGGGACGCCGGTAAGAGTCGGTCACAGGGACCTCCTGTGTGTGTGGGGGGTGGGGATGTACGCACCTTGCGGTGGATCACGGGGTGGTGGACGACGGGGTGCTTCCCCCGCGGAAGACGTAGGTGGTGATGCTGTGCGCCGGCAGGTCCGGTGAGGCTGTGCCACCGGATACGGTCGGCAGCCCAAGCTGAGGCTGACCTGATCATGACAATCCAGCCGTCAGGAGCGGTGAGCGGTGGCCTCTCAGCTCAGGACGGACTCCCAGGTGGTGGTGCTGGAGCCGGCGTCGGAGGGGAGGCGGTCGCGGGCGGCGGTGTCGCCGTACAGACTCCAGCGCATCCAGTCCACGAAGGTGTTGATCGTCCGCGAGTCGCCGAAGTAGTTGCTGTGGCCCGCGCCGCGGAAGGTGAGGAACGCCCTGGGCGCCGGCAGTTCCCGGTACGCCTGGCGGGCGGAGGAGATGGGGCAGGTGCTGTCCCGGTCGCCGTGCATGAACAGCACCTTGGCCTTGACCCGGCTGCTGGGATTGCCCATGTCCACGCAGGACATCGGAATCGCGGCGACGATCCGCTCGTCCGGCCAGGCGGTCAGCAGCCCGTGAGTGGTCATGCCGCCCATCGAGTGGCCGGACACGCCGACGCCAACCGCTGTGTTGATGTGGCCGGCCAGCGGGTCGCCGGCCGTGTTCAGGGCGAGGGTCCGGGTGATGACCTCGGAGACGTCCTTGGACTGGTTGCCGTTGCGGACGTCTCCGCCACTGAGGTTGGCGAAGTGGGGGGCGGGGACGATGAAGCCGGCCTCGGCCAGGGGACGGATCACCGCCAGGGAATTCTGCGGGCTGCTGCTGTAGCCGTGCATGAACTCGCAGACGGGGAAAACGCCTTCGGCGACGGGGGCGTTGTTGACGGGGGCTCCGCCAGGAGTGCCGGTGGCCGGGTAGTAGACGTAGGTCGTCCACCGGCGGCTGCCGCGGTTCCAGGCGTACGCGCGTACACCGACGGCGAACCGCTTGGTCGGTGCGCCCTGCGGCCTGACGAGGGCGCCTGCCTGCCCGGTGCCGAGCAGGGACGCGCCCACGCCCGCGGCTCCGGCCGCGCTCAGGGCCAGGAAGGTACGCCGTTGCATGCTCATGGATGACTCCCGTGTGAGTGGGGGTTGCTCGTGGGGGGACGCGGGATCCAGTGGGGGCCTCGTGGCCCGGTCGCTTCACTGGTGAGGAAGCGTCAGGTGGGGTGACGGTGCGGCTTCCGCTGAGGGGAACACGCCTGCGCCGCGCGCCGGGGCGCTGGCCGACATGGTGCCGCTGGTGGTGGACGTGACCCCGGTCCACAGGTCGCGCAAGGTGAACGAGGTACCGGTCTTGCCCACGGCACCGGCCGTCGTGCTGACGATGGCGGTACGGCTGCCCTGGTGAACAGGGGACGGCGCTTGCCGGCGGCGTCCCGGGGCGGGGTGAACCAGCAGCCGTCCTCCACCACGTACTTCACGTACTTGTAGCCCAGCGCCGCCATCCCGTTGCCGACCAGCGCGTCGGCCGTCAGCCGGATGAACGACTCGTTGATGGTGCAGCCGAACCTGTTCCAGGTGTTTCATTCCGTCGGTGGCGTCCGTGGTGACGTCGTTCTCCAACTCGCACGCTGGTCCGGGAGCCACCGCAACGGTCGAGCCGATCAGCATCGTGACCACAGCCGAGACCATCAGTGTCGGCCGCCGAACACCGGCCGGCCGTAACTCACCCATGGAGATGCCTCCTGTCACCACTGATGCGGAGGTACAAAGGCCCGGGGCGGCGAGGAGCGACGCATGCGATCTGCTCGTTGCGCGCCACATGACTGTGAACGCTCCCACACCATTTCGAATAACAGAAAGAGTCGCGACCGCACTCTCATCTGTCAATCGCTGCGACCCAATCCCTCTGAACTCAGGGTCAGACCGTCGGGATTCAGCCGTGACTGTGACCGATACCGGCACTCATACCGGCGATCGTGTGGGCACTGATACCGAAGTGCGGACCGTCCGTGGACCGGGCCGCCACCGAACGGACGTGTTCTTGGGCCGGTTGGGCCAGACCGTCGTACACCGCGACGCACACTTCCCGCGCCCGGGACCGAGGCCAGCCGGCCGGCAGCAGATCAATGGGCAACAGGGGGTCCAGCACCGGGAAATGGCGATAGGTGTTCATCACCTCGGTGCGGGCGCGCACCGCCGCGGCGCCGGTGACACCACCAGCGCTGATACGGGGCAGCAAGCCGCTCCACCGCCGGATGAAGATCTCGTACTGGCCGGCGATGCCGGGCAGGTCCCATGCCTCGACCGGGTTGCGGTTGGCCTCCGTCTCGAGAT
>NZ_JBEOVF010000128.1:0-3359 GCF_040295365.1 Streptomyces sp. NPDC002838 | reverse complement strand
CCAACTCCCGCAGCTGCAAGGCAACCTGGCCCACCTCGGCCTCCGCCGGCGGCGGGGGGCCGCCGCGGCGCCCCCCCCCCCCCGCCGCGAGGCATGCAGCCATCAGCCGATGACAACCGCCTCCCGATCTCCGCCGGGCAGGCCCAGGGAGGCGCGCAATTCCGGGGATCCCGTCGGATCGAACCGGGAGATCCTTCGTGCCGGAACGAGCCCGGGCAGGAGCAAGGTCCACATGTCGGCGACGCGCTGATGCAAGTCTTCGCGCCCGGTCCGGACCTGGGACATGATCTGTACGCCGGCGAACGCGCCGACGACGTAGACCGCGGCGTCCGTCACGTTGGCGTCGGGCTTCACGTCGCCGCGTCCCTGCGCAGGGGCAAGGAAATCTCGTACCGTCTCGATCCACTTGTTGTAGATCGTCGGATTGGGATCCGTGAACGAGCCGAGCTCGATGACCAGCCGTATCCCGGCCCGGACGCGCACGCTGGTGCGCAGGTCGTACGCCATCCGATGCGTGAGGTCGATAGCGGTCTGCACGCCCGGCCGCTCAGTTGCCTCGAGCACTGACGCGACATCGAACTGATCGGTCATCAGGGCTTGGGCGAGCGCTTCCTTGGAGGGGAAGTGGAAGTACAGGGCGCCCTTGGTTACGCCGGCCTGCTGGGCGATGTCCGACAGGCTGGTGATGCCGAAGCCTGCCGCGTCGAAGGCATTCGCCGCTCCGTCGAGGATCGCCTGCCGGGTGATCTCTGCTCGCTCTTGCCGTGTTCTCGCCACGTCGCCTCCTGTTGCCGCGGCGCGGATGGTGGTCTTCCATCCTTCCGGTGATCACCGCGGCTTCCGTCAACGGTCATCCTCCACCTACTTGCCAAAAAATACCAGTCGCCTAGTATTCTTCTGACCGAAGCTTGAACCAGCCGCTCGATGCGGCTGTCGCTGTCTGTCCTGCTCAACCCCCCTATTGCCGTGCTCGACACGGATGCCAGGAGGCTAGAGGATGACTGCACTTCTGCAAGCCGACCGGCCCGATTTCATGCGGGCCGAGGTCACCGAACAAGATCTCTTCGAACAGTCCGTCCCCCGCGCGCTGGTCCACCGGGCAGCAATCTCCGAGGTGTTGCTGACCGGGGTCAGGCGCTGTAGCGAGGACACCTTCCGGTTGGGAGCCCAATGGTCGCGGGGCCACAGCTATTACGGAGCCGTCGCCGCCCGCTGGCACGACCCCATGCTGTTCGCCGAATCGATTCGTCAGGTAGGGCTCCTGCTCGCGCATGAAGCCCTCGACATACCCTTGGGTTTCAGCTTCCTCACGAACACGATGTCGTTCGACGTCACCGAGGAGAGCGCCAGACTGGGGCGGGGGCCCGCGCACGTCGTGCTGGATGTCAGGCTCCACAGCGTGGTGCGCCGCAAGAACGTCGTCTCCGCCTACGCCTATGACGTCGTCGGCTACCGCGACGGTTGGCCCATCGGATCCGGAAGCGTGACGGCGAACGTCGTCAGTCCGGCCATCTACCGGCGGCTGCGGGGCGATCGTGCGGGGGCGACCGCGCCGCGCGATCTGCCAAATGGCATGATGCCCGAACTCGTCGGCAGGACCTGCGAATTCGACGTCGTACTCAGTGCGCGGTCCACCGACGGAGTGCGCGAGCTGCGAGCCGACGCCGACCACCCCGTGCTCTTCGACCATCCCCTCGATCACATCCCCGGCATGGTCGTGATGGAGGCGGCACGCCAGTCGGCTCTCGCCGCGCTGGGATTCCCGGAGGGGCTGCTTGTCGGCTGTGATGCCGTATTCCACAAGTACGTGGAGTTCGACTCGCCCTGCCATGTGTCCACGCTCGGGATTGACAGGAGCACGTCAAACACACACTCGCTCTCCGTCCAGTTCCACCAGGCCGAATCCCTGGTGGCCACCTGCCGGGTCGTCGTCCATGACGGCTCGGGGAAGTGAGTCTGTCGATGACTGCGGTGGTTCCGAGAAGACGGAATGGCCTCGAGCGGGTCGCTGTGGGGACTGACGCCGACGCGGTCCTGGTGGTGGGTGGCACCGGATTCATCGGAAGTGCCGTGCTGAGAGAGCTGATCCGGGCGCGTACGGCAGGTGGGAACACCCCCATTCTGCGTGTGCTGTCACGCAGACCCCTTCAGGCGGTGACCGAAGCCGCCGAGGTGCAGCATGTGGTCGGGGATCTGGGCGACCCGTCCACCCTCCGCGGCATCTGCTCGGGGATCGGGACGGTGATTCATGCCGCCAGCTACGTAGGGCGCGACGTCCGGCAGTGCGAGGGCGTCAACCACCTGGGCACGCGGGCCCTGATCGAGGAGGCCGACCGACATGGCGTTCGGCGTTTCGTCTATGTCAGCACCGCTTCCGTCTACGGAGCAGGCCCCCACCGCGGGCCCCACGAGGGGCAGTTGAACCCCGCTCCGGCCTCACCGGCCAGCACGTCGCGTCTGCGGGCCGAGGATGAGGTGCGTGCCGCGGGTGGGACCGTTCTGCGTCCCCACCTCGTCTACGGGGCGGGAGACCGCTGGTTCGTGCCCACCTTGGTGCGTGTACTGCGGCAGGTGCCGTCCTGGCCCAAAGGAGCGTCGGCGAGGAACTCCGTGATCGCGGTCGAGGACCTGGCCCGTGTCATCGTCACCTTGGCGCGTTGGCCTTGGCCGCACGGTGGTGGTGAGACGTATCACGTGGCCGACCCCCGACCGCTGTCCATGGGGAGCCTTCTCGTACGTCTGCAGGGACTGCTGGGCTTGCCGGAACCGCGCTGGGTGCCGAGCGCGGAGCACCGCACCCTGGTGCGCCACGCGCTACCTGGACTCTCCGATCACCAGTACGCCCTCCTCACCGAGGACCACTGGTACGACACGGGCCGGATCTGGCACAAGGCTGAGCTGGACCCCGGCCCGGGGTTCGAGAAGCGCTTCGCTGCTTGTTCCTCCTGGTACGAGGACCTCATGGCGGGCAGCCCGGGTGCGTGAACGGGCGGGGCGGCGTCGTCGAGAACGGCGCCCGCCCCGCCCGTCAGTCGATGCTCCTGACGATGTGCGGCTCGGCGGGATCGTCGTCCACGCCGGCCAGAAGGAGGACGGGGACCTGCCCGTGGTCGGTGAAGTGTCGTTCCTGCTCCCGTTCTTCGTCGTGCATGTGTCCTCCTGATCGCTCAGTAGCGGTAGTGGTCGGGCTTGTACGGGCCGTCGACCTCCACGCCGATGTACGCGGCCTGCTCCGGGCGGAGCGTGGTCAGCTTCACGCCGAGCGCGTCCAGGTGGAGACGGGCGACCTTCTCGTCCAGGTGCTTGGGCAGCACGTAGACGTCGGTCGGGTACGCGTCGGGCTTGGTGAACAGCTCGAT
>NZ_JBEOVF010000127.1:0-3418 GCF_040295365.1 Streptomyces sp. NPDC002838 | reverse complement strand
CTGCGGCCGTGGATCGAGCAGAGCTACAAGCAGATCAAGGACGAACTCGGCTGGGCCGACTTCCAAGTCCGCTCCGACCGCGCCATCCGCCGCCATCAGACCCTGGTCAACTGCGCCTTCTCCTTCTGCTGGGACCAGTGGTTCACCCCACCCGGACCCCTGGATGCCACCGCACCGGACCCGTGCCCCGACGAGGGGCCAGAGAGAGGGACCGGCCTCGTCCCGCCAGCCCCAACAGCCCTGCTGGCCCAGGGCCTTACGGGCCATCCCGTTCCTGGCCGACCCCCGCCGTCACCCTCAACCACTGGTGGCGAGCCTGGACGGACAAGGACCCGCCCTCCGAGCTCCAGGCCCTGATCGACGCGGTCACCACCGGACACGGCATTGATCTCTACTGCCGGATTTAACGAACTACCGGTAATGGCAGGCCCGGCTTGGCCCTGGACGAGGTCGATCCCAACTTTATGTACAGCAACAGGTTCAACCACTGGTACAACATCGGCGGGGCTACACATCAAGGGAATCCCGTGCCCACAGGAGCCTGGGATCGTACTGCTGATCACGGTCAAGGGGACGTGAACCAGACTCAGTCTGAGCTGGCCAGGATCAGGCAGAGGACAGCTTTCACGAGGCCCGTGATCCGGGTGGTCGAGCAGCGGATCTTGCGGAGGACGCGCCAGGTTTTGAGAGCGGCGATGGCTTGTTCAACGAGTGCTCGGATCTTCGCATGGGATCGGTTGGCCGCCTGCTGACCTGGGGAAAGCGTCTCCCACCGGCCGCGATAGGGCACGCGGATCGGGTCTCCGACGCCCTGATGACCCTTGTCGGCCCAGCAGACGACGCCGGCCTCGCCGAGAGCGTCGATGATGCCGTGCTCGCGGGCCGCACGCATGTCGTGGACGGCCCCGGGCAGAGCCGGGGAGGCCCACAGCAGGCGGCCGGAAGGATCGGCGACGACTGCACGTTCATGCCGTGTTTCTTGTGCTTGCCTGAGTAGAAGGGCTGGTCGGCGGCGATCCGGTCGATCGGCAGCAGTGTCCCGTCCAGCAGGACGAACGCCTTCATCGACGCCGCCCTGGTCGCCTCGGCGAGCGTCGGAGCGAGAGCAGCCAGGACATCAACCGCCTCGGTGACGTAGCGGTAGGCCGTGGTGGTCCCGACACCGAAACCGGCCGCGAGTTGGGCATAGGTGTGCCCACAGCGGAGGTGGGCCAGGGCGAGCAGGGCCTGCCGGCCTGCGGGGAGGCGTCGCCATCGGGTGCGCAGATTGCGGCGGCGTTACCGCAGGTGGACGGACAGGAAGCGAAGGGCAGAGGTGGACACGTCGAGGCCGGACGGGTAGACAAGCACATGCAACCTCTGGTGGAGACGGTTTTCTTGGTCGAAACTCCATCTACCAGGTCTCGGCCCTCCGTCACCCAACCGGCCAGCTTGGACGCGCAGGTTGAAAGAGAACCGTTGAGCGCCGGCGGGTGGACGAGCACGCGAAGTTCCCGGTAAGTATGATTGATCTCGGTGGGAGACCATCTGCCAGGAGATTCGCCGTTGACGGCCACCAGAGCCAAATGGCCCAGAGTGTCGTCAGGTTGTGGGGCGATGGCTGAGTAGCGCGAGCCCGTTGGGTGACGTCCGCGAAATACGTTCTGGCAGGGGGCAATGGGCAACATCGCAGGCGTGGGTTTCGTCCTGATGGGCATCGGCTCGCTGCTGTGCTTCGCGAACTCGGGCGGTCTGGTCGAGTACTTGAAGCTGCGGAACCTGGAACGTCACGGCGTCGAGGGTGAAGCGGTCTCCCCACGCGAGGAATGGCTCAGCAGCGGACCCCATGTGTTCTACAAGATCCTTCTTCCCGAGAGCTCGCCCCGGGGTTATGCCCCGTTCTTTGAGGAGGTAGGAGCGAATCCACGGGGGCCGGTGGGCACCGTCGTCCCGGTCGTGTACGACCGCAGGAAGCCGACTCGGGCCAAGACCGGCGTCCTATCGGACATCGACTCGTCCGAAGAGCGGTTTCATGTCGCGCTGTTCTGGGCGCCTGGGCTGGCGCTCATGGCCGTTGGCGGGCTGCTCGCGCTCATCTTCTACTGAGGCAGTTCACACGCCCCTCCGTTACACAGGGACGTCACCATCTGAGGTTGAAAAAGGCTCAATGAACCGCTTCTCGGCTGGTATCGTTACAACGGGACGGGGTGGTCGCGTGCCGTCGGCAACTGCATCGCTCCCCGCCGAGACGGGCCGACGCGGACAGCATCGCGGCCCTCATACAGAGTGCGCGTAATGAGCGCCAGATCCACTGAACGATTTGTCACAATCGGATGCAGGATGACTTCGGCCAACAGCAAGGCTCCCGTGGGTACGTACGAAGCGGTTTCCGTGCACTTCGAAGATCTTGATGCGTACGGCATGGTCCATCACAACAAGTATCCCTTCCTCTTTGAACGGGCTTTCAACAGCTACTTGAATCGAAAGGGTTTCCCCTTTGGTCGTGCTTCGGGATCTCCCATCGAGATGATTCAGGTCGTCCGGTCCATGCAACTGACCTATGACGCCCCCATCACCAGGCTCGGGGAGATCCAGGTGCAGTTCTGGCTCGAGCATGTGGGGCGCACGAGTTTCACGTACAAGTTCGTTATTCTGTCTGCTGACCGCGCGACCGTCCATGCCAGCGGAACGCGAGGAATGGTGAACCTCGATGCCAGCACGCTGCGGCCGGCTCCGCTGACCCAGGACCTGTTGGACTTCAGCCGACCGCTGATGTCGGACGAACTCTTGGCGACGCTGGAGGCGAGGGAGGCACAGTCCGCCTCACCGGATGGAGACGTCCCTGGCATTTGAGCGGGCTTCGCTGGGCCAGCACCTCCCAGGTCGTCCGGCCCGCGTGTGCGGCGACCGGTTTCAGCGCGTCGGATCCGTGTGGTGTTCCGATGTCGGCGACGTGCCGCAACACCGCCTGGTGCACCGCACGCAGACCCCGCTCATGAGGTGCGTAGCGTCCCCGGCCCGCCTCGCCCGACTACATTGAGAACGTCCGGCTCGCAGCAGCCCTGGGGGCGACGGCCTCTGCCTGATCCGTATCGGTGAAGGCCTCGCGCAGCGCGGCCACGCAAGGGACGTCGACAACCGTGCCGTCGGCCTCCCGATACAGACGGCACGACACACTCGGCACCGCTCCGGCCTGGACGAAGCGGTCCACGCCGTCCAGCAGGAACGTCGGCGAGCCGTTCATCTCAGGCTTGGTGCTGTCACTGCTCGTGGTTCTCCTTCGGGCCAGGATCATAAGCCTGGCTTCAGGGACTCCACGAATCCGGGATCAGTTCACGATGTCGTTGGCCAGTTGCTTCCACGTGTCGCCGGAGATCATCTGCGTGATCTTCTCACCGCTGTTGACGACCGTGCCCCCACCGTCCGAAGAGGAGTCCTT
>NZ_JBEOVF010000126.1:0-3489 GCF_040295365.1 Streptomyces sp. NPDC002838 | reverse complement strand
GCGGGCTGACGCAGCTGTGGCAGATGCCCATGCGGCAGCCGCTCGGCATGACGACACCCGCCGCCTCGCCCACGACCAGCAGGGGCGTGGCCGGGCCGGCGTCCGTCTCGACACCGCTGCGGGTGAAGCGCACCCGCCCGCCGCGCCCGCCCGATCCACTGTCCGGCACGGCCGGCGACGGTGGCCGGAACCGCTCCAGGTGCAGCCGGTGCCGGGTATCCGCGTCGCGCCAGGTCCGCTCTGCGAACGCCAGTAGCCCTTCCGGTCCGCAGGTCCAGGTCTCGCGCTCGGGCCAGTCGGGGCACAGCGCGTCCAGGCGTGCCCGATCCAGCCGCCCTTCCCGGCGGGTGTGGTGTTCGTGCAGCGTCAGCCAGCTCTCTCGGGCGGCCATGGCACGCAGCTCACCGCCGAAGACCATCCGATCGGTGTCCGGCACGCTGTGCACCAGCACGGTGTCCGGGCCGGGACCCGTACGCCCGGCGAGCGCGCGCAGCATGGCCACCGCGGGAGTGACGCCGATACCGCCGGTCAGGAACAGCAGACGCGCGGGCGGCGGATCCGGCAGCACGAAGTCCCCCTGGACAGGACCAAGGCGCAAGGTCTCCCCGGGCCTCACCCGGTGGGCCAGGTACGACGACACCCGCCCATCCGGGATCGCCCGTACTGTGATCGCGAAACGCCCGGAGCCGTCCGGCGGATTCGTGATCGAGTACGTCCGCCAGTGCAGTACGCCGTCGACGTCCACTCCCACGGGCACGTACTGCCCGGCCGCACACTGCGCCGACCAGCCGCGCCCCGCCCGCACCACGAGCGTCGTCGCGTCCGCCGTCTCAGCCCGGACCGCCTCCACTCGGCCCGCCGGCCACCTGGCCGACCACAAGGGATCGACGACCGTCAGGAAGTCGTCCGGCAGCAACGGTGTGGTCAGCCGCCCGGCTCCCTGCCAGACGGGCCGTGCCAGGCGCTGGAGCACACCGGCCATCCCGCATCTCCGTTCCTCGTCACTCTCCGATCACCCACGCTCACGCAGCCGTGGACGACCGGCAAGCCGGGTTGCTCCTTCCCTGACCTGCGGCCCGGTCAGGCAAAGCCGGCCCTGGCACTGTGGGCTGCTTGATGGGCAGCCCTCAGGGGGCGGGCCCGACACGCGGCCTGGAAGAACGGGTCACGATGGGCTGCGGCCCTTGTTGTCGGGGAGCGTGCCCGTGCCCGCCTTCCCCGGCGTCACAGAGTCGGAGATCATGCCGAACGGGGTCCGGGCGGTTGCGTCACCGAGGAACCGTGCTGCGGTCCCTTCCTCGGTGACCGTGTGGCGTCCGGGAGCAGGCCCCGGCTTCGGGATGCCGGGAGAAGGCAGGTCGGCGCAGCGAAATGGGTCCACCTCCACGGACACCTTTCCTCCGTATCGTCAGGGCGATGCCGTGGCCGACAGCGGCACACCACACCGACGCGGACTGCCGTGCGAATCAGTGCTCGACGTGACGCTTCTTGATGCCACGCCGCCCGCTCTCAAGGGGGACGGCGACTGTGTGGCTTCGTTCACTTCAAACAGCAGCGTTTGTCTACCGGTTTGGGCAGCAGTTGGTGATCTTGAGCCTCGTGGATGTTCACGAGAAATAGCAGCAAGTCCATGGGACGGTCCGCCGCCTGTTGAGATGTCTGTTTCTGAACCTGTGGCACAGGATGGCTCGGTAGCCCGATCACGTGAGACCGATCAAAGGAATCGCGCAACGCGCGAGGGTGTCGCTGCGTGCCCGTCAGGCGTCGAAACGGCCGCGTGCACTCTCGATGTGACCGAGGTGCTGGTGGGTCCAGCCGCATATGGCGTCGACCGCGGTGCGCAGGGCCCGGCCCGGCTCGGTGAGGGTGTACTCGACTCGCGGCGGCACGGTGGGGTGCACCTTCCGGTCGACCAGGCCATTGCGCTCCAGCATGCGCAGGTTCTGGGTGAGCATCTTGTGGCTGACGCCCTCGACCTCGTTCCGCAGCTCGCTGAAGCGCAGGGTGCGCTCGCCGAGCGCCTCGATGATCAGGAGCGCCCACTTGTTGGCAACGTCCGAGAAGATCTCCCGCGCCAGGGAGTCTGCGCGCCGCAGGTCAGCGTCCTCGGGCAGGCCCTTGAGTAGTTGCTTGGTCACCATCAGGTTCCTCAGTCACCGAAAAGTGCGTTCTTCCAGGTCAACCGTCACTCTCCTATAGTTTCCGAGTAACTACAAGAGAGCAAACCGGAAGGGCGAGCACCGTGGCCACCATTGATGCCTTCAACTACAACGTGCCGGCCGAGAGCGACTTCGGCTACTCACAGGCGATCAAGTCCGGCGAGCTGATCCACGTCTCTGGACAGCTCTCGTTCGATGAGGCAGGCGAGTTCCTCTACGCGGGCGACTTCGCCGCCCAGCTCAAGCAGACCTACGCCAACATGGATAAGGTCCTGGACCACTACGGCGCCACCCGGAACCAGGTCGTCTCGCAGACCCTGTACGTGGTGAACCTGCGGCAGAATGCCGCGGCGACGGCGGAGGGCAACCTGGGGTACTTCGGCGACCACCGCCCGGCCAGCACGGTCTTGGGCATCACTGAACTGACCTTGCCCGGCCAGGTCATCGAAATCAGCTTCGTCATCGACACGAAACTGCCCGCTTGAGGTCTCCTCCTCGCACGTCCCACAGCCCTCTGGGGGCTCCGTTCGTGGAACAGTCACACTGACCGTTCCACGAACGCTCCCATAACCCTCGTCGGCGCCATGTTCCTCGATCAGCCGGTGGAAGATCCGGGTGACCGTGTGCCGCTGCTTGCGCGGTGCGTCCAGGTCCGCCCGCAGGATCCCGTCGATCACCGCCTTGTACCCAGCGCCGACGGCCGCGGCGGCAGCGGCTTGCATGGCTCCGGCCAGGCCGAGTCCAGGGCCTTGCGCTCCGTCCGCCAGGCAACGTTGTGCTTGCGCTCCAACTCCCGCATCGTCATGCCGGCTCGGTGGTCCCGCCGGATCGCCGCGTACAGCTCGACCTTCGACATCTGCGGCATGACCAGGGCCCTTTCGCCGGGAACACTCCGATGCTGTCCTGGCAAGCCCCCCACTGCCTTCAAAACTCGTGAACATCACCCGACCGTGGAAACGGGCGCCTCCCAAACCCGTGTACAACCGCCGTCACGAGTCGTGAATAAAGCCAACTGTGCCACGCTCACGACGCGTCTGGCCCGCATACGCGCCGCACGGCGGCTTCCCCGTCACACGGACCCAATGCGGCATGCCCCTGACTTGTTGAATCGATCCCAGACGCCCGGTCTGCAGTCGTAGCGTCCAGGGTGCCGGTCGGCACGGGCTCGCATTGCCCCATGCCGCCCTGCGGGGCTGCCGACGCCGACGCGGGGGCTGCGCACCGTCTCCAGGACGCGCGGCCCTAGGGCCCTTCTGATGGATCTCCGCAGCGTCGCGACGCCCGGCACGCACGCTCGCCGCACGGTGCGGAGGGCCAGGTGGCTCCGCCA
>NZ_JBEOVF010000125.1:0-3686 GCF_040295365.1 Streptomyces sp. NPDC002838 | reverse complement strand
ATCGAGCTGTTCACCAAGCCCGACGCGTACCCGACCGACGTCTACGTGCTGCCCAAGCACCTGGACGAGAAGGTCGCCCGTCTCCACCTGGACGCACTCGGCGTGAAGCTGACCACGCTCCGCCCGGAGCAGGCCGCGTACATCGGCGTGGAGGTCGACGGCCCGTACAAGCCGGACCACTACCGCTACTGAGCGCTACGGAGTCCGACCGCAACCCGCTCGCGTGGAGCACGTCCGTGCACTGACGCGCTCCCGCAGCGGCAGTCCCGCCGAGGCAGGCCCCCGCACCCCCGTGCCGGGGGCCTGCCCCTTTGGTCGGCCCGGCCGTCGTACCACCGGCTCAGCCGTCGTACAGACTGAACCAGCCTGTCAAGGCGTCCGGAACAGCCCGTCAAGACCAGGACCCCCATGCCCCGCGGCCGTTATTCGCTCCACGATCCGCACGATCACACCCCCCTCGCGGAAGAGCACTTCCACTGCGCCCCCGGCCCCTCCGGCTGGCGCTACGTCTCTCAGCTGACCACCCCCGCCGGCGATCACAGCGGCTCCGTCGATCTCACCCTCGACGAACTCGGCCGCCCCATCCGCCTCGAACTCCACGCCGCGAGCTGGCAGGTACGCGGCGCCGCCCTCGACGGCGTCACCTGGGTCCGTACCGACCCCACCGGCACGCATGCCACGGAAGGCAATGTCCGCGCCCACGCCTTCACCGGCACATCCCCCGCATTCCTCATCGCCACCACCCGTCTCCTGCGCCTCACCGCTTCCGGCTCGGCAACCCGCGTACGCCTGGTCGCCTTCACGGACCCGGTCCTCGCCCCGCGCACCGTGGACCAGTCCTGGGCCTTGCTGAAAAGAGAAGCACACGCCACTGACAACGGCCCTCTGACCGTGGACGAATACCAGGTCACAGCCCTGGATACGGGCGAGCAGCACACCGTTCACATCGCCGGCGACGTGGTGCTGGCAGCACCCGGAGTCGAGCTGGAGGACCTCGACTCGCCGCCGTCGGTGTTCGTCTGAACGGCATCCGGCGGCTCCGCCTGGATCCGGCCTGGGTGGCTCGCTCAGAGCTACGCCGGGGGTACGAACCCGGTGCCGCGACGATCGGGAGACGGCGTCTCCTTCACCGCTGAAGGCTGTGGCTGCTGAACCGGGGCCTTGGGCTCGCCGCCCATCCGGCCCTCCGGCTGACCGCCTGGGGCAGCCGGAGCCTGACCACTTGCCGGAGGCGGAACCTGGCCGCCTGCCGAAGCCGCAGGTCGACCTCCCGTCGGAACCGCTCCCGCGACATGCGCGGCGGACGGAGGAGGGTACGCCGCAGGCTGTGCTCCCGTAGGCCCGTACATGCCCGGCGCACCACTCGTCCCCGGCGCACCACTCGCGGCCACGCCACCGGCCGACGGGCCACCCCCGGCCGCACCGCTCCCGAAGGCCCTCCGAGCCTCCCGGGCCTGCCGCTCCTGAAGCACCGCCGCCAGAAACGCCGTCGGCGGAACGCCCTGCGGCACCGGAGCCCCCGTACGAGCCGCGAGGTCGGCGGCGAGCCGCTCCGCCATGCCCCAGCCGACCTGCGGATCCAGCTGCTGCATCCGCGTCAGGTACTGGCGGATCGCCAGCCACAGGCCGTCGGGAACCGCCGACAGATCAAGTCCCGAGAAACGCCCGGCCAGCCAGGGCGGCGGCGGAGGCAGGAAGCCCGTCGGCGCGACCGGCACCCGTTCCCGTACGACCAGGGTCCCGGCGAACACGTCACCGAGCCGCCGTCCCCTCGCCGACACGAGCGAAGCGATACAGGCGACGACCCCGAACGTCATCAGAATCTCCGCTGCACCGATCGCCCCTCGCACCAGCGCGTGCCGAAAGCGGATCGGCCCGCCGTCGTCCCGCACCACGCGCAGCCCGCACGCCATCTTCCCGAGCGAACGCCCATGGCTCAGCGTCTCGACCGCGATCGGCCCGCCCACCAGCACGAGAAGGAACGCGGCAATCGACAGCGCGATCTGCGCCGCCTCGTCCAGAGAAGAGGTCGATGCCACCAGCGCGATGGTCACGGCTATATACGCGGTCATGGCCACAGCCAGATCGATCAGCACGGCCAAGGCCCTGCTGGGCAGCCTCGCAGGGCGCAACTCAAGCGCCACCGCCTCGCCCGTCACCAGCTCACTCACGCCCGCCGTCCTTCCCCTGGCCCGCTTCAAGAACGGCCAGTCTGCCAAGCTGAGGGCGCATCGCGCCGCAGTACGACAAGCTGATCCTTACGACGGACCGCCGACGAGCAGCCGAGGAGCAGGCAAACCGATGGACCTCGACGTCTTCGTCACCGCCCACCGAGCCGAGTGGGATCGCCTCGACGCCCTGCTCCGGCGCCAGCGCCGCCTCACCGGCGTCGAGGCAGACGAACTCGTCGCTCTCTATCAGCGCACCGCCACGCACCTCTCCGTGATCCAGTCGAGCGCCCCCGATCCGCAGCTGACCGGTCGGCTCAGCCAACTGGTGGCACGCGCGCGCAGTACCGTCACAGGTACCCGACGCGCCTCTTGGCACGATGTCACCCGCTTCCTCACACACGGCTTCCCGGCCGCTGTCTACAGGTCGCGCCACTGGTGGGTACCCACCGCGCTCCTGTCCAGCGCCGTCGCGGCCCTCCTCGGCTGGTGGATAGGCACCCATCCAGAGGTACAGGCCACCATCGCCGCCCCCAGCGAACTGCGCGAGCTCACCCGCCCCGGTGGCCAGTACGAGACGTACTACTCGAGCCACCCCGCGGCCTCCTTCGCAGCCCAGGTCTGGACGAACAACGCTCAGGCCGCCGCCATGTGCCTGGTCCTCGGCGTCTTCCTCGGTCTCCCGGTCCTCTGGATCCTCTTCCAGAACATGCTCAACCTCGGTGTCGGCTTCGGCCTGATGTCCTCGGCCGGCCGCCTCGACACCTTCCTCGGCCTCATCCTCCCGCACGGCCTGCTTGAACTCACCGCCGTCTTCGTCGCCGCCGGCACAGGACTGCGCCTCGGCTGGACCGTGATCGACCCGGGCCCGCGCACCCGACGCTCAGCCCTGGCCGAGGAGGGCCGAGCCGCCGTGGGCATGGCGATAGGTCTCGCGCTGGTCCTGTTCATCTCCGGCGCCATCGAAGGCTTCGTCACCCCGTCCGGCCTGCCCACCTGGGCCCGCATCGGCATCGGCATCGCCGCCGAGCTGGCTTTCCTCGCGTACGTCTACATCCTGGGCGGCCGTGCGGCACGCGCCGGCGACACGGGCGACGTCGAGGCAGCCGAACGCAGCGCCGCTGTCCCGACGGCCGCGTGATGTGCAGAGCACCTGGCTGAGCTGCTAGTCTCTCCTTCGCCCCACCGGAGCCGTTGACACGGAGCGGATGGGGAGGTAGATTCAAACAGTTGTCTGGAGCTGGGTGTGGTCCCGGTTCGGCAGCGGTGAGTGTCTGTCGGCTTCAAGAACATTGATTTCAAAGAAGCCCCCTTCCCGATGAATCGGAAACGGATGGCCGGTCAGTCCGGCTCAAAAGTTCTGATAATGTTGGGAACGCCGGAAAGGGAAACGCGAGAGCGGGAACCTGGAAAGCGCCGAGGAAATCGGATCGGAAAAGGATCTGATAGAGTCGGAAACGCAAGACCGAAGGGAAGCGCCCGGAGGAAAGCCGCGAGAGAGTCTCTCGGGTGAGTACG
>NZ_JBEOVF010000124.1:0-4948 GCF_040295365.1 Streptomyces sp. NPDC002838 | reverse complement strand
GCACCTGGGCTCCGGCCGACCAGCCGCACACCCCCATCGAAGCGGCCCACGCCCTGACCTGGCGCGATGCCAAGCGTCCCGGCGACTGGACACCCGTGGAGCGTCACTTCCGCGACGGGCACACCGAGACCTGGTGGGCCGCCGATGCCCGCCTGGGCGGCTACGGCCCCGACTCACCCTGCCGACTGGTCGTGGCCACCACCGACCCAGCCACCCTGCCGGAAAAGGCCACCTGGTACCTGGCCACCAACCTGCCCCACCCCGACATACCCCATGTCACCACGGGCCTGCACCCGCCGGCCGACCTGGCCGAGATCATCCGCCTCTACGGCCTGCGGCCGTGGATCGAGCAGAGCTACAAGCAGATCAAGGACGAACTCGGCTGGGCCGACTTCCAAGTCCGCTCCGACCGCGCCATCCGCCGCCACCAGACCCTGGTCAACTGCGCCTTCTCCTTCTGCTGGAACCAGTGGTTCACCCCACCCGGACCCCTGGATGCCACCGCACCGGACCCCTGCCCCGACGAGGGGCCAGAGAGAGGGCCCGGCCCCGTCCCACCAGCCCTGCTGGCCCAGGGCCTTACGAACCATCCGTTCCTGGCTCGCCCCCGCCATCACCCTCAACCGGTGGTGGCAAGCCTGGACGGACAAGGACCCACCCTCCGAGCTCCAAGCCCTGATCGACGCGGTCACCACCGGACACGGCATTGACCTCTACCGCCGGATTTTGCGAACTACCGGTAACGAAGCACTACTGGGACGTGTCCGTCCGATCACAGCACCGGTCTCGCAGGCGCACGTGCATGGCTCAGGCCGAGACAGGCGTACGGGACAGGGCTGTGCGCAGCGCGAAGACACCGAGCAAGCCGCCTGCCGCGAACCGCTGAGCGGTCATCACGCGGGGCCGGGCAGCCAGAAACCCCGACACCCGTGCTGCGCCCAGCATGATCAGAGCGTTCACGGAGATCCCCACGATGATCTGCACACCACCGAGCTGCAGCAGTTGCGCCCAGGCCGGACCCGCCTGCGGATCCATGAACTGGGGCAGAAGAGCTGCGTACAGGAGAGCGATCTTGGGGTTGAGCAGGTTGGTCAGGAGCCCCATCGAGAAGAGGCGGGCGTCGGAGACGGGAGGCAGGTCCCGGGCGGGAGCGAAGGGTGAGCGGCCACCGGGCTTGAGCATGTCCCAGGCCAGGTAGGCCAGGTAGGCGGCCCCGGCGAGCTTGACCACCGTGAACGCCAGCGGCACGGCGGCGAACAACGCGGACAGGCCAGCGGCCGCGGCCAGCAGATAGCACAGGAATCCCACGGCGGTCCCGCTCAGGCTGACCAGGCCCGCCCTGCGGCCTTGGGTAATCGCGCGGGAGGCGAGGTGGATCATGTTCGGTCCGGGAGTCAGGGCCATGCCCAATTCAACCAGGGCCACTCCCCCCACTGCGGCCAAACTGATCACTGATCAACTCCTGATCGTTTGCCGGGTACCCGGTACTCGGCGTGGGCGGCGCCCGGCGGCGACGGACGGCTGCGACGCATCGGCAGTGCCTGCGTCGCCTGCCTCAGGATACGGCCCTGCCGTCCGGTGTCTCCGTGCACCCTGACTCCAGCCGGCCGACAACATCAACGACTGCCCCATGAACGCGTCGGCGATCTCCGACCGTTGGTTCGGTATGAGTCGTCCGGGTCCGAAGAATTCCGCCGTTGTCGGTGACCGATGCCCAGCGAGCCGTGCTGGAGGGCTGGGTGCGTCGCCGCACGACGGCCCAGCGCTGGCCCGCCCACGCTTCCGTCTCCACTTCACGCCCACGAGTTCGTCCTGGCTGAACCTGTGGAGCGGTGGTTCGCCGAGCTGACGCAGAAGAAATTCAAAAAGCTCCTTGGCCGACGCGGGCAGCCAGTGCTCACGCCGGTCCGGCGGGGCTGGAGAGGATCCGCACCCTTTGCAGATGAGGTAGTACGCGGACACCTGTCACGTCCGGTATGCCTGTGCTGCAGCGCGGGTCGCCGCAGCACAGGCCCCCAAGCGATGCATCCCCTTCGTCTACTTGTCGGCACCCTGCGGAGTGTCGTGGCGCCGGTCATAGGTGAGGAAGGCCGCTCCGCCCTGGAGGACGGTATGGTCGCTGAGCTCCCAGAGGCCTGGTGCGAAGCCTGCGGCCCGCCCGAAGAGCGGTATGCCGGAGCCGATGGTAAGCGGGCTGAGCTTGATGACCAGACGGTCGACCTCTCTGTACAGTGCGCCAGCCAGTTCCGCGCCACCGACCAGCCAGATGTCCTTCCCGTCGATCCGCTTCAGCTTCTGCACCGTTGCCACCGGGTCGTCGGCGACGAGCTCGACACCGGGGTCCGGGCTCTCGGTCAGTGTCCGGGTGAAGACGAGGTGCCTGAGGTGGGGGTAGGCATTGGCCACGCCGGCCGCGAGGCCGATCTCGTAGCTCTTGCGCCCCTCGACGACGGTGTCGAATCGGGTGCCTTCGGCAGTGACGCCGAGTCCGGCCCGGGCCGGCCCGGGCAGAGTCTCGGGGTATTCGTCGACGAGGTGCTGGATGTAGCTCTCTGCAGGGGACCAGAAGCCGCCGGGGCCGGTGGGGTCAGAACCGTCGGGACCCGCGATGAAACCGTCGAGCGTGGTGGCGACGCAGTACACGAGCTTGCGCATGGAAAACCCTTCATTGGTCATTCGTGTTGGTCGGTGGCGGCGGGCCGACCGAGACGGATCCCTGCTGGCCGCAGTCGCGTGATCAGGAGGCGTTCGGCGTCGTCCACTCGACGAACTGGACCACGACTCCGTTGGGATCGGTGATCTGGAAGAGTCGCTCGCCCCAGGGCTCCTCGCGCAGCGGCATGGTGATCGTCAGGCCCTCGGCGCGCAGCCGCTTCTCCTCGTCCTGGATGTCGGCGGTGGTGAAGGCGAGGATCAGGCCGGAGGCGTGCTGGTCACGCTGGTCGGCCGGCAGCACCTGGTTGCCGCGGGCGAGTAGGACGATGTCGACGGCCGCATCCTGGCGTGTCAGGGAGGCGAAGCCGTCGGCGGCGGCCTGCTCGGTGTAGCCGAGGTGGGTGGTAAAGAACCGCTGGGACGCGGCGACGTCGTCGACGGTGAGCGAGACGGTGGAGGCGGTGATCTGCAAGGTGATTCTCCTCTGTGGTTTCCGGGAGGCGGAGGTACGGGTGCCGGGTGAGTGCAGGTCAGTAACCGGAGCGGCGCGACAGATTGCGGGCCTTCGGGGGGACCCGACGGGCGGGTGCGGGCAGAACGCGGGCGGGACGCTGCCTTCCGCGGGGCAGAGCCGGGGCGCGGTTGTCGCGCTCGGTCAGGACCGGGCCGATCTTGACGGGCGCGATCCGAACGGCGGCAGGGCGGGGTTCGAGCATGGGCACACTCCGTTCTTCGCTTCGTAGGAAACTTACGACGGACGTAAACTTAGACTAGCCCCTTTGAGGGTGTCAACATAAAAATGCCATGAGGGTAAGATTACTCCATGACTATTGACGCCACCTCGTCCGCACCCCCTGCCGGCCTGCGGGAATCGAAGAAGCAGGAGACCCGGCAGCTCATCTCCGACGTCGCCACCGGCTTGTTCCTCGCCCAGGGTTTCGAGCGGACCACCATCGCCGAGATCGCCGCCGCCGCGCGGGTGGCGAAGAAGACGGTGACCAACTACTTCCCACACAAGGAGGACCTGGCCCTGGACCACCAGGACGCCTTCACCGCCTCCCTGGCCGCTACGGTGACCGGCCGTCAGGCCGGCGAGTCGGCCCTGTCGGCCCTGCGCCGCGCCTTCGCCGACGCCGCCACGGACGCCGACCCGGTCGCCGGGTTCTCCGGCCCCGACTTCGCCCGCATGATCGCCGACAGCCCCACCCTCTCCGCCCGACTGCGCGACCTGCACGACCTGCGAGAGGCCGCCTTGGCAGACGCCTTGGCCGACGCCACCGGCGCACCCCGCGGCGACATCACCCCCCGCACCGCCGCCGCCCTGCTCGGCGCCGTGCACCGCACCCTGTTCCAGCGCATCCAGGAACTCACCCTCACCGGCCAGGACAACGCCCGGATCTCCGCCACTGTCATCGCGGAGGCGGACAGCGCCTTCGGCCTGCTGGAACCCTCGCTCGCCAACTACGCAACGTGAGCCAAGCGTCGCTCGTCGGCGTTCCGGCGCTGCCCAGCCCGTGGCAGCAAACGTGATCCACCGAAACGGCCGCGCCTCCAGGGGGCGCGCTGGACAAATGTCGGTGTCGGAAACCGAACGAATGACGACAGGCGCGGCGGGCGTCCAATGAACCCGAACTCTTCGGGGCCTCACAGTGCAGGTCCGATGTCGCCGACAGAAGCGAGGAAGAGCGTGGCCAATCTGGTCTACAAGCGGGTGTCGACCGACCAGCAGTCGACCGACCGCCAGAACCTCGTCCTCGACGAGGCCGGGATCGACACCCCGGTCGCCTTCGAGGAGGAAGCCGGCACCTCCAGCCGCCTCCACCCGCTGAAGCGCCCGAAGTTCGGCGAGCTGCTGACGTACGCGCGGCCGGGCGACACCGTCCATCTCCGAGATGTTCCGCCTCGTACGCGGCACCGGGCACATCCTCGACGTGCTTGACGTCCTTCACCGCGACCGCCTCGCCCAGCGCATCCACGCCGGCGCGTTCTCCGCGATGGACCTCACCGCCCGCCACCCCCGCACCGGCGAGCTGCTGTCCACCGTGAAGTTCATGGTGCAGACCCCCGCCGCCGCCGGCGAACTCCAGCGAGATCTCCAGCGGGAGCTGACCTAGACGGGCTGCGGGCTGCCGAGGCGAAAGGCAACAAGGGCGGGCGCCGCCCGGCCGTCCCAGCCGGGAAGACCGACGCCGTGCGTGCGATGGTGGAGTCCACGGAGACGGCCC
Source organism: Streptomyces sp. NPDC002838 (assembly GCF_040295365.1). Lineage (NCBI taxonomy): Bacteria > Bacillati > Actinomycetota > Actinomycetes > Kitasatosporales > Streptomycetaceae > Streptomyces > Streptomyces sp. NPDC002838. The sequence goes on along the minus strand of NZ_JBEOVF010000124.1, from coordinate 68 downwards.
AGTTGAGGTCCTCGTCGGCGTCGGCCTGGGCCATCAGCGCGGTGAAGACCCGCTCCCAGGTTCCGTCG
>NZ_JBEOVF010000123.1:0-5058 GCF_040295365.1 Streptomyces sp. NPDC002838 | reverse complement strand
CTGGTCCTCGTGACCGCACTGGGCCTCACCGCCGTGCGCTGGTCCCAGCGCTCCCGTCACCGCCCCATCCGATAACGCACGACGCCCTGTACTCCAGGCCGTGCCCGCAGCAGACGGGCGGCGACCCCACCAGCCGACCGCGTTGACATGCCGCAGTCGGCGTAATGGCCCCGTAGGGCCGATCTGCGGCGGCAGTCTGTACGAACTGTGCTCGACGGGGAGGGCTCACGGTGCCCCTCTCCGGATGCGCGCAAGTGGCCGCTCCGGGACGCTGGAAGGGGAGGTGGGTCATGGCGGAAGGTGACCGGCAGCCTCGTCGGAGCATGCCCGACCGGTCGGAAGGGTTCGGTGAGCGGCTGCTGGGCCTGCTGCTGGACCGGGCCCACGAGATGCCGCCGCAGCTGATCGCTCCCCTGGTCGCGGAGGAGGTGGCCAGGATCGGCGGCCGCGACGTGTCGATCCTGCTGCAGGACTACGGACAGGAACTGCTGGCGCCGCTGCCGGGCAGGGGATTGCTGGTCGGCGGGCCCGAGCCGATCGCTGACTCCCCCGCCGGCAGGGCTTTCCTCAAGGCGACCACCGTCGAGGTCCAGCAGGCGGACGACGTCCGGATGTACCTGCCCATGCTGGACGGCAGCGACCAGGTGGGGGTGCTGGCCGTCACCCTGGACACCGTCGACGACGACGACCGGCGCCTGCTGGGCAGGCTCGCCGGCCTGGTAGCCGACATGATCGTCACCAAGCACAGCTACACCGACCAGTTCTTCCAGGCCAGACGCCGGGAACCCATGAGCGTCGCGGCGGAGATGCAGTGGTCTCTGCTGCCGCCGCTGGTGATGGCGGTGCCGCAGGTCGCGGTCGCCGGAATCCTCGAACCCGCCTACAGCATCGCCGGTGACAGCTTCGACTACGCCCTCAACGACACGATCCTGCACGCCGCCGTGTTCGACGCGATGGGCCACGGCCTGGAGGCCGCCACGATGGCGACCGTCGCCGTCGGCGCCTACCGGCACGCCCGGCGCGCCCAGGTCGACCTGTCCGAGAAGTACGCCTTCATGGACCAGGCCATCGCCCAGCAGTTCGGGCCCGACCGCTTCGTCACGGCCCAGATGATGGATCTGGACACTCAGACGGGCCGCCTGCTGTGGGTGAACGCGGGCCACCCGGCTCCACTGCTGATCCGCGACCACCAGGTCGTTGGGCGGCTCGAGAGCCCGACCACCCTGCCGATCGGCTTCGGCGGCCAACGTCCTCAGATCAGCGAGCGCCAACTCCAGCGCGGTGATCGCGTGCTGTGCTACACGGACGGCGTCATCGAGGAGCGCGACCTCGCCGGGGAGACCTTCGGCGAGGACCGGCTCATCAACTGCATCAACAGCATGCAGCCGGTGCGAGAGGGACTACGGGGAGAGCTTCGCCGGCTCTCCCACACCCTCAAGGAAGAACGAGGCGGGCACACCAGCGACGACGCGACGCTCTTCCTGATCGAGTGGCGCGGCGGCACCGCCGACCACCTGACCGTCCCGGACTGAGTTTGTCGCCCGTGTATGGCTCAACGCCGCCCCAGCCGCCAGTGGCCGCCACGGGCTGGTGGCTTGTCACGCCTGCAGGCCATGTACGCGGTCGGCGCCGGCCTTCGGACCGACCGTCCGTTGTTCATCAGTCGGGCCGATGGGCACAGCCGGGGTCGACGGGCGGCGGATCGCCCCGATGTCCTGCCATCCCCACGACCGGAAGGCATCGAAGGCCGCGGAGTCGGCTTGGTCCACCAACGTGACCCCGAGCGAGGCATGGTGGTCGGCGAGCAGGCGTGGCTGGAGCCGGCGGGCGAGGTCCTGGTCCTGGTCCTGGTCCTTCGTATGAAGGTGCACCACGATCTCAGTGATCGCGAAAACGTACTCCTCGCCGGGCCGCGCCAGGGAGGACTCCACGTACGGATCGGCCAGGTCCTCCCGCGGCGTCTCGGCCTGCCAGCGGTTCAGGCGGCGAAGTCGTACCGCGTTCGCGGGGAGTGGTGTGCTTCCCTCGCTCCGCGGCGGCTGTTCCCGCCGGGGCGGGGGCGTCACAGCGCACCGCCCGCGGCAACGGGGACCCGAGACGACAGTGCACGAGCGGCGTTGATCGCGCGGAGCAGGAAGCCGGAGCCGGTGATCTCGATGACGCCGGCCATGATCTGGGGCGGACAGCGCAGTTGCAGGGTCGCTCCGGACTCGGTGGCAAGGACGGTGCCGTGAGGAATGCGCTGAGTCCGCTCGCGTCGCAGAAGGTGACCGCCGTGAGGTCGACGTCGACAGTGCGGATGCCGTCGTACAGGCACTCGGCCAGTGCGGCGCGCACCAGCGGGGCCGTGGCCAGGTCGATGTCTCCCGCGAGGGTGATCAGAGCACGGGTGTGGTGGTCGTGCCGGTAGACGTTCAGCTGTGGAAGGGCCATGGCTTCTCGGTTCGAACGACCCGTCGGAGAGCGCCGCGCGGCAGGGCCGGTCCGGCCCTGGTGGCGTGCCGCCGAGACGCCGGGTGCGCGCGGTGACCCGGGGGAACGGCCGGTCCGGCATACCCGTGGTGTGCCGCCGAGGTCCGGAATGCCCTGTGAGAAACGCAGTTCGTGCGCCGGACAGGCGGTTGGCCGAGAGAGGCCGCAGCCTGTCACATGCGGAGCGGCCCGGGTACCGGGGGTCCAGGGGCTCGGGCGCCCGTGGCTCCGGGCCATGCCATCGGTTCGGCCGGTTCGGTGACGGGCCGGGAGAGCCGGTACGACCCTGCCACGCCCAGACGACCCGGCGTCTTGCGGCCACCACGCCATCGAACGTTCCCCGTGCGCTCGGGTGTCGTCTCCATCCGCAGAACCGTGGTGCCGGGGAGCGCCGGCCGACTGCCGGTGTCAGCCAGACCTGACAGGGAGCAAGGGGGCTCACCCGGACTCATCCCACTCCCTTCCGGGTGCGGCGCCGGAGCCGGAGCCGCCCGCGTCCCCCGTCGCGGTGGTCACGGCGGTCACCGGTGCCACTCGCTACGGCCCGGCCGCGGGCCTTGCGCGGAGCCGACGGCCCCGGTCCCGGGACAGCCGACCCCGAGCGGCCGTAGTGGAAGGCGGCGACGCGGTCGCCGTGCTGCGAGTTGAGCAGGTGGATGAGGAGCACCCCGAGAGCGATCATCGCCAGGATCACGAGTGCGGTCACGAAGATCTCCATGGTCCTCACATCCCCTTGGGCTCATTCAGCATCGCAGCGGTGACCGCGGGGATCCGTGGACGTGCGGTCGGACAGCGGGCCTCATGCCCTCCTTCGGAGTCCCAGACCGCTTCCACGGCCCGGTCGGTCTCCGTCACCGTCCGCAGGCGCGCCGCCTCCTCCATCAATCGGCTCGCGGTCGACGTGCCCAGTGGGTCGCTCGCGGCGGCCATCAGCCACGCGGCCGAGTCGGGAGTCGCCTGCGGCGGGACCACCAGCAGGTTCCAGCGGCCCACGCGGTACGAGAGCAGCAACAGCTCGTGCGGGTCCTGCTCGGCCAGGAACCAGCCCACATTCACCACATGCCCGGCGACGGGCACCTTGCGCGGGACAGTGGGCCAGTGCAGGGGATTCACCGCGACCCGGGTCATCCGCCCCCACAGCGGATCGAGCACGGCCACCAGTGAGGGGAGTTCCGCCTCAAGATCACGGGAGCGGGGCCACCAGGCGCCGTCCAACAGAGCCGGTGCGGAACCGACGGGAGCCAGCGACAGGCGGAGAGACGGGGAGGAAGGCCGGTCTCCGAGTGTCGGCGGGTGGGAAATGGTCGCAGTCATGACGCGAACCCTGCCCCGGGCCGTTCACAACGGGCCCGGTGTCATCAAATCGCCGAAAACGACACAAGCACGGAGGCCGGTGCGCGAAATATCCTCGGTACCTTCAGCGTACTGCTCGGACAACCCGAACGGACCATGCTGCCGATGGAAGAACCGACCCCTGCGTCCCTCCCCGGAACCCTCGCCCCAAGTGGCGACAGACGTACGGCCATCGGCCGCTCGCCGGCGGCCCACGCGTCATGAGGGTGATCGCGGCCCAGGCGAACTGACCGACGGCAGGGCAGCTCTCATCTGCGCCGTTTCAATGCGTGTGCCATGTGTGGGAGTTCCTCGTAGAGCAGTCGGCCGACCAGCGCACCGCCGAAGACGACGACACCGACACCGACCAGCCAGGACTGGATGACCAGGACGATTCCGACGGGTCCGTAGGTGACGGCGTTGGATACGATCAACGGCGAGAAGACGAGCCTGGAGAAGACCCTCAGGCCGACCAGCCCGATCACCGTGGCCACTGCGCCGGGCAACAGGGCACGCCAGCGGATCCGCCCTCCGAGCAGCAGGCGCTGGGACCACCAGAGGAACAGCACGGCGCTCAGCGACGCGACGGCCCCACCGGCCAGGGGCTCGCGCCGCAGCGTGGTGGTGGCGGAGACGAAGAGGTATCCGGTGAGGATGCCGAGCCACACCACATGCCGCCACCTGGCCCACCAGCGGGCCGACGGCAGGTCCCAGACCTTCTCATAGCCGGTCTGCACCGCCGCTCCGAAGGTCAGGCCGAACACGGCAAGGGCGGCGATACCGAACGCGGTGGTGGTCCGCAGAGTCTGGCCGGGTCGGGCGAACAACTGCTCGACCTGCCGCCTGGAGGGCGTCGACGCGCCGAGCCCTTCCCCCAGCCACTGCGCGAATCCCCGCCCATGTCGGGGGTCGGCAGAGGAGACAATGATCAGCAGCGGCACCAACGTGAGCAACCCCAGTGCCGCGAAGCCCAGCGAACGCGACCACAGCTCGAGGTCCTGGCTCCGGCGCCATCCGCGCCCGACTGGTGAACGGCTGGTCACTCGGCGCAGCCGCCCGAACCAAGATGGACGGTCCGCGGCACCGGAAGGCTTCATCGGCATGCCTGTCGACTACCACGGTCGACACCCTCACCGCGTGAGGGCGCGACGCAGAGGTCCCCGGATAGCCTGGAAGGACACAGGGCTACCGGGCTCAGCGGGCTGCGACGGCCCGCAGGGGCGGCCCCTAGCGGCCCGGATCAACGGCTCAGGA
>NZ_JBEOVF010000122.1:0-6063 GCF_040295365.1 Streptomyces sp. NPDC002838 | reverse complement strand
GAGGCCCTGTTCGTATGCGCCCAGCGTCCCGCGACCACCCGATCGGGACTCCCGTTCGACGCGCATCCCTCAAGATCGAAAAGACAACAGCTTCTGAGGCGACCGTTCGGTATCCCGGGTGCGCGATCCGAGCCGGATCAGGCGGCGCGGCCGGCCTTGAGTGCGGCTGCGGTGTCGACGATATGGCGAGCCCGGTGACGGGCCGCCTGCAAGCCCCCTCACCAGGCGGGCCATCGCTGGCCATGTGGCCAGGTGCCATGGGCAGGCCGCCGACATACCGCCCGCCTGGCGCCGTGCTAAGGATCGCGGACGGCTGACAGCAGCCGCGAGTCGCAGTGGGCGGCCTGGTGCCTTAGCCGGGCGGGCGTGAGGCGGGGGCGTCACCCGCTTCTACGGCGTCACCTTCCCAATCTTGACAGTGCCCTTACCCACGAAGGTCCCTCGGTCGTTGAGCAAGTGCACCTCGCCGACGAGCGCGCGGCCCTCCGGTGCCGCGGCCGCGGCCGTGACGTGTGCGGACACGGCTGCCGAGGCGCCCGTGCCGAGCCGCACCGGCCCCGCATCGTCCGGGGTGAGCGAGCCAAGGGCGGTGGAGAAGAACACGTCGCGGTAGTCGTAGGCGGTGGAGCCGGACGGGACGTCGAAGCCCAGCACCTCGATCGTGTAGGTGCCGGCGGCCGGACGGGGCACGGAGACCGACTCCTCGGCGTCGCTGTCCGCGTCCATGGCGACGAGGTCGCCGTCGGCGTCGTACACCATCAGATCCAGGTCGGTGGCCTTGTCCGAAGGGTTGCCGATGGCGACATCCAGTGACGTGGTGCCCTCGGGCACCTCGACCGTGGTGGTCTGTGTGTCGCCGGTGGCGATGGTGGGACGTGTGGTCCGCGACGAGCCGAGTGGGCCGCCCTTGACGGTGCCGTTCACCGGCGCGTACTCGTTTTCGGCCGTCCAGGAGACGGCGGCCGGTGTGCCCGCCTTGGCCTCCGGTACGGTCGCGGGCTCCGGGGCGAAGGAAGTGCGGTACACGGTGACGTCCAGGTCGTACGGATTGTCGAGCAGCTTCGAGGCGTAGGACGACTGGACCACTATCTCCCACACACCGGCCTGCGGGTCCGGGTACGCGGCCACATCGGGCGTGGCGGGGTCGTCGTCCTTGACCGGCAGACCGTATGGCTGGATCGCGCTCGCCACCGTCCGGCTACCGTCCTTCACGCCGCCGAGCCTGACCTCCAGGCTGTTGGCGCCTTCGGGAACGGTCACGAAGTAGGTGTTCGCGCTGTTGCGCTGCACCGATCCCGAGGCGGAGTAGGTGTACTCGGCCGGCGTGGAGACCACCGCGGTCGTCAGAACCTGCTCGTCGACGCCCACTGTCGTCGGGTCATCGATCTCCAGGCAGGCGCTCTTGATGCCCTCGGACGCCGGCGCGGCCTGGACCTTCACGGTCACAGGACGGTTCAGCGGCAGTGCCACCGTCTGCGAGCCGAGGAGAGAGAAGGTGCGGGACTTGTTGTTCTTCAGCCGCAGCGTGTGCGGGACCGGGCCGTCGGGGCCGGAGGTACGCGTCAGGGTGACCTCGTACGTCTTCTTCTGACCGGCCTCAAGACCGCCCTCGCGGTCGTAGATCCCGGTACCGAAGCCGGGCGTCTTCAGTGCCTGGTCGAGCGCAGTGTCGACCGGGGCCTTCACGGTGTACTCGTGTGCGTTCGCTCCCTCCTGGATCTCCTTCCAGGCAGCCTGGACGTCGATCAGGCCCGCGCCCTCCTCGTACGCCTGAAGTCCCTTGACGTGGCGGGCGGTGGAGGTGAGCGCTGTGCGCAGTTTCACAGGGGTGAGGTCGACGCCCTGCTGCTTGGCAGCGGACAGCAGCAACGCGCTCGCGCCCGCCGTCTGCGGGGACGCCATCGACGTGCCCTGGTACATGGTGTAGCCAGCAGGCAGGTTCCAGCCCGTGTACTGCTCGAAGAGCTGGGCGCCGGGCATCCAGGACGGGCTGGAGGAGACCGCCGAGCCGGGCGCTATCAGGGTCGGTGCGAACCCGCCGTCCTCGCGGGGGCCGCGGGCGGAGAAGGTGAACAGGCCAAACTCCTTCTCCACTTCGGAACCATAGTTGGCGGCCCAGGTCTCCTTGGAGACGCCGGCGCCGACCGATATCACCTTGTCGGCCAGGCCCGGGTCATCGATCGTGTTGGCGCCGGGGCCGGAGTTGCCGGCGGCGATCACGAGTTGGACGCCGTAAGTGTCGATGAGGCGCGTGTACAGCTCGGCGCGTGCGTTGTTGCCATCGTTGAGCGCGGGCAGGCCGCCGATGGACATGTTGACGATGTCGACGCCGCGGTTGACGACCAGGTCGATCATGCCCTCGGCCAGTGCGACGTTGGTGCAGCCGGCCCCGAAGATGCAGGCGCGGGAGGACACGATCTTCGCCCCCGGCGCGGCGCCGTTCATTTTGCCGCCGAACAGGCCGTTGGCCGCGGCGATACCGGCGACGTGGGTGCCGTGATATTTGTTGACGACGCCGATGTTGACGAAGTCGGACTTCTTGCCGACCCAGTCGCCGCCGAGCGGGTCCATGGGTACGTCCTTGCGGACCTCCACGACGAACGGCTGCCGCTCGGCGATGTCGGTCTCGGGGTCGTCGGTGCCGAACCAGCCGACCTGATGAGTGTCCTTGTACGGCTTCATCGGCTCGTCGTCGGTGAAGTCGTGGTCGTTGTTCAGGTCGACGGTGACCGTGCCGGCCGCCGGGTCGTACAGCACGCCCCAGCTGTCCGTGGTGTCACCGTCGCGGTTCGCGTCGCCGTCGGTCAGGCCGTCCTCGACCTTGCCGCCCTTGGTGACGGACTCACGGAAGACGTTGACGCGGTACGAGCCCGAAGGGGCCTTCCAGCTCTGGCCGCCGTAGGTGAAGGCCGGCCCGGACACGTCGGTCGTCATCGCGCGCCAGGTGCCGTCGCCGTCGACGATCGGGTCGGTGGCCGTCACCCAGTCGACGATCTTCCGCTCGCCGGTGGTGGTCTTCTGCAGCGCCGGGCTCGCGAGGTCCACTCCGGTGTCGAGGACACCGATGGTGACACCGCGGCCGTCCGCCTTCGGGTGTTTCTTCACGAAGTCGACGGCGCCCGTCTCGAAGGACGGGTTGTACGGGTTCTCGGCCGGGGTGTCCTTGCCGGGCCCGGGATAGGTGTCCGAAGTCGCTTTCACGGCAGCGCCATTACCCCTGTGGGCAGCAGGCAACGGATCTTCCAGCTGTATCTCGTCGCGCAGGTCGATGCCGTGCACCGAGGACAGCTTGACAGCGGCGGCGACGGCCGCGTCCGCCCTGCCGGTCGGTACGGTGGCCCTGACGTAGCCGAGCTTGTCGTAAGTGCGGCCGACGGAGCCGCCCTTGACCGCGTCCAGTTCCTCGGCGACCTGCTCGGTCTTCCCCGGAGCGGTGGCGATCATCATCGTGACGTTTTTCTCGCCGGTGGCCTCCGCCTCGGCCAGCAGCTCAGCGTCCGCCGAACCGAGCTTGGCATGCGCAAACTTGGGGATCTCGGCAGAGGACTGGCCCTCGGCAGTGAAAGCCAGGGGAATCAGCCCGGTCGTGGTGAGTACGGCCGCCAGTCCGGCGGCCACGGCTATGCGGGTCAAGCGTCTCGCACCCGGTATCGGGCAGATGTGGGGGGTGGTGGGGGGCATGCGATTCCTTTCCCTCGGGGCGGTTCGTCTGCCACGGGGTGACGGTGACCGTCAGGGGGGCGGCCGACCGTCGCGGTTCTGTCGCCGTACTCCACCAGGCCGTCCGGCTGTCGTGATCAGACGGCCTGACCAAGGATTTTCGCCACGTCGGTCAACGGGATAGAGGCAAATATCCTCAACTGCGGTCACGCGCCCGTGTCTTGTCTCACGCTTTGGCGCTCCGCCAGCCGACCTGCCCTGGAGCCGTGTTCGAGCGAGAGTCACTGCATTGACCGGACACGCTCGGTGCGGCGTAGGTGACTTCAGCGCCGTGAGTCATCAGGGAGGGATTCGACCAGCGGCAAAGTCCCCACGAATGAATAACCTGTAGACCCTTCAGGTACGTTGGGGAGAGTCACCTGCGCAGCCCAGACCACACCCCCCACCAGTGGAGCCGAAGTGTCCCATCACTTCCCTGCCCAGTCGCCGTGGCGCAGGGCAACGCTGTCAGTGGCGCTCGTCAGTCGCGACGACCTGCCCCGTCCCCCGCTCTCCGAAGTTTCCGTCCACGTGGTCCGAGATCCTCGCGAGATTCACTCGAGCGACGATGTCGTGCTTTTCCACGGAGTCGGAATGGCGCAGGATCTGGCTCGTTTCTCGGCCGAGATGGCGGACGAACTGCCACCCGCCGCGGTGCTGGCACGGCGGCTCGACTGGGACGACGTCTGCCTGGCCTTCGAACACGGTGTCACCAGCTACGTGCTAGACAGACCGCACTCCTGTCGGCTCGACGAGGTACTGATGTGCACCGCCCACCGCTCCGGCATCCTCGCCCCGGAAATCGTCGAAAGGATCAGGATTGAGGCTCGAGCCAAGGGACGATCGACGACAGCGAAACCGGGCAGATCACCATCGGCGTCGGAGGCCATCCCCGGATCGCGTCCGCTGTTGTCCCAGCGAGAGAGCCAGGTCATGGACCTTCTCGCCTCCGGCCTCGAAGTCCGTGATGTCGCCCGGCAGTTGTTCCTGACCGACAAGACGGTCAGGAACTATCTGAGCCGCATCTACAGCAAGATCGGTGTGCGCAACCAGGCCCAGGCGGTTCTGTACTGGCTCGGGCGAGCGGACAGCCCGACGCCCGGCCACCCGACCAGGGCGGGCGAGAGAGTGGACCACTGAAGGTCGGTTGACACATCGGTGTCAAGTCCGCTCCCTGGCGGCCCGCGACACAGTCTCGGCTGGGCGAGTCCGTCAACGGCCAGGAAGCCATGGAGCTGACCCGCGCCCACCGCCCCGACGTCGTCCTCATGGACATCCGCATGCCCGGCACGGACGGGCTGGCAGCCACCGCCGCCGTCTGCGACGATCCCGAGCTCGCCACCACCCGGGTGCTAATCCTCACCATGTTCGAGACGGACGAGTACGTCACCAAGGCCCTGCACCAGGGCGCCAGCGGCTTCCTCGGCAAGTACGTCACCACGGACACGCTGCTCGCTGGCATCCGCACGGTCGCCTCCGGCGAAGCGCTGCTGTCACCCGGAGCCACCCGTGCCCTCATCGCCCGCTTCCTCACCGCACCCGCCCCCGGCGCCCTCCTGGCGCCCCCAGAGCGACTGAACGACCTCACCCCCCGCGAAAGAGAGATCACGGCACTCGCGGCCCGAGGCAAGTCCAACGACGACATCGCCGGGGAACTGGTCCTCAGCGTGCTGACCGTGCGCACCCACATCCAACGCGCGAGGACCAAACTCCCCGCCCGCGACCGCGCCCAACTCGTCGTCATCGCCTACCAGACCGGACTCGTCCGCCCCGAGACCCCCAGGCTGTGAACCCCCGGCCGCGCTGCGGGTGCCCTGCCCCCTCACGACATGCCGGCCAAGAGGCGGTCGGCGGGAACCGTGTACTGAGTGCCGCTTCCTTGGCGGCGGCAAGTCCACTGCCCGGTACCTGACGCAGCGGCACGGCCGACGTCACTTCGTCCCGGGCCAGCTGTGGGTGCGGCTGGAAGGGACCGTAGGGCTTGAGCCGCGCCTCACCGTCCTGGGAGACGATCTCCACGCGGCGGTGTGCCGGCTTGACCACCGGCGTGGGTGTCTTGGGCAGGGTCGCCGGGGTCTCCATACCCGCGTCGGCCGCTTTCATGGTGTCCTGGTGGAAGTCGAATCTCAGGTCCGCGCCGCTGGCCACCGCGTAGTTGACGTTTTGGGTGAAGGTCAGGCCGCTGATGACCAGGTTCTCGTCCGGCGCGTCGGCGGCCTGGGCCGGGGACGAGGAGGACGCGGCCAACAGGGCGCCCGCTCCGGTCAGTACTAGTACTGCAACGGTGCTTGCCGTGACTGGTGGGCAGGTCAGGGGCTGTGTCCGCGTCGTTTGTAGTGGCTGGTGCGGGCCTGGCGTTGTCGC
>NZ_JBEOVF010000121.1:0-6159 GCF_040295365.1 Streptomyces sp. NPDC002838 | reverse complement strand
GTGGTTCTGGGAGACCGATCCGAGGGGAGCCGACGCGACCCAGCCGCTCATTGAGGCGGTGTACCGGTACGGGTCAGTGGTGCTTGGCGGGCGGGTCTGGCCGCGCGGGGCGTGATCTACCTGCCGGTCGGCCTCCTCGCGCTGCAGATCGCCTTCGGCGGCAGCGGGCGCCAGGCGGACCGCGGCGGCGCCCTCGCCGAACTCTCCGACAAGCCGTTCGGCGCCGTACTGCTGTGGGCGCTGGGCATCGGCCTCGCCGGCATGGCCCTGTGGCGGCTGTCCGAGGCCCTCGTCTGCTCGGTCGGGCCGGACGGCCGTAAGGCGAAGAGACGGACGGCTGCCGGCGGCGCGCCTTCTACACGTTCGTCGCCTGCTCCGTGCTGTCCTTCGCGGCGGGCTCGGGCGGCGGCGGATCCAGCGACGAGCAGTCCACGGACGTCACCGACAAGGTGCTGGAGGCGCCCGCCGGGCAGTGGCTCGTCGGGGCGGCCGGCGCCGCGATCGCCGTGACCGGCACGTGGATCGCCGTACGGGCGGTGCGCCGCGACTACCACGACAAGCTCAGGCTCGGTGAGCTGGACCTAGGGCCCGGCGGCCGGTGGACGTCACGGGCGTGGGCGGCGGCGCGGCACGCGGGGGTGTTCGCCGCTGCGGGCGTGCCCCGCTGGCACCGTGGTTGCCGGCCTGCGTCGCGGCCGGGCTGTCGCTGTTCGGACTGTTCTTGTTCGTGATGGCCCGCTGGCGTCGCGTCTGAGAAGCGCCACACGGGGAACACGGACGGGATGAACGAACCCGAGCTTCCGCCCGACGGCCGGCCCGTGGACGTCTACCTCGGCCTGCTGCGGATCCGCATGGACACCGAGGACTACGAGCTCCTGCTCAGTGTGGTGGAACCGGTCCTGCGCGCGATCGAGGAGGAACGCCTGCCCGCGTTCGACTTCGCCCTTGACGAGTCGCACGCCGAAGGGCTGCCCCAGGAGATCCGCGACGAGGCCGCCCTGGTCATCGCCACCGCTGTCACGGGCAGGCTGGACAACGAGGTGATCGAGCTGCACATCGACGAAACCGGCCCGGTCCGGGTGGTCACCGACGCGGTCACCGCCTCCGACCCGGCGCGCCTCGGCGAGATCGCCGACTACATCCGCGAACGGCAGCGGATGAACGACGAACTGCGCGGCATCGCTGAGGTGAGCGGCCTGCCCACGGATCTGTGACGGCCGCGCGCGACCGGCTGCCGCCGTGGTGCCGCCACGGCGGCACGGGTCTGTGCCGGCCGGTGGGGGACCGCTACCGCGGTGCGGCGACGGGGACGCCCAGCGGCCGGGCGAGGCCCGCCACCGACTCGTCCAGGCGCTGCAGATGCCGGAGCACGCGGTCGGTGATGCGGCCGTACCTGGGCGTGCCGGGGACGTCCGGCTCCAGGAGGGAGGCGATGCTCGAGCCCGTCTCGATCTTCACGGCGGCCTGCTCGTCGGCGATGTGCGCGGAGATCGCCCCGATGTTGTGCGCGATGCGCTGTCCGGCCCGGCGCAGCCGGGGGTCCGCCGCGATCGAGGGATGGGTGGGCAGGAGTTCGGCGGTGGCCGCCAGCGACCGTGCGTGGTACGCGCAGGTCTCCAGGAGCGCGACGACGTAGCGGGCGGTGTCGCGCCGGGCCCGCAGCGGCGTGATCGGGTGGGTCAGCGGCTGGGTGGCGGCCCGTAGGTCGGCGAGTGCCTGGTCCAGGTCGCGCGCCTGGTCGAGCAGGTCGGCCGGGGGCCCGCCGCTGAGTTGGTCCACGGCCCGTTCGGTCACGTCGGTGAGCCGGTCCAGGACGGTGACCAGGAGGTCGTTCGTACGGCGGTCGGTCTGCACCGGAAGTACGAACGCCGCCGCGACGACCCCGCAGGCCGCGCCGAGCGCCGTCTCCTCCACCCGCAGCACGAGCACCGACAGGCTGTAGGTGTGCAGCAGGGTGTAGAGCAGCCCGAGCGCCGCGGTGACGAAGAAGGACATCAGGGTGTACGACAGCGGCGCGGTGTAGAACATCGCGAAGACGAACAGCAGCACCAGCGCGAACGCCGTCCAGGTGTGCTGCCCGACCAGTCCCGCCAGCACGATGCCGGCCACCACCCCGAGCACCGTGCCCACCAGCCGGCGGTAGCCCTTGACCAGGATCTCGCCCGTCGAGGCGGTGTTGAGGAACACGATCCAGCAGGTCAGTACCGCCCAGTACCAGCGCTGACTGGACAGGAGCTCGCCGCCGACGATGGCGAGCGACGACCCCACGGCGACCTGCACGGCCGCGCGGGTGGTCGGCCGCCGCAGCCCCGAGAGCTCCTCGTCGGGCCGGCCTTCGTCCTCGCCGGCGTCGATCGCGGCGTCCTCGGCATCCAGCTCCTCGCGCGAACGGGCCGTCGCGGGCGTGTCGTCCGACTCGTCCTGGGCGCCGCCCAGGGCGATCCGCAGCCCCAGCACCGCGCGGGCGGCCTCGCCGATGCCCCGGAAGACGTCCTGAACGGCGGGTGCGGCGGGCGGCAGGTTGTCCTCGTCGCGGTATCCGAGGAGCCGGTTGCGCACATGGGACAGCGCCGTACCGGTGTGGTCGGTGACAGGCCGCAGCACGAGCATGTGCAGCGCCTGGAGATCGCGGCGCAACGTGGCGGTCGTCTCGTCGCGGACCGGCAGGGGGCCGCTCGCCGGGGCGGGCGCGCCCGGCAGATGCAGGGTCAGCGTGTCCGCCCGCTCGGCGCTGCGCGCGGTCAGCAGCAACAGGCCCAGCCGCTCGGCGGCGATCTCGGCGTCCGCGACGCGCCGCTGTACCAGTCGCGCCGTGGCCTCGTCGGCGGTGCCCTCCTCCAGCCGGCCATGGATCATCATCGCCGTCTCGTGCAGACGCGCGGTGCCGTCGCGTACGTCCTCCAGGGCCTTGTCGACCTCGTCCGGCCCGGCGTCGAGCAGGTCGAGCTGTGCGCCGACCAGTTGGGCCAGCCGGGCCCGGAAGGCCTCGCGCAACCGCTGAAGGATGCGCGCCGGCGTCTCGGGCACGAGCGCGAAACGCGCCAGCGCGCTGCTCAGGAAGGCGACGCCGATCGCGCCGCACAGCCCGGGCAGGCCGGAGACGGTGGCGCCGACGAACAAGGACAGGAAGTAGACCTGGAATCCGATCAGCCCGAGCGCGGTGCCACGGTCGCCGAACCGGCGGCCGTAGACCGCGCCGAAGATGAGGGCGACGAAGAAAAGGGCACCGGCCACCACGCGCGAGCTGAGCAGCGCTCCCAGCGTCACGGACGCCAGCGCCATCGGCAGACCCAGCGCGAGCGTCACGGCCTGCTGCCCGCGCTGCTTCTCCCGGATGGCGAAGGTGGCGACCATCGCCGCCATGGCCCCCGTCACCAGATGCGTGACGTCGGCCCCCACCAGTCCGAGCACGGCCAGCGTGGGGGCGATGGCACCCACCGTCCGCAGACCGGCGGCCAGCCGCAGCAACCCGGGGTCGGACGCCGCGACACCGTCTCGCAACCGTGCCCTGACCGACCGCCCCGCTGCCCTCACGCCGCCGCACTCACTCCCGTGTCATGTCATGATCTCCGCCAACAGCATGGCACGGAGCTCACGGGGCAGCGTCACTGGTCCTGCCGTGCGGAGCCCTCGACCTGGGCCCGCACCTGCTCCGGCGTCAGATACGCGTTCGTGTACTCGAAGTCCTTCAGCTTGGCGGGCTTGCGGGCCTGGAAGCCGGTGCGGACGAAATCGTCGCCCGCCACGGCGTTGAGCACCCAGTTCGTCATCACCCGCGTCTTGGCGACGTTGGTGCGCAGCGCCGACCAGTGGTAGCCGCGGGCGACGGCCTGGGCGGGCAGTCCGCGCAGTTCGATGCCGAGCGGCTTGGACACGGCGTCGGCGCCGCCGAGGTCGACGACGAGACCGAGGTCCTTGTGGACGTACGGCCGCATCGACTGGCCTCGCAGTGTGGCGATGACGTTGTCGGCGACGTGCCTGCCCTGCCGCATCGCGTGCTGTGCGGTGGGCGGGCAGACGGCGCCCTCCTCGCCCTTGGCCTGGTCGGGTACCGCGGCGGCGTCACCGAGCGCGAACACGCCGTCGTGGCCCGGCAGGTCCATCTCGGCGTTGACCGCGAGCCGTCCGCGGACCGTCTCCGCGCCGAGTGTGGCGATGAGCGGGCTCGCGACCACACCGGCGGTCCAGATCAGGGTACGGGTGGGGATCACCCGCCCGTCGGTGAAGGTGACCTCCTCCGGGCCCGCCTTGTCGATGGAGACGCCGAGCGAGATCTCGATGCCGCGCCGGCGCAGGATCTCCGTGGCGCTGCGGCCGAGTTTGTCGCCCAGCTCCGGCATCAGCTTCGGGGCGATGTCGATCAGATGCCACTTGATCAGACCCGGGTCGAGCCGCGGGTAGCGCTTGACGGCGGCGTGCGTCAGGCGCTGCAGGCACGCGGCGGTCTCCGTGCCCGCGTAGCCGCCGCCCACCACCACGAACTGCAGCCGGGAGGCGCGCTCCGCCGGATCCTGGCTGGCGTCGGCCAGGTCGAGCTGCGAGATGACGTGGTCGCGGATGTAGGCGGCCTCGGCCAGCGTCTTCATACCGAAGGCGTGCTCGGTGAGGCCCGGGATGTCGAAGGTGCGGGTGATGCTGCCGGGGGCCAGCACGATGTAGTCGTACGGTTCGTTGACGATCCGGTCGGTGATGGTGCGGATGACGCAGACCTTGGCCTTGAGGTCCACGCCGATCGCGCCACCCGGAATGATCCGGGTGCGGTACTTCTTGCTGCGGCGCAGGGAGACGGCGATCGACTGCGGCGTCAGCACGCCGGAGGCGACCTGGGGCAGCAGGGGAAGGTAGAGCTGGTAGGCGAACGGCGTCACCAAGGTGACGTCGGCTTCGTCCGGGGAGAGTTTCCGTTCCAGACGGCGGACGCACTCCACGCCGGCGAAGCCTGCGCCAACCACCAGGATCCTGGGTCGTGTCACGGTGTTCATCCCTTTCTGCGGCTCCAGGCGGTCTGCCTCGAACGCCGTTCGCCTGCCCGGGGATCGCCGATTCGCACCTCATCGATCCCACCGTGCCGTCAGCCGTCCCGCCAGCCGGCACGGCAGGCAGCCGAACGCTGTCGATCACCACCATGCCCCGTCGGTGGCCGAAACGCACCGGGTGAGGAGGGAAAGAAGGGAAAGCATTCTCCCGCGGCGGCTTCAGGCATCGACGCGGGCCAGGGCCTCGTCGGTCCCCTCCGAGACCGGCACCGTGATGCTGACGCCCGTGAGGTCGAGGATCCGTCGTACGGACGGCGTGGGCGAGATGATGTGGACGCTCCCCGGGATGTCGCGGGCCTCCTGGTACGCCCGCAGGATGATGTTCATGCCGGAGGAGTCCATGAACGGCACGGCCGAGAGGTCGAGCAGGAAGTGGCGTCGGCCGTGATGGAGCTGATTGGCCAGGTGGTACTGGAGCTCCGTCGCGCTGTCGACGTCCAAGTGGCCTTCCACCCTGATCAGGGCCACGTCCTCGCGGGGCAGGGTGACCTCGACGGACAGCGGGTTCTGGGCAAGGGACACGGATACCTCCAACAAGTGCTGACGGCGGAGCGGGTAACCCCAGGCGCCGGAGGCCATGCCACCGCTTCCGGTCAGAAACATGCCGAATGCGCGTGCGGGAGAAGGGTATTTGGTGCTGTGACACCCTCGGGCGGAAGGAGCAGCGTGGCCGTTGACAGAATCTGGTCGTACGCGCCCGACAGCGGACACGTCGAGGGACAGGACCTGACGGGCTTCACCGTCGCCGCCGGGGACGGCACCCTCGGACGGGTGGACCGGGAGGCAGCCCCGGACGGCATGCGGCACCTGGTCATCGACACCGGCGTCTGGCTGTTCGGCACGAGCGTCCTCGTCCCCGTGGGCGTCGTCACCGGCATCGACCCACGGGCCCGGAGGATCACGCTGGCCTGCACCGGGGCGGAGGTGAAGGCGGCGCCCCGCTTCCGGACCGACAGCGAGACCAGGGACCCCGCGTACCTGGCGGCCGTGGGTGACTACTACCACCGGCTCCAGCCCACGCCCGGCGCCTAGGCCGTTTCGTTCGGATCATCTGATCGTTGGTCCGGGTGTGCCGTTGACTGATGCGCAGTGGGCGCGGATCGAGCCGTTACTCCCGGACCGG
>NZ_JBEOVF010000120.1:0-6535 GCF_040295365.1 Streptomyces sp. NPDC002838 | reverse complement strand
TACGCCCGCATGTTCCCCAACGGCGAACCAATCGGCGCACTGCCCGACCCGTCCCACTCCTCACCCGACGGCAACACGAACGCCGTCGCGTAGAAGCTCTCCGTCTGGCCGTACGGATTGACCACCCGCACGCCCGGGAAGGCCTCCCGGACCCGCTCCGCCAGGGACGCGGGCAGGGCTTCTCCGCCGAAGACGACGGTGTCGACATCGGTGGTGTCGGCGATGTCGTCGACCAGCTCGGCGAAGACGGACGGCACGCTGCTGATCACACTGCCCCGCCAGCCGTCCCGCTCGGCCAACGCCAGGACGTCACGGACGACTTCGACGCAGCCGCCGCGCGCCAGCGTCGTGAACACCTCGAACACGGACACGTCGAAGGCCACCGACGTGCCCGCGAGCACCCGCGAGCCCTGCTCGACGCCCACCCGCTCGGCGAGCCGCAGCACGCCGTTGACCACGTTGTGGTGCGTGACGGTCACGCCCTTGGGCATGCCGGTCGACCCGGAGGTGTACATCACGAACGCCGCGTTGTGCGGCCGCGGCAGCGTGCTCCCGGCGTCGGCGCCCGCGTTCCGGGTGTCGGGTCCCACGTTCCCGACGTCGGCGCCCGTCTTCTCGGCGTCGCCGATGAACAGGCGCGGAGTTCCGTCGTCCGGCAGCACTCCGGCGGTTTCCGGGTCCGTCAGGAACAGTCGGGGGCGGGCGTCCGACACAATGAAGTCGAGCCGCGTGCTGGGGTACTTCGGGTCGACCGGCAGATACGCGCCGCCCGCCTTCAGCACGCCGAGCAGTGCCACGACCAGGTCGGCCGACCGCGGCAGCGCGAGCCCGACCACCGTCTCCGGGCCAACTCCGCGTGCCACCAGCTCGCGCGCCACCCGGTCCGCCAGCGTGTCCAGCTCGCGGTAGGTGAGGCTCCGCGCACCGCAGATCACCGCCACCGCGTCCGGGGTGGCGGCAGCCTGCCGCTCGAACAGTCCGGGGATCGTCACGTCGGGCGTCGGCGCCGCCGTGTCGTTGAACCGGTGGATCACCAGCTCCCGTTCGGCCGCGTCCAGCGTGTCCACGACCGCCCCGATCGGTCGGCCGGGGCTGGAGACCAGTTGCCGTACGACCCGCGCGAACCGGGCCGCGAGGGCCTCAACCGTGACGCGGTCGAAGAGGTCCGTCGCGTACTCGAGGTGACCGACCACGCCGAGGCCGGGGATGTCCGCCATGTTGAAGAACAGGTCGAACTTCGCGGTGTCGGTGGCCGAGTGCTCGAGGCCCACGCGCAGCCCTTCCAGCGCGAAGTCCTCGCGGGCTACGTTCTGCCACGCGAACATCACCTGGAACAGCGGGTGGTAGGCGGTGGAGCGGTCGGGATTGAGCAGCTCCACCAGGCGCTCGAAGGGGGCGTCCTGGTTCTCGTAGGCGGCCAGGGCCTTCTCGCGCACCTGGCCGAGGAGTCGGTCGAAGCTCGGGTTTCCGGACAGGTCGGTGCGCAGCACCCAGGTGTTGACGAAGAAGCCCACCAGCTCCGCGAGCGCGGCGTCGGTGCGGCCGGCGATCGGGGATCCGACGGTGATGTCCTCGCCGCCGCCCAGGTGGTGCAGCAGCACCGCCACCGCCGACTGGAGGACCATCGACACCGTCGCGCCCCGCGCGCGGGCGAGTTCTTCCATGGCGGTGACCAGGTCCGGATCGAGTTCGAACGCCACCAGGTCGCCGCGGCGGCTCGCCACCGGCGGCCGGGGGCGATCCGTCGGCAGCTGCAACGGCTGCGGCGCGCCCGCCAGCTCGTCCCGCCAGTACCGTAGCTGCGTGGCGAGGACGCCATCGGGGTCGGACTCGTCGGCGAGCAGCTCCCGCTGCCACAGGGTGTAGTCGACGTAGCTCACCGGCAGCTCGGGCCAGTCGGGTACCTCGCCGCACAGCCGGGCGGCGTAGGCCGTGCCCAGGTCGCGCGCCAGCGGGCCCATCGACTCGCCGTCGCCGGCGATGTGGTGGACTACGAGGACCAGCACATGCTCGTCGGCGGCGCTGCGGACCACGGTCACCCGCAGCGGTATCTCCGCGGCCAGGTCGAACGGCCGGACCGCGGCCGCCGCCACGGCGTCGGCCACCGCGTCCGGGGCGGATTCGACGACGTGCAGGTCCACCGCTGCCGGCTCCGCGGGCAGCACCCGCTGGTACGGCACTCCGTCACCGGACTCGGCGATCAGCGTCCGCAGGATCTCGTGCCGGGACACGACGTCCCGTACCGCGTTCTCCAGCGCCGCCACGTCCAGCGCGCCGGTGAGCCGCAGCACGAACGGGATGTTGTACGTCGCCGACGGCCCCTCGAACCGGTCGATGAACCACAGGCGGCGCTGCGCGAACGACAGCGGCGGCTGCTCCGGCCGCTGTGCCGCCCGGCGCAGCGGGGAGCGGACCCGTGCTCCCGGGGCGATCCGCTCGACCAGTTCCACGACGGTGGGACGGTCGAAGACCGCGCGGATCGGGACCTCGGCGCCCAGCTCGGCGCGGATCCGGCTGATCAGCCGGGTGGCGAGGAGCGAGTGCCCGCCCAGGGCGAAGAAGTTGTCGTCGATGCCCACCCGGTCGATGCCGAGGACCTCGGCGAACAGCGCGCAGAGGACCTCTTCCTGCGGTGTCCGCGGTGGCCGGCCCGTCGCCGCACCGGCGTAGTCGGGCACGGGCAGCGCCTGCCGGTCCAGCTTCCCGTTGGAGGTCAGGGGCACCTCGGCGATCGCGACCACAGCCGCGGGCACCATGTACTCCGGCAGCCGTTCCTGCGCGTGGTCGCGGAGCCCGGAGACGAGGACGCCGATCTCCCGCGCGCCGGCCGGGTCGTTCACCAGCATCCGCTCGGGGCGCCCGGTGGGCGTGAACCCTCCGGAGTACGTCCGCCCGGCTTCGGTGCCGGCGGGGAAGACCACCGCGTCGAAGCACTCGGGCACCCCCGCCGTCAGGGTGAGCAGCAGGCCAAGGCCTCGCCGGTCGGCCCATTCCCGCAGGTCGTGCGGGTCCAGTGGCGGGAGTCCGGCCACCGGTGAGTCGACGGCCGCGAGGGCGGTGGCGGTGGCGACCTCGCCGGCGAGCCGGGCGTTGGGGATCCGGGTGATCCGTACCGGTGTCGTCCGGTGCTCCCGGACCACCTCGTCGAGGCTGGTGAAGTCGTCCACCCGGCGGCCCCACGCGAGCGCCGGGATCCCGGTCAGGGGGACGGGGTCCACGGGTGCCTTGTGCAGCACCACTTCGTAGCGGTGCCGGGTCAGTTCGTTGTGGGCGCGGCCGGGCTTCAGGAGTACGTCCACGCCGGCGGCGCCGTGTTCGTCGGCCCAGCGCGTGAACCACTCCGGGTCGAGGACCAGTTCCTTCTCCACCAGGACGGCCCGGGCGACGGCGGCGCGGATCACGGACGCCGATGCCTCCGGGCGCCGGGCGCGGTGGATCGCCGTCTTCAACAGGCTCAGCGAGCCCGCGTGGCGCACGTCGCCGATCACGATGCGGCCGCCGGGGGCCAGCAGGTCGAGGGCCTGGCTCAGCACCCGGTCCAGGTAGCCGGCGTCGGGGAAGTACTGCGCCACCGAGTTGATGACGACGGTGTCGAAGTACTCCTGGGGCAGGCCCGACACGTCGTCGGCGGGCTGCACCCGCAGCCGGACCCGCTCGGTGAAGCCGGCCCTCTCGACCTGGTCCTTCAGCTGCTCGATGACGGGAGCCGAGAAGTCCGTGCCCCAGTACTCCGCGACGTCGGGCACGATCCGGGAGAGGAGCAGACCCGAGCCGACGCCCAGTTCGAGGACCCGGCGCGGCGCCCCGCCGAGGATCTGCTCGACGGCCGCGTCCCGCCAGGCCCGCATCTCCACCAGCGGGATCGGCTCGCCGGTGTAGCTGGAGTTCCAGCCGGTGAAGTCCTCGCCCCAGGCGGTCGTCCCGGAACCGGCGTACGCCTCGTCGTACACCTGCTGCCACTCGTCGACCTGCTCCGCCTCGCGGGCGGTGGCCGAGCCGGTGGGGGCGGGCACGACGTATCCCACGATGCGCTGGTCGCCGGGCCGGTCCTCGCGGGTGATCACCACGGCCTGGTCCACGCCGGGGTGCAAGGCGAGGGCCGCCTCGATGTCTCCGGGCTCGATGCGGAATCCGCGCACCTTGACCTGGAAGTCGACCCGGCCGAGGTAGTCGATCACGCCGTCGGGCCGCCACCTGACCAGGTCACCGGTGCGGTACATGCGCGCCCCGGGGGTGAAGGGGCTGGCCACGAAGCGTTCCGCGGTCAGATCCGGACGGTTCAGGTAGCCGCGGGCGAGCTGGACGCCCGCGAGGTAGAGCTCTCCCGGCACACCCGGGGGGACCGGCCGCAGCGCGGAGTCGAGGACATAGACCTGGGTGTTCCACACCGGTGCGCCGATCGGCACGCCGGTGGCACCGGGCTCCTCGCGGCACTCCCAGGCCGTGACCTCGACCGCGGCCTCGGTCGGGCCGTAGAGATTGTGCAGCCGGGTGCCGGGGAGCGTGCGCGCGAAGCGCTCGGTGAGCTCCAGGGGGAGCGCCTCGCCGGCGGCCTCCACGCGGCGCAGGCTGGTGCACTGGTCCGCGGTCGGCTCCGAGAGGAACGCCGCCAGCATGGACGGCGCGAAGTCGGCGTCAGTGACCCGCTGCTCCCGGATCAGCCTGGCCAGGTACTCGGGGTCCTTCTGCCCGTCCGGACGTACGATCACCAGCCCTGCCCCGACCTGGAGCGGCCAGAACAGCTCCGGCACCGACACGTCGAAGCCGACGGATGTCTTCAGGAGCATCCGGTCGCTCTCGCCCATGCCGTACCGGCCGTGGCCCCAGGCGATCCGGTTCATGATCGAACGGTGGGACACGACCACGCCCTTGGGCTTCCCGGTCGACCCCGAGGTGTAGATCACGTAGGCCGCGTGGTCCTCGTGCACGTCGACGCCGGGATTCGACTCCGGGCGTCCGGAGAGGTCCGGGAGTTCGTCCAGGACGAGGAGGGGCGTGCTGTCGGCGAGCATGTGCTCGACCCGCTCACCGGGTAGATCGGTCTCGATCGGCAGATAGGCGGCTCCTGTCTTGAGCACGCCGTAGATCGCGGTGAGCAGATCGAAGGAACGCGGTATCCGGATCGCGACGAGCCGCTCGGGCCCGGCGCCGCGCTCGATCAGCCAGTGCGCCAGCCGGTTGGCGCGCGCGTTGAACTCGGCGTAGGAGAGCGTGTCTCCCTCGAAGACGAGCGCGGTGCGCTCCGGTCCGCGCTCCACCTGGGCTTCGAACGCCGCGGCGAGGGTGCTGCCCGCGGTGGCCGTGGGGTGTGCGGTGTCGTTCCACTCGGACACGACCTTGGTCCGTTCGGCGGGCTCCAGGACGTCGAGTTGCGCGACGCGGATCTCCGGGTTCTCGACGACCTGGCGCAGCACCCGCAGGCAGCGGGCGGCGATCGCCTCCACGGTTGCGTGGTCGAAGAGATGGTGCTGGTACTGGAGGGCGATGCGCAGCTGCGGGTCGGCGTCGGCCGTCACGGTCAGCGGGTAGTGGGTGCCGCTGAACGGGGTGAGGCCGGTGATCGCCACGCCCGCCTCGGTGTTGGCGTCGCCGAGCCCCGCGTGGTCGATCGGGAAGGACTCGAAGACGACGACGGTGTCGAACAGGGTGCTCAGGCCGGTGTCCTGCTGGATCTGCGCGAGACCGTAGTGATGGTGGTCGAGCAGAACGGCCTGCCGGTCCTGCAACCGCGTCAGCAACTCGCGGAAGGTGTCCCGGGGAGAGCATGCCACGCGTACGGGAAGGGTGTTGATGAACAGGCCGACCATGGTGTCGATGTCCGTGACGGCGGGCGGGCGGCCGGACACCGTCGCGCCGAACACGACGTCCTCGCGCCCGGTCAGCTCTCCGAGGACGATGGCCCAGGCTCCCTGGACCAGGGTGTTCAGGGTGACGCCCGTCTCGGCCGCGTACCGGGTCAGTTCGCGGACGGTCTCCGGTGACAGCGGTACGTCGACCTGCCCGATGTCCTCGGAGTCGGCGGACTCGGCGCCGGGGGCGAGCAGGGTGGGTTCGTCGAGTCCGTCGAGTTCGTCGGCCCAGGCGCGGGCGGCCGCTTCGTGGTCCTGCTGGGCCAGCCAGGACAGGAACTCGCGGTAGCCGCGCACCTTCGGCAGGGCCGCGAGGTCTCCGCCGGAGCCGTACAGCCTGAGCAGGTCCTCCATGAGGAGCGGGACCGACCAGCCGTCGAACAGGACGTGGTGGGCGGTGAAGACCAGTTCGGCCCGGCCCGGGCCCATGGTCACCAGGGTCATGCGCAGGAGCGGCGGTGCGGTCAGGTCGAAGTGGGTGGCGCGGTCGTCGGCGAGGATGCGTTCGAGCGCGGCGTCGCGGTCGTCGCCCTCGGCGTGGTCGCTCAGGTCGATCTGCTGCCAGGGCACACGCACGCCCTCGACCACGACCTGGACGGGTTCACCGGTGGTGTCGCTGACGAACGCGGTCCGCAGGTTGGCGTACCGGTCCAGGACCGCCTGACCCGCGGCCCGCATCCGCTCCG
>NZ_JBEOVF010000119.1:0-8328 GCF_040295365.1 Streptomyces sp. NPDC002838 | reverse complement strand
GCGGGGATCATCGACGCGCAGTCGGTGCGGGCCGCCGCGACGGTGCCGGCCGCCTCACGCGGCTACGACGGCGGGAAGAAGGTGCCGGGCCGCAAACGGCACATCGTGACCGACACCCTCGGCCTGCTCCTGGCCGTCGCGGTCACCGCCGCGAACATCGGCGACCGGGACGCCGCGGCGGGCCTGCTGATCCGGCTGCGCCGCCTGCACCGCGACATCACCCTCGTCTGGGCCGACGGCGGCTACACCGGCTCCCTCGTCGGCTGGTGCCGGGACAAACTCGCCCTGACCTTGGAGATCGTCAAACGCACCGACGACATGCAGGGGTTCGTGGTGCTGCCCAGGCGCTGGGTGGCCGAGCGCACGTTCGCGTGGCTGATGAACTCCCGCCGTCTGGCCCGGGACTACGAGACCCTGCCCGCCACCAGCGAGGCGATGATCCGGTGGTCGATGGTCACGCGGATGAGCCGGCGCCTGGCACGGCCACGGGCCGCCGGCCGGCACTGAATGCCCCCGACGCCTCCAGCAGGAGCCACCCGCGCTCCACCAGGCGCCGGGCTTTGGACCGCAGCCCCTCGACCTTCGCCGGCGTCGCCCCAAGGCCCAGTTCCACCGCGATCTCCTTGGCTCGAAGCGGCCCGTGACCCATGGATCGCTGCTGTTCCAGCACACCCACGATCCGCTGATAGTCCGGCGCCAGAACCGTCACCGGCAGCCCTTCCCGCCAGGGCGGCACTGTTGAGCCCGGCACCGGCGCGAGCGACGGCGCCGCTTTCTCCTCCGCCTCGGTCGTGGTCAGGGCAGTGGACTCGGCCGCAGAGACTGCCAGGGCCTCGACCAGTTCTTCCCGCGCGATCACCCGCCGGTCCAGCTCGATCTCCGCGGCCTCCAACACCTCAGCCAACCGCGCGACTTCCTCCCGCAAGCCCTCCACCCGCACGCGGGCAGCCGCCTCTCGCTCCTCCAGCATTCCCAGCACCGACACCACCGCGCACCCCTCGACCATGAAGCGGACACATGACGTCGCGATGCCTCCCTCAACCCGAGCGAAACCATGCCTGACCAGCAGGAATCAAAGGATCGCGTTCGGTTGAAATACGGCTTCTAAGGCCAATCCAACAGAGCCGCAGCCCCAAGGTCTGCATCAGTCAAGATCCGGACCATTCCCGGGCCAGCGGTCCCGGCAAGGTACCCACGGCTGCCATATTCGCAGGTCAGCGAGCTGATTGCGCTGTACCACAAGCAGACGAAGAATCTGCTGGTGTCGTACTCGCCGAAGAAGCTGGGCTTCTTCTAGTCCGTCGACAGTACGCCGAGCCGTAGACCCGTGAGCCCTCAGGCGTCACCGGGCGCTCGCGCGAACGGCGCACGCTGCGGGCCGTCAGCCGGTACCGGCCGCCACGCCGGCGTACGCCACCGCCGTCAGGGCCAGTACGGCGGCGGGCAGGGCCCGCGCGGGCGGGTCGCCGTGACGCAGGTGGACCACTGCGGCGACGGTCATCAGCAGCGCCAGCCCGATCGCGGCGGCCACCCCGAGCGGGGCGGAAGCCAGTCCGAGCACCAGTCCGACGGCTCCGGCCACTTCCAGGGTGCCGACGAAGCGGTAGAGGCCCGGCGACATGCCCAGGTGCGCTGCCGCCTGACGCATGAACGGCACCGCGGCGATCTTCGCCCCTCCAGTGGCAGGAAGACCAGGACCAGGACAACGGCGAGGGTGATCTGTGCGGTCGTCACGCCGACCGCCCCCGGCGTTCGGCTCCCAGCCGGGCGTAGTGGTCGATCAGGTCGGGGGCGTCCACCGTCGCGGGGTTGACCACCTGCTCGGCCGGGGCGCCCTGGAGGAGGCGTTTGACGGGGACTTCGAGTTTCTTGCCGGTGCGGGTGTGCGGGATGCCGGGGACTTCGAGGATCTCGTCGGGGACGTGGCGGGGTGAGGCGCCGGCCCGGATCGCCTCCTTGATCTTCTCGCGGAGCGGGTCGTCCAGGGTCACGCCGGCGGCGAGGACCACGAACAGCGGCATCCAGTAGCCGCCGTCGGGTTCCTCGGCGCCGATGACGAGGGCCTCGGTGATCTCGGGGAGGCGTTCGACGACGTCGTGGATGTCGGCGCTGCCCAGGCGTACGCCGTTGCGGTTCAAAGTGCTGTCGGAGCGGCCGTGGACGATCACGGAGCCGCGTCCCGTGACTGTGATCCAGTCGCCGTGCCGCCACACCCCGGGGTAGGAGGAGAAGTAGGCGTCGCGGTAGCGGGTGCCGTCGGGGTCGTTCCAGAAGTACAGCGGCATCGACGGCATCGGGCGGGTGACGACCAGTTCGCCCCCCTGGTCCACGATCGGGAAGCCCTCGGCGTCGTATGCGGCCAGCGCCACGCCCAGTTGGGGCGCCGACAACTCCCCTGCCCAGACCGGTGTGTTGGGTGCGCTGCCGGCGAAGCCGGACACCACGTCCGTGCCGCCGCTGAGGCGGTCGCCGGGGCCCAGGTCGGAGTGCAGGCCGAGGGTCTTCAGGTGCTCCAGCAGGACGCCGCCGTGGCCGTGGACGATGCCCTTGGGCAGGCCGGTGGTGCCGGAGGAGTACACGACCCACAGGGGGTGGTCGAACGGCAGGGGGGTGCAGGTGAGTTCCTCGGCGCGGGTGGCCGCGTCCTCCCACGGCACCACCAGCGAGGGGTACGCCTTCGACGGCCACGGCAGGCCCACGTGGTCGACCAGCACGGTGGCCTTCAACGTCGGCAGCGCACCGGCGAGTTCGAGGGTGGCCTCGCGGCGGTCGTGGGTGGTGGCGTTGAAGAGGTAGCCGTCGGCGCCGATCAGGACGGTGGGTCGGAGCTGGGCGAAGCGGTCGGCGGCGGCCTTGGGGGCGTATTCCTGCCCGCAGACCGACCACACGGCGCCCAGGCTCGCGGCGGCGAGGAACGCGACGATGGCATGCGGGGTGTTGGGCAGGTAGCCCACGACCCGGTCCCCCTTGCCGACGCCCAGGTCGCGCAGGGTGGCGGCGACTGAGGCGACCTGGGCGCGCAGGCGTCTCGCGGTCACCTCGTAGCCGGAGCCGGTCTCGTCGAGCGCGATGATCGCCACGGCGTCGTCGGCGAGGTTGCGCAGGGCGTGGTGGGCGTAGTTGAGGGTGGCGCCGGGGAACCAGCGGGCGCCGGGCATCCCCTCCTCCGCCAGCACCTGCTCGTACGGGGTGTCCGCGTCGATGTCGAAGTACTCCCACACCGCGCCCCAGAAGCCCGCCAGGTCGGTGACCGACCAGCGGTGCAGGGCGGCGTAGTCGGAGCCGGCCATCCCGACGTGGCGGGCGAAGTCCATGATGTGGCTGTCCGCGACGGCCTGCGGATCGGGCGTCGTGAAAGGCTCGGGCACGGTCATCCTGTGGCGCTCCTCAGCAGGCTGTCCTCGACGGTCCGTCGGGGTGGGTGGGGGCTGCGCGTGGTGTGCAGAAGGGCCGCCCAGGCGGCGGTGTCGGTGAAGTCGCGGCCCCCGGCCGGGACGACGTCCATGACGACGCGGTCGGGGCGCAGCAGGACGGCGTCGGCCCGGCCGGCGCGCAGCCAGGCCGCGAGCGTGCCGTCGTCGCCGCGGCCGGTCACGGGGATCGCCCGGACGCCGATCGCGTGGGCGAGCGCGTTCAGCGAAGGGCAGGGCTCCGCGGTGGTCAGGATGGTGAAGGAGTCGCCGAGCAGCTCGTCGAGGCGGGTACGCCGTCCGTCGTCGATGATCCACGGCTGCGGGCAGTGGGTGCCCACGAGGCCCCTGCGGATGCGGCGTCGGACGAGAGGCCCGGCGGTCAGGGGCGGGCTGAGGTCGCGGCCGGCCGCCGCGGTCAGGCCGGGTATGCGGCAGGCCGCGGCCAGGAGTCTGCGGCGCACCGCGGCGGCGCCGTCCTGGCCGCCGGTCATGGCCCAGCCCATGGCGACCGCGAGCCGGATCACATGCCGGGCGTGCGGCTTGCGTTCGCTCTCGTACGTGTCCAGCAGCCGCTCGTCGCCGCCCTGAACCAGGACACGGGCGAGCTTCCAGGTGAGGTTGTGGGCGTCGCGCAGCCCCGAGCACAGGCCCTGCCCGATGAACGGCGGGGTGAGGTGGGCGGCGTCACCGAGGAGGAAGACCCGTCCGCTGCGCCATCGGTCGGCGACGCGCGCCCGGAAGGTGTACCGCGCCTCGCGGACGACCTCGAAGTCCCCGTCGTAGGAAGGCGGCAGCCAGGGCGCGATCAGCTCGCGGACCGGTTCCTCGGCGTCCCCGAGCCGGAACTCCCAGCGGTAGCGGTCCTCGCCGACGCGCATGAAGGTCGCCGGGCGGTGCGGGTCGCAGACCTGGTCGACGCCCTCCCAGCAGCGGACGTCGGCCTTCGTGCGGACGTCGACGACGGTCCAGCATTCCTCAAAGCGCAGGTCCTCCCATACGGATCCGATGGCGTCGCGGGTGAGGCTGTTGGCACCGTCACAGCCGAGGACCGCGTCGGCCCGCAGCAGGTGTTCACCCTCGTCGTCGCGGTAGGTCACCCGGACCGGGCCGTCACCGTCCTGCTCGACGCCGACGACCTCCGCCCCACCGCGCAGTTCGCACTCCGGGCGCCGGGAGAGGGCGTCGCGCAGCAGCCGCTCCAGCTCGGGCTGGTCGAACATGCTGGTCTGCGGGTAGCCGTGATGGCCGTACGCGGTGCGGCGGAACTCGGCCATCACCCGGTGCCGGGCGTCCAGCAGCCGCAGCCCGCCCGCCGGACGGGCGATCGCGGTGAACTCCTCCCCCACGCCCGCGGCCTGGAGGATCCTGCGGACCTCGTCGTCAGTGGCGACGGCGCGCGGGAGGGGGTAGAGGTCCCGGTGGCGTTCCAGGATCACGGTGCGGACTCCGCGCCGGGCGAGGAGGAGGGCGGCGGTCACGCCCACCGGTCCGGCGCCGACGACGACCACCGTTACGTGCTGTTCGGTACGGCTCACCTCAGGTCCCTACTTCGCGTCCGTGACGGGTGTTCGCTGCTCGCCGAGGTCGATCCGGCCGTCCGGGGTCGCGATCGTCGCGGTGATCACGTCACCCGCGTGCAGGTAGTGCGGGTTCTTCGCCTGGGACTTGAAGAACGCTTTCCACTTCACGGCGGGCGGCAGCAACGCGCCGATCTTCTCGACCGGCTTGGGCGGGGCCTTGAGGGCCGTGCCGCCGGGCGTGCCGGTCAGCAGCAGGTCGCCGGGGTCGAGGGTCTGGAACCGGGCCAGCAGGGTCAGGGCCTGCGCCGGACGGACGATCATGTCGGCGAGGGTGCGGTCCTGGCGCAACTCGCCGTTGACGGACAACTTCAGCCGCAGATCGAGGAGACGGACGAAGTCCTCCGGCTCCAGCAGGGCGAGGTACGGGCCGGTCGGAGTGAAGGTCGGGTACGACTTGCTCTCGTAGAACTGCGTCTTCGTCAGCTGGACGTCACGCGCACTGACGTCGTTGGTGATCACCAGCCCGGCGACGTACGACGGCAGGTCCCGCTCCTCGACGACGGTGCCGACGGGCAACGGCGCCCCCATGACCAGGCCGAGCTCGATCTCGTAGTCGAGGAACTCCACGTGGGAGGGCCGGACGACGGCGTCGCCGGGTCCGCTGACCGAGCCGGACGCCTTGCGGAAGAAGGCGGGCGGGATGTCGCCGGTGAAGCCCGAGTCGCGGGCGTGGCTGCGGTAGTTGACCATCTGGGCGACCACCCGGCAGGGGGTGGTGACCGGTGAGAGGGCGACCAGGCCGGCGACTGGCGTGCCCGTGTCGGCCGACAGGGCCGCCTCTCGTACGGCGTCACGGTCGGCGATCAGCTCGGCGGTGGTGGCGGCCTTGGTGTCGACGGGGACGGCCCGGTCGCCGCTGACCACCCACCAGCCGTCGGCGGTGCGCAGGACGTTGGTGCTCATGTCAGTACCTTCTTGAGGGGGTTGGGGTTCAAGATTTGGCGGCCTTGAGCAGGCCCAGCAGGCGCACCGGGTCCATCTCGTTGTCACCGCGCAGGGCCTCGATGACGTCGCGGACCCGCTGCGGGGAGGGGCTCGCGCCGAGGAAGTCGCGGGTGGCGGGCGGACCCCACTGGGCCAGGCCGCTCGTCGACATCGGCGCCCACCCCGGCTCGACGTCGCAGGAGAACAGGTCCCCGTCGGCGAAGTGCTCCAGCATGAAGCGGTCGGTGTCACGCCAGTAGTCGAAGAGCTGGCTGCCCTGGATGTGCCGGCCGATGCCCCAACTGCGCTGGTAGCCGCGCTCCTTGAGGTACTCGCCGCCGGCGGCGATCGAGTCCAGGTCGGTGACCTGGTAGGCGGAGTGGACATAGCCCGCCCCCGGCCCCAGGTGCATCGCCAGCGTGTGATGGTCGGCCGGCACGCTGCCGAGGTCGCAGCGGATGAACGCCATCGTCGGACCGCGCTCGCGCTGCCCGTCCAGGAACAGGAAGTCGGACACGATCATCCCCAGCGTGTCCAGGTACCAGTCCAGGGCCCGGCCGAATACGCGGGTCTCCAGAACGACATGGCCCAGCCGCTGGATCCGGGACGGCTCCCGCGGCGGGCGTTGCGTGGCGTTCGTACGGCGGTGATCGGTGCCGAAGTTGAGCAGCAGCGGCCGCTGCTCGGGCAGCGCCGACAACTGCTCGCCGCAGTGCACCACCCGCACCGGGAAGCCCGACGGGTCGAGCAGATCGACCGCCTTGCCGCCGCCGGGCACGTCCGTGTCCCGCACGTCGGAGCCGGTGGCCCGCGCCAGCCGGTCCAGATCGGCCCGCTCGGCCGCGCGGAACGCCGGGCCGATGAACCGGGATGTGCGGCCACGGCGGATCACCATGCACGGCGAGCCGGCGAAGGTGCCGCGCAGCCACAGTTCGCTCGCGGTGCGCGCGGCGACCTGGAACCCGAAGTCCCGGGCGAAGACCTCGGCCCGGTCCACATCAGGCTTCTCGAACTCCAGCCAGGCCAGGTCCGCCACCTTGATCACGGGATCCCGCGACCGCCCGGGATGCTCGCCGCGCAGAGCGCCCTGTTCGCTGTGGAGGTCCTGGTGGGCCGTCTTGACATCGGTCCCGTGGACGCGGGTTTCAGACATGGTGCCCTCCGAGCAACTTGCCGTAATGAGGAAATCATCAACTGTGACAGTTCCATCGTCAAGATGTTCCGGGAAGAAATGATGGATTCATCAGAGCTGCTATCGCCATCGCCCCGGCGGCTAGAATCAGCGCATGCCTACGTCAGCCCCGCCCAGCAACCGGTTCGAGCGGCGCCGCGCCGAGACCCGTCGCGCGCTCGTTCGCGCCGCCCGGCAGATCCTCGCCGAATCCGGTGACACCGGCGCCAGCATCCAGGCGATCGCCGAGCGCGCCGACGTCGGCTTCGGTTCCTTCTACAACCACTTCCAGTCCAAGACCGAGCTGTTCGAGGCGGCGGTGGTCGACGCCCTGGAGGAGTACGGCCAGAGCTTCGACGAGCGCCTGGCCGGGATCGACGACCCGGCGGAACTCGTCGCGACGGGCTTCCGGCTCAGCGCCCGCATGGCCGACTCCCACCCGGAGCTGATGCAGGTTCTGCGCCGCCGGGGCCTGGGCCACATCCACTCGGACAACGGCCTGGCCCGGCGGGCACTGCGTGACGTGGAGGTGGGTATGGCCTC
Organism: Streptomyces sp. NPDC002838; assembly: GCF_040295365.1. Classification (NCBI taxonomy): domain Bacteria; kingdom Bacillati; phylum Actinomycetota; class Actinomycetes; order Kitasatosporales; family Streptomycetaceae; genus Streptomyces; species Streptomyces sp. NPDC002838. Next base: position 697 of record NZ_JBEOVF010000119.1, on the reverse strand, counting down.
CGGCCGCTTCACTCCCGTGGACCCGACGGTTGCCCTGTCCGCACTGGGTGGAACCCTGCTGTCCCTGGTGGAGCTGAGGTTCGCCCGCCCCGAACTGGACGGCGACGAAGCCGCGGTCGACCTGGCCGAGATGGTCCTGCGCATGCTGGGCGTGCCACCGGACGACGCCCACGAGGTCGCCCGCCGCCCCCTGCCCGACCCTGCCTGACCCACCCCGCTACGCGGTGACCGCGGAGCCCGGCCGGAAGGTGACCGACCGGCCGGTGAAGTCGGCCTCGACCCCGTCCCGGGTGGGGGTGACGGACCGCAGGCGCAGCCCCGCGGGGACGTTCTCCAGCGGAACAGGCTCTTCCAGGGCCTTGTTCAGCAGCGCCGTCGGCGAAGCGAGCAGCTCGCCCCGGACGGGGCGGACATCCGTGAAGGCGATGCGGTTGCCCGCCGCCGCGGAGGCGGCCGCGCTCAAGGTCACGTCGCCGGCGAGCGGCATGCCGGCCCTCGCGTTGATCCGCCCCGGCTCGCCCCCCCGTGATATCCGCACGCCGAGCACGTCCGACACGTCGTCGTACGACAGGAACGCCGTCGCCTCGACACTGCGGGCGTGAGCCTCATCGGCGCGCGGAAGGAACCTCGAAGGGACCGGGCGGGAGCACGGACAGCCCCCTTCTGGCGCGCGAACCGCGGCACGAGCCGCGGTTCG
>NZ_JBEOVF010000118.1:0-8532 GCF_040295365.1 Streptomyces sp. NPDC002838 | reverse complement strand
TTCCGTCAAGTTCCTGTCCGGACAAGGGAAGCCGGACAAAGGAAGGCGGCCGATCGCGGGAAGCAACCGGCCGCCTCTTTCAGATTTCAGACGAACTCACGAGATGAGCTTGATCGCCTGCCACCCCCCGCCGCCCACGACCGCCGACGGGCCCACCGGCCCGCTCTTCCGCCCGGGCACGAACTCCAGCCCCGCCGTGGTGTTCGCCGTTGTGGTCCACAGGTCCGGTACGCCGTCGCCGTCGGTGTCGCCGGAGGCGGTGATCAGCGGACGGGCGGTTGTGGTCCAACCAGTGGCGTACGCCGTGCGGTTGGCCGGTAGGCCCAGCGACGCCGGGTCGGTGCCGCCGTTGGAGACACCGTCGCCGTCCGCGTCACCCGGGCTGCGGCCGTGGTACAGCCACAGCTCGCCGTTCTGGGTGTTCCGGGCGATCAGATCGGTGAAGCCGTCCCCGTCGACGTCCCCGGGTGAGGCGAGCTGCATCTTGCCCCAGCCCGCATTGCCGATGAGGTAGCCCGAGTCGATGGCGCCGTTCGTGTGGCCCGGCAGGAACCACAGCTGGTCGCCGATGACCGCGATGAAGTCGGGGTTGTACACGTCGCTGTCCGGCGTGATGTCGCCGACCGAGACGATCTGCTTGGCCGCCGAAAGGTTGAGGGCCACGTCCGTCTCCGCGTCCGGGTAGATCCACACCTCCTGCTTGGTGTCCTCGGTGAACTCGCCCTGCCCGTCGTCGTTGGGGTAGAGCCACAGCTTCTTGTCGCGGAGGGCCACCAAGTCCTCGTAGAAGTCCTCGTTCCAGTCACCGCGGTGGGTCAGCAGGGCGCCGTCCCAGCCGCCACCCGAGGAGAGCGGAAGCATCGTCGCCATCTTGCCGCCGCCCGTGCCGCCGTACAGCCGGAGGTTGTTGGAGCCGTCGACGGCGAAGAAGTCGGGCAGGCCGTCGCCGTTGACGTCACCGGGCTTGTCCATGATGCCCGGGCTCTTCACGTAGAAGCGGTACGGGTAGACCGGGCCGGCGTTGCCGCCCGCGTCCACCAGGCGTACGTACAGCGTGTGCGGCCCCGGTGTGGGCGGGGTGATCTGCGCTTGTGCCGGGCCACCCTTGGCCTTGGGCTTCGCCGAGGAACTCGGTGGGGTGCGGTCCAGGCCGTACAGGTACTCGGTGGTGTCGGATACGCCGTTGGCACCGAACTCGAACACGCTCGTGGTGCGGGCCAGCGCACCCTCGACCGGCTCGATGTCGGGCGTCGTCTCGGGGTACCGGCCGTCCGTGGACTTGACGGTCGGCATCACGGTCGGCGCGTTCGGGTCGAAGCCGAATCGGCAGCCGGCCGCGCCCTGCGTCGGCGTCCAGTCGGAAGCGAAGGAGGCGTCGGCGGTGTCCTCGGTCTGCGCCTTCCAGGAGAACTGCCCGTTGCTGGCACCTATGTGCTTCGCGAGCAGGTCCTTGCCCACGGTGACGCGCGCCCTGGTGCCCTTGGAGTCGCTCGCCTTGACGGTGACCTTCACCCGCTTGTCGAAGATGATCCCGGGTGAGGTGTCGTGCTTGCCCGTGGCCCACAGATGGAACTGGACGTTGACGCCACCGCCGTCCGGGTCCCACACCTGCGCGGTCAGCTGTACGTCCGTCTTGCCGAGCGTGACGTACGACGAACCGTTCCCGCACTCGGTGCTGCTGACCTTGGTGCTGGGGATGGTGTCAAGCGCCCAGGGCGCCTTCGGCGGGCGGTTGAACTCCACGATCAGCTTGGCGTCCGGCTTGAACTTCTTCCAGCTGTACTGGTCCTTGTTCTCCTCCGCCTTCAGCGGCGCGCGCAGTCCGAAGGTGATGTTGGACCACTTGCTGGCAGCAGCCTTGACTGCCGCGTCCTTGGCCGTGAAATCGACCGGCGCGTTCGCGCAGCCGTAGTCCTCGTTGCCGTGGGCGTAGTTGCGGCTGTCCTGAAGGGTGGACCAGGATGGCTGCTTGCTCCAGGTGGTCGCCGAGCTGATGGAGCCGGTCAGCCACAGCTCGACCGGTTTCGGCGTGCAGGACCACGAGTGCGTCTCGGTGATCTGGAACTGTGCGTCAACCACCTTCACGCCCGCCAGGAACTTCGAGCCGACACGGAAGAAGGAGCGGGCTGTGCCTCCGGTCGACATTTCGTAGCCGACCCGCGCCTCTGTCGTTGTCTTGCCATCCCAGCCCGTGCCGTTCCAGTAACTGCTGGTCGGATGGGGCTTGTAGGCGATCGTCCAAGCCTCGCGGGTGCCGGTCATCCGCGGGTCGATGTAGACGGGAAACTCGGTGTCCGGGGCGTTCAGAAGCTTCTGGTCCGGCGTCAGGAGAATTTTCTCGTCGGTGACTTCGACACCGACCTCGCTGCTCTTGGTGCCGGGGGTGAGCGGGGAAGTGCCGGCGGGCGAGGCCGTGGCTTGTGCCGTGCCGACGCTCGCCGTGGGCGATGCGCCGGCCGTAGTGGACGTCGTCTTCGCCGCGGCGTCCTGCGCCGTCTCCTCCTCCGGCGTTCCCGACGAGTCCCACATACGGGCCGTGGAGGACGCGAACACCGTCTGCCCTGCCGCGTTGACCGCTCGGAGTGTGCCGGTCTCGGTGTCCTTGCGGACCTCCAGGCCCTCGGTGCGCAGCCCGAAGCCGATCTTCGCCAGCTCCGGACGGTCGGCTGCTTCCGGCGTCTTCACGATCAGAGCCTGGCTGAAACCGTCCACGCTCGCCTGGACGGCCAGGTCAACCCCCGGGAAGACCTCGCGGTAGGTCACGGTGGAGTCATCAAGCATGGGCTCGGGCAGGGTGTTCGGCCAGGTCAGGGCCAGTTCGCCGCCCTGGTCGGAGAGGGTCACCAGTCGGGTGTCGCCGCCGGCGGAGAACGTGACGCGGCCGGGCGCCGCCTTGGGTGAGATCCGGCCGGCCACCTTGGCGAGTGTGGTGTCCACCGAGGTCCAGGTGCCTTCGCGCTTCACGCGGACGGGCATGGTGTGCTGGGTGTGGCGGAGATTGCCGTTGGGTAATGCGTGGGTCTCGCTGGTCTCGGTGCGGGCGGACGTCACCTCCACAGGCTCGCCGGTCCGAGCGGCCCGCTGGAGTGCGTGTTCCTCGGCGTTCGCGGATGCCGTGGTCGAGCCGGTGTCGGCCGCGGCTGCCGTGGACGGTGTGATCGGTGTCAGCCCGAGCGTCCCTCCGGCGAGCACCGCGACGAGCGCGGCGCGCGCCGAGCGCCTGGTCGGGCGCTGTCTTCGGGATGTTGCTGGCATGGGCGAATCCCCCCGGAGTCGGTTGCCGTGCGAGCCCCTCCCGGGGTCGCTGCGTGCCCTTTCACGCGGGCCGCGACGCCGAACAGTACCCGTCACCAGGGGATTTCTTTGCTCATCCATGGTCAAAGTGGGGATCGTCGCATTGCCTTGCCTTTGCTTGCCAGGCTGATCGAAAGCGCTTACTGTCTGACCGTTCACCACTCGGTCACAGAGAGTGAGGGGGAGGTTTAGTGGAAGACTTAATAAGACAGTTACGTTACTTCGGCCACTGGCACAGATCCGTTTCCCTGTTCGTGGGGCTCCTGCTGTTCATCGGGCTGATACCCGACGACGCGAGCGCCGCCTCCGGGAGCACCCGGATCTCCGATGTGAAGCGCGATCCGTCCGTTCCCGGGCGGGAGTTCAGCAAGAAGCGCCCGAAGGTTCGCGACGACGCGGCGGGCGACTTCAGGCCGGCGGCCGGCAAGGTCGCGACCGGCACGTTCACGACGCTGGTGACCGACAGCCGTGACAAGTTGCCGCAGCGTGCGTCGCTGACCACCGACGCAACCCTGGGCTCGACCGCCATGCGAACGAGCATGGTGAAGGCCCGTCAGACATCCAGCGCGGCATCTGCCGCCAAGAAGGGCGTCCGCGCCCGCGGCCTGACCCCGAAACAGGCCGCCGCAGACGTCGGCACCGCCGTTCAGGTCCAGGTCCAGGACGCGGCCGCCGCCCGCAAGGCGGGCGTACAGGGAGTGCTGTTCACCGCGGCACCCGCGCCTGAGGGGATGGCTCCTGCCGCGTCCGGCTCCGTCGAACTGGAGCTGGATTACACGTCCTTCAAGGACACATACGGCGGTGACTGGGGCTCCCGGCTCCATCTCTACCGGCTTCCCGCCTGCGCGCTGACCACGCCGGAGCTGGACCGCTGCCGCACCCGTACACCGTTGACCGGCGCCAACGACCCGGTCGCGAAGACGGTCACCGGCACTGTCGACCTCGCCGCCGCGAACGCTGCGCCCACCGTGCTGGCCGCGACTGCCGCCGCCTCGGGTCCGGGCGGCAGCCACGAGGCCACCTCGCTGTCGCCGTCCGGTTCCTGGATGGCGGGCTCGTCATCCGGCGGCTTCTCCTGGACATACCCGATCGAGGCGCCCGAGGTGCCCGGCGGTCCGCAGCCCGAGGTCGAACTCTCGTACTCCTCGCAGGCAGTCGACGGCCGCACCGCCTCCACCAACGCGCAGTCCTCCTGGATCGCCGAGGGCTGGGACTACGAGCCCGGCTTCATCGAGCGGCGCTACCGCTCCTGCTCGGACGACAAGGGCGAGGTCGACGGCAAGAAGCCCAACAACACCGGTGACAGCGGCGACCTGTGCTGGGGCTCCGACCACGTCGTGATGTCCCTCGGCGGCAACACCACCGAACTCGTCAAGAAGGACGGCACCGACGAGTGGCGTCCCGCCGACGACGACGGCTCCCGCCTCCAGCGCAAGACCGGCGCCGCCAACGGCACCAAGGACGGCGAGCACTGGGTCCTGACCACCACCGACGGCACCCAGTACCACTTCGGCCTGAACAAGCTGCCGGGCGCCCCCGAAGGCACGGTCACCAACTCGGCGCTGACGGTTCCGGTGTTCGGCAACCACCCGACCGAGCCGTGCCACGCCACCGCGTTCATGGACTCCGACTGCGCCCAGGCCTACCGCTGGAACCTGGACTACGTGGTCGACCCGCTGGGCGACGCCATGACCCTGTGGTGGACCAAAGAGACCAACTTCTACGGCCAGAACATGAAGGCCGATCAGCAGATCTCCTACGTCCGCTCCGCGCAGCTCGCCCGCATCGACTACGGCCTGCGCTCCGACAAGCTCTTCGGCGTCCAGCCGGCCGGCCGCGTCGCCTTCACCACCGCCGAGCGCTGCATCCCCACCGCCGCGTTCGACTGCGCCGCGTCCAAGCGCACCGCCGCCAACGCCAAGCACTGGCCGGATGTGCCGCTGGACCAGGAGTGCGCCTCCGGTGCCAAGTGCACCGACAAGTACTCCCCGACGTTCTGGACCACCAAGCGCCTGACGAAGATCACCACCAGCGTGCTCTCCGGCAGTGCCCTGAAGACCGTCGACTCCTGGGCCTTGGGGCAGAGCTACCCGGCCACCGGCGACGGCACATCCCCGGCCCTGTGGCTGGAGTCCATCGCCCGCACCGGCCACGGCGCCGACGCGACCGCGGCCATGCCGAAGGTCACCTTCTCCGGCATCCAGATGGACAACCGCGTCGACAAGGTGGAGGGCCTGCCGCCCTTCTCCCGCTACCGCGTCCACGCCATCGACACCGAGACCGGCGGCCGTATCGGCATCACCTACTCGCCGCGCGACTGCCAGGCCCTGGAGCCGAAGCGGATGCCGGCGTCCCCCGAGTCCAACACCATGAGCTGCTTCCCGCAGTACTGGACGCCCAAGGGCGCCCTCAACCCGCTGAAGGACTGGTTCCACAAGTACCTCGTCACCGAGGTACGCGAAGAGGACCTGGTCACCGACAGCCCCGCCAAGGTCACCTCGTACGAGTTCCTCGGCGGCGCGGGATGGGCGTACGACGACAGCGAGTTCGCCGAGAACAAGCACCGCACCTGGTCGCAGTACCGCGGTTACGAGCGCGTCCGCACCCGCCAGGGTTCCGGCGACGACGTCAAGCAGCTCACCGAGCACCGCTACTTCCGCGGCCTGCACGGTGACAAGCAACCCTCCGGCACCCGGAAGTCGGCCGTCACGACGAGCGACGGCGCGAACCACGACGACCTGCCGCAGTACCAGGGCCAGCTGCTGGAGCAGATCACCTACGAGTCCGACGGCGGCCCCATCGACTCGGCGACCGTCACCACCCCCTGGGCCGTGAAGACGGCGACCCGAACCCGCCCCGGAAACACGCCCCTCGAGGCGTGGATGGCCCGCCCGGAGACCGTCCGCACCCGCGAGCGCGTCAAGGGCGACACCTGGCGCAGCTCCACCGAGACCACCAAATACGACAGCTACGGCCTGCCGTACCAGGTCGAGGAGAAGACACCCGGCGGCAAAATCCGCTGCTCCACGGTCAATTACGCACGCAGCACCACGGCGTACCTGATCGAGCTGGAGTCCCGCGAGAAGACGACGCTCGGCGCCTGCGGCACCACCGGCGGCGAGGTCGTCGAGGACACACGGACGCTGTACGACAACCTGGCCTTCGGCGCGGCACCCACCAAGGGCCTGCCCACCGAGGTCCAGGAGCTGAACGGCACGGGCGACGGCTACCTCACCATCGACCGCACCGAGTACGACATCCACGGCCGCGAGACCGCTACCTGGGACGCGGACAACCGCAAGACGTGGATCGAGTACACGCCGAAGACCGTGGCGCGTCCGCTCAAGCAGGTCTCCCACGACCCGCTCGAGCACACCGAGACCACGGTGTTCGACGACGTCCGCGGCCTGCCGCTGACGGAGGAGGACGCCAACGGCAAAAAGGCCACGATGGAGTACGACCCGCTGGGCCGTCTCCTCAAGGTCTGGGAGATCGACCGCGACCCTGCCACAGAGACTCCCACCGCCACGTACGACTACACCGTGCGCCGCGACGGTCCGACGATCGTCACCACGCGCACGCTGAAGGACAACGGCCAGTACGCCGTGTCGTACGAGATCCTCGACGGCCTGCTGCGCGAGCGGCAGACGCAGGACGAGGCGGTCGGCGCGGGCCGGATCGTCAACGACACCTTCCACGACAGCGCCGGCCGCAAGTGGAAGGAGAACGACGGCTACTACAACGCCGCCGAGCCCGAGGCGAAACTCCTCCAGGTCGGGGACAACCAGGTCCCGTCCCAGAACCGCACTGTCTTCGACGGCCTGGGCCAGCCCACCGCCGAGATCACGTACTACCGCGGCACGGAGAAGCTCCGCACGACGACCGAGCGGGACGGTGACGTCTCCACGACGATCCCGCCCAAGGGCGACACCGTCACCGCTGTCTTCGAGGATGCCGAGGGCCGCCTCGAGCGGCTGCGCGAGTACACCAACAGCGCGCGGACGAAGTGGCGGGACACCGTCTACGAGTACGACGACCTCGACAACCTGCGGAAGGTGACCGCACCCGGCGGCGCCGTCACTTCGTTCGAGTACGACAAGCGGGGCCGCCAGACCGCGGTCACGGACCCCGACGGCGGCCGTACCGAGATGCGGTACGACAACGCGGACAACGTGATCGCGACCATCGACCCGTTGCAGCGGACCCTGGCCACCACCTATGACGCGGGCGGCCGTCCGACCTCCCTGCGCGAGGGCAGCCAAACCGGCCCCAAGCGTGTGGAGTGGACGTACGACACCCTCGCCAAGGGCCTGCCGACGGCGGCGATCCGCTACGAGGACGGGCGCGAGTACCGGGAGGAGGTCACCGCGTACGACGACGCCTACCGCGTGAAGTCGACGAACACGGTGATCCCGAAGGAAGAGACGGGCCTGGCCGGCACGTACTCCTACACCTACTCGTACACCGAGACCGGCAATCTCGCCTGGGTCTCGCTGCCAGGTGCGGGCGGCCTGGTGACCGAGCGGGTCGTCTTCCGCTACAACTCCGACGACCTGCCGATCTCCATCGGCGGCGCGTCCATGTACCTCGCGGACGTGGAGTACTCGGCGTTCGGCGAGATCCTGCGCACGGACGCCGGACCGGCCGCCAAGAAGGTCTACGGCACGTACGTCTACGACGAGTTCACGCGCCGGCTCCAGACGTCCACCTTCGACCGCTCGGTCGCCCCGGGCCGCATCAGCGAGACCCGGTACGCGTACGACGATGCCGGCAACGTCACCAAGATCACCGACGTGCCAGGCAGCGCGTCGTCCGACGCGGGCAAGACGGACACGCAGTGCTTTGTCTACGACCAGCTCAGGCAGATGACTTCGGCCTGGACGGCGAAGACGGACGACTGCACGGCGGCCCCGTCCAAGGACACCGTCGGCGGTCCGGAGGCCTACTGGCAGTCGTACGAGTACGACGACGCGGGCAACCGCACCAAGCTCGTCGAACACGACCCGACGGGCGACACGGCGAAGAACGTCACCCGCTCGTACCTGTACGGCAAGCCGGGAGTCGGCGGCCCGAACGCGCTCGCGGAGATCAAGTCCGTGGGCCCGCAGGGCGAACGCCTGAACACCTTCTCCTACGACAACGCCGGCAACACCACCGGACGCCAGCACGGCGGCACCAACCAGTCCCTGGAATGGGACGTGGAGGGTCAGCTGCGCAAGGTGAGCCAGCCGGTCGAGG
>NZ_JBEOVF010000117.1:0-8865 GCF_040295365.1 Streptomyces sp. NPDC002838 | reverse complement strand
ATCGCCGCACAGCGCTTCATGGCCGACCGCGCGGGCTCCCACACCCGGGAAGTCAAGGCCTCACATGCCGTGACCGTTTCCCAGCCGCAGGCCGTCGCGCGGTTGATCAAGCAGGCCGACCACGCCACCCGGTGATGCGGGCCCACCGGCCGACCGTCCAGGTGGCGTGACAGTCTCCCGTCACCGGGCTCCTATCATCCTGATCACCAGATCGAGTGGACCCATTTCCAACTGAGCCGGCCTTCGCCGCTGAGGGAGGCTGCCGCGCGTGGCCTCCCTCACCGGGTGACCGCTCCGGTGCTCCCAAGGCCGTCCACCGGAGCGCGACCATACCGACAGGGCCCGGGTCTTCGACCCGGGCCCTGTCCTTGAAGGGGCCCTTCGGCCCTCGCTCTGCTGCCCTCGCCCTACCGGACCGTGAGGTAGGCGCGGTCGATCGTCTGGACCAGGGTGTTGCCGTCACGGTCGGTCAGCTTGGCACGCAGCGAGACGGTGCCCGGCTGCGCGGGGTGGTTCAGCGACAGGTGGGTGCCGTTGACGGCTCTGGCCGTGGTCCAGGTCCTGCCGTCGTCGTAGGACACCTCGAACTCCAGCTTCTTGGCCGTCCGAGCGGTGGCCGCGCCCTCCACGGTGAAGGGCACCTGGAACCTCTGGCCGGCCTTCGCGGTACTGGTCAGTGACAGCCCGGGGGAGAAGCGGACCACGGACAGCGGCAGCCGGGCCCAGCTGTCCCCGGACACGCCGGCCGACCTGAACGTCCACTGCGCCCGCACGCGGGTGCTGACCGCGAACAGCTCCGGGTCCCGGGAGGCGTCGACACTCAGTTCGTACCGGCCGTCCCCGGCGGGGACGGTGTACTCGGCGATGTTCAGCGGATCGCCCTCGGCGGGGATCTCTTCGCCGTCGGCGCGGAGCGAACTCTCCAGCTCCGTGTAGCCGCTGCTGCTCTCATGCCCGTCACTGTCGCTGAACATGGGCAGATGCGCCTTGATCGTGTTCCCGCTCCGCGCGATCCCGGGACGCCCCCACCGCGGTTCACCCTCACCCGGGGGCAGGACCGGACCGAAGACACCGACGTTGAACCGCGCGGTGTAGCTCTTCTTCGGCTGGTACGCCGTGAACCCTCCCAGCTGCGCGTTCCCCGACTCCCAGTGGTGTACGGAGTAGCCCCATTTGACGCCGTTGCCGAGGACGTATTCGGAGGTCCGCAGCGGCAGTTGGCGCCGGGTGGGAGTGCTGAAGTCGGCCGCGAACTCGCCGATGGGCGTCAGCGGCATCACCGCGACCTGCGCGGTCGACTCAGGGCCGGGCCTGCCGGCCGCGAAGTCGATCTCGGCCAGCTGCTCGCGCCGGACGTCGGCGGTGAAGCCGCCGAGCGAACCCGTACGGTTCCACGCGAGACGGTAGTTCACGGCGCGCCCGTCGGCCGCCTGACGTGTCCAGAAACCGCTGTACTGGGCGTATGCCGCGGCCTTCGGCGCCTCCGGGCCGATGTGACCGACCTTGAAGCTCTGGAAATCGGGGAAGTCGAAGACGGCCGGCATGAAGCCGAGGGGCTGCCCGTCGGAGCGGGTGTAGCCCGGGATGAGCTGGGCGTGGTGGTTCTCGGCTCCCGCGTCGGGGACGGTGATGCGCGTGGCCTTGGCCTCCCGGGCGTCCATGACGACCGTGGTGTCCTTGGTCAGCTGCAGGGCCGGGGCCAGGAAGAAGGAATCAGGGGCGGCGGACTCGCCGCCGGCGTCGAGGATCCCGGTGAGCGCGTAACCGCCCTTGGGCAGGCGCACCGTGACCTCGCCGTCCGTCTCGTCGGCGAACTCCTGGTAGTAGTCGCGGTCCCGGCCGTCGATCGCCGTGAAACCCCTGCCGGTCGGCTTGCCGTCGTCGCCGAGGTGCTTGATGGTCAGGTCGTACGACTCGATCTCGCGCTCCACGCCGAAGGCGGTGCGCACCCGGGTCCGGCCGTCGGCCGAGGCTGCGGTCACCGAGCCGCCGTACGAGCCGTAGGCTTCGCCGCCGACGCGGGTGTCGGCGGTCACCGTGGTGCTCGCCGTACCGCCCGCCGCAACGGTGAGCTGCCGCGACGACATCTCGAACATGCCCTCGGGTGCGGGCCCGCCGTCCACTCCGAGCGCCTCGATGGCCAGGTCCAGGACGACCGGCTCGGTGCCGAGGTTGCGGTACGTGATCTCCTTCGTCACCGGCTCGTCATCGGTGTGCGGCCACTTGGGGCGGCCGAAGCCGATCGGGCCCTGCTCGGCGACGACGGTCTGCCCGATCGCCCGGGCCACATCGGTGCGTCCGGTGCCCTGCTGGTACGCGCTGTACGGGCCGGGCTTCGCGGAAGCCGTGAGCGCCGCCCTGATCCGCTCGCCGGTCCAGTCCGGGTGCTGCTGCGCCAGGATGGCGGCGGCGCCCGCGACATGCGGAGTGGCCATCGACGTGCCGCTCAGGGTGGCGTAACCGGGCGTCCCCGAGGGGAACACCTGCTCTATGGGGCTCGCGGTGGAGGCGGCGGCCGTGATGTCGACGCCCGGCGCGGTCAGGTCCGGCTTGACTCCTCCGTCACCGACGCGCGGGCCGCGGCTGGAGAAGTCGGCGAGCTTGTCGGCCTTGTCGACCGCGCCGACCGTCAGCGCGGACTCGGCGCTGCCGGGCGATCCGACGGTGCTCTCGCCGTCCTCGCCCGCGTTGCCCGCGGCGATGACGAACAGCGTGTCCGTCTCGGCGGAGAGACGGTTGACCGTCTCCTCCAGCGGGTCGATGCCCTGGGTGTCAGTGCCGCCCAGACTGAGGTTGACGACCTGGGCGCCCTCGGCGACCGCCCACTCCATGCCCGCGATGATGCCGGACTCCCAGCCGCCGCCTCTGTCGTCCAGGACCTTGCCGTCCAGGATGCGCGCGCCCGGCGCGACGCCCTTGTACCTGCCCTGGGACCTGGCACCCGTACCGGCCACCGTCGAGGCCACATGGGTGCCGTGGCCGACCCGGTCGACGCTGTCCTCGGCGTCGGAGAAGTTCCGTTCGGCGATCTCCTGGCCCGCCAGGTCGGGGTGCGTCTGGTCGACGCCGGTGTCCAGCACGGCGACCTTGACGCCCCTGCCGTCGAACCCGGCGCCCCAGGCCGTCGGCGCGCCCGTCTGGGCCACGCTCTTGTCCAGGCTGGCCTGGCGCTTGCCGTCCAGCCAGACTTTCACCACCTTCTTCACCGCCGGTGAGCCGGACAGCCGCGCCGTGCCCTGTCCACCGTCACCGCCGTCGGTGAAGGTGTCCCAGAACGCGGAGTGGCCGTGCTTGTCGGCCCGCAGCGCCACGCCGTTGACGCTGGTCAGCTCCTGGCCCGCCTTGGCCCGTGCGTCGCGGAAGGCGCTCGCGGGGGGTGTCTCGTCCCCGGCGTAGGTGACGATCAGCGGCAGGTCGGACCGGCTCGCGTCGTCGTACCCGTACGCGACGAGTTGCGTCACGTCGAACAGCCGCCGGTCGAGCTTTCCCTGGACGACAGCCGGCGCCGCGTCGCCCGGTATGACGAAGCTGTGCCCGTCGACCTTCCGGACCGAGAACGACGCGCCCTCGCGCCCCTTGGCCCTCTCGATCCCGGCGACAGAGCCGTCCGCGGCGATCGACACCTTGTCGCCGGTGATCAGCGTCACCGTCTTGGCGCTCTTCGCCCCCGGAACGGACAGGGCCCTCCCTGGGCCTGCCGGAGCGTCAGGGGCCAGGGCGACGGCCTGGCTCACCCCCGGCATCCCGGTCGCGGTGAGTACGGCGGCCATGGCGAGAGCCCCCAGCGGGGCGGCCGCATGTATTCGTCTGCCGGGAGATAAGGACATGCTCATGCCATCTCTTTCGTCGGGGGATGAAGGAACGAAGGGCTGGAGCGCACAGGCCCGCCCCGCGATGACTCCGAGGTTGGAACGTCACGCCGTCCCGCGCCGGCCAGGACAGGCCGGCAGTGGGTCCGCCGCCGGAGGCAGACCGCCCGGGCCGCGGGACCGGGATGCCGAGGACCTCGCGTGCTGAGCGATCATGGTCGTTGAGGCTAGGTCCGCTGTGTGACCGGACCTGGCTCGGACGATAACGGAACCGCATCGGCCGATCCGAGGATGTGCTCGGGGACCGCCACTTGGCCGACGGCAGGCGACCGCGGCCACGTCAGCCAAAGATGCGCCTGCCGCGTGAGCAGGCCCCCCGCGCGCCGTGTGGTCCTGCCGTCACCGCCGCACCCGGCTTCGTCGCACCCTCCTCTCCCCGCACTCGGCGGCCGGGGGCCTGACCCACTGCCCCTTTGTTCCCGTGGCCGAAGCGGGTCTCCGCCGGTCGGACAACCCTTGGTCTGTTGCTGGTCTGTTGCCGCTGAAGGAACTTTCGAGATAACGCATCACCAAGGCCTCCCTGCGAAACATCCGGATCGACCACAACAGCGAGTGGGATTCCCCGCCTGACGCAGGCAGGGAAGCGGGATGAACAGGCCGCTCAAGGCCGTCGTCTTCCGTCCGCTGCCGCGTCCGCTCAAGCCCTTCCCACAGGAGACCGAAGCCTCGTTCCTGGACCGCCTCGCCACGGCCAACGCGATGCCCGTCCAACGCCTTCAGCGGTCTTCCCACTGGCTGGAATCCCGTCTGGATCCGGTCGGCCGGCTCAGTGTCCTCAGCGGACAGCCCCGGACCTTGATCCGGTACGCGATCCCCCGCTGGGAGCGACAGGCATGGAACATCCCGCAAGGTCCCTTCGCCGCAACTCCCCGATGGGCATGCCGACGCTGTGTCGCCCGCAGGACCGGCACCCCTGGCCAAGGCGTCATGGTCTGGATGTCGAAACACCACGACCAGGTCTGCATTCCGCATCGCCTCTGGATCGGCCGGGCCGTCGAAGCCCCCGCCAACCAGTTCGGCCTCGCCGACCTGCCGGAGATCGTCGCCGCCCAGAAGCGTCGCTACCGGCTCCTTCGCTGCTACGGCCCCGACGTGGTCAACGTCTGCTAAGAACAGACCTCCCGCTTCTGGACCACCCTCCTGCAGCACGGCTACCGGATCAGCGACCTCACACAGCGGCTCGCTCGGCTCCAGCCCCGTCCGGCCGTGGGACCCCAAGCGCTACGCGGCGATCTATCCCGAGATCGTCAAAGCCATGGTGTTCTACGCAGCGCCGCACTGGCGCGGCCTGGCACTCTCCGGCGCTGATGAGGAGTTTCGGGCCTTCCGCGCAGAATTCATCCGGCGGCTCCCCAACGAAAGCTCCCTCCGCACCACCGCCAAGCCGTGGTTCATCCACCAACTCCGCGTGATCGCGGACACCATCGAGACAGCCGCAGCCCTCGGCAATGGCAACCCGAAGGGCAACTCGGCTCCTGAAAGCCCAGGTTGAGCGAGACGACCCCGGCCGCTACGCCCCTTCGGTTCTATTCGAGGGTGTAGCGGACGTGTGGGCCGCCGAAGTAGCCGCGGACGATGTGTGGCTGCCGTTGGCGGCGGTGGAAGAACCCTGCGGGTCTCGGCGGCGAGTTGGGCCTGGTCACGGGCCCGGCTGTGCATGGGCAGGCTCCGCTTGAGGTCGGCGTTGACCAGCTCGTCGAGGTTCAGCTCCGGCGAGTAGGACGGCAGGAAGTGCAGCTCGATGCGTCCGGGTGATCGGCCAGCCAGGCGCGGACCTTGCGGGAGCGGTGCGCGGAGTGGGCGTCCACGACGAGGTGTACCTTGCGGTCGAAGTGGCCTGCGAGACGGTTCAGGAAGCGGCACATGACGTCGGCGTCGAAGGTCTCGGTGAAGACCATGAAGTGCATGCGGCCCTTGGTGCTGATCGCGGACATCGCGTTCACCGAGAACCGGTTGCCCGTGCGGCGCACGACGGGGGTGCACCCCTTGGCGCCCCAGGTGCGGCCGGCGACCTGGTCGGAACGGATGCCGACCTGGTCGGCGAAGAGGACCTCCCCGCCCTCGGCCTTCGCCCGCGCGCGGATCGCCGGCCAGGTCTCTTCCCGCCAGAGGCGGACCGCTTCCGCGTCCTGCTCGACGGCCCGCTTGTCCGGGCGCTGGAAGGTCAGTCCCCATCGGCGCAGGTACCTGCCCACGCCCTGGTCGGTCAGCAACCGCTTTTCCGCGATGCTCTGGCCGGCCCGGCAGGCCGCCAGCGCCCGGGCGGTGACCACGTACTCGTCTTCGGCGTTCCTCAGCAGCCGCCGTTCGTCGTTCGGCCACCGGCCGCGCAGCATCTCCGTCGTGATCACCGATCCGATGGTCAGCGGCAGCATGGCGGTGCGCACGGCGCTGCGCGAGACGAACCTCGCCATATCCACGTTCTCCCCGACAAGCCCGCTGCGGGGCCGCAGCTTGCGCACGCGGTGCTCGATACGCCGAAGGCTGTCCTGAACGTCGTTCACCTGGCCCTCGAGTCTCTGCCGGTAGGGGCCGGGCGGCGTGATGGTCGCATCCGCCCTGAACCGGTCGACGACCGCCTCATGCGCATCGCGGGCGTCTTCCAGTGCCGGTACGAGCGCGTCCGTCATCACTGTCGTGGGGGTGCTCCCTAGGGGTTGAGGGGCAGGCAGCCGGCCAGAGGGCCGCGCAGGTGCAAGAGGCTGCCCGCCGGGGAACCGGCAGGTTCACGCGGAGTCGGCACCTCGGTCAGGCGTCGGAACAGCTGGCGCCGGTCCCTTCGACGGGCCGACCGCCCGGGCCCGTGACGGTCACCGGCAAAGGTTCCGCCCCGGGTTCGGCGACGCGCTGCGCCCCGAGGGCCGTACAGACCAGCTGGTCCACCGCGAGGCCCGTCAACTCACCTGAGGCGGCGGTGAGTTCAATGGACACCCGGGCGTCCTCCGCCACCACCTTCACGACGTCCGCCGCGGTAGCCTCCTGCGGCACCTCGATGGGGCCGTCGGTGTCCGGGGCCGGAACGGCCGTCGGCAAGAGCCCCGGCAGGGGCAGCCGCGTGGTCAGGCGCTTGACGCGCTCCGCCTCGGTCGGGCCCTCGAGCAGTACCGCCACCGCCGACTCGACGTCGACCGGCGCGACGGTCCTGCGGGGAACCGCGACCAGAGTGTCGTCCCCCGCCACGAAGTAGACCCGGATCGTGGGCACCAGCCCACCGGCGGGCCCGCCCGCCTCCACCACGCCGGTCGTGGGGATGCCGCAGGAGGTGAGCGCGCACAGCGCGGGAACGGCCAGCAGTACGGCTCGGCGCAGGGCCCTCACTGTCCGCTCCCCAGGGTCGACTCGTCCCGCCGCAGCGGGAGTTCGACGGTGAAGACCGCGCCGCCCTCCGGACGGTTCGCCGCCCGGACGGTGCCGCCGTGCATCCGGACGTTCTCCGCCGTGATGGCGAGGCCCAGGCCGCTGCCCTCGGTCCGGGTGCGGGCGGTGTCGGACTTGTAGAAGCGCTCGAAGACGTGGGGCAGCACGCTGTCGGGGATGCCGGGCCCGCTGTCCAGCACCTCGATCACGGCCGACCCGGGGTCTGTGCCCTCGTACAGGCGCAGGTGGACGGGACGGGCACCGTGCCGCAGGGCGTTGCCGACCAGGTTCGCGACGACGACGTCGAGGCGACGCGGGTCGACCCGGCCGCGCAGCGCGTCGGGCGGGGGCAGGCGGACGTCCACCAGGTCCGTCCAGGCGCGGGTGGCGAGCGTGCGCCGCAGTGACTCGGCGAGGTCGATCTCGTCCAGGTGCAGCACCGCGGCGCCCGCGTCGAAGCGGGAGATCTCCATCAGGTCGTCCACCAGCCGGGCCAGTTTCACGGTCTCCTCGCTGATCAGCCGGACCGCGGTGGCGGTGTCGGGGTCGAGGTGGGTGGCGTCCTCGTCGAGGACGTCGGTGACCGCGGACATGGCGGCCAGCGGGGTGCGCAGTTCGTGCGAGACGTCCGCGGCGAAGCGGCGGGCCCGGGCCTCCATGCCGCGCAGTTCGGCCACCGACTCCTCCAGGGCGGCGGCCGTCTCGTTGAACGTGTGCGACAGGTCGGCGAGTTCGTCGGAGCCGTTGACGTCGAGCCTGGTGTCCAGCCGGCCCTCGGCGATGCTGCGGGTGGCGCGGCGCAGGGCGCGCACCGGCCGCAGCACTCCGCGGGCGGCGAGCAGCGCGAGCAGCACGGCGAGGCCGAGGGCGGGCACGGTGGCCCGTTCGACGGCGGTGACCAGGGCGTCGACGTACGCCTGTTCCGTGGTCTGCGGCACGGTCAGGAACACCTGGACGCCGGACGCTGGGCCGGTCGCGGCGGTGCCGGCGGTGAAGACGACCGACATGCCGACGACCAGGGAGGTGTGGTCGCCGCTGTCCACCCGCTGGAAGACGGTGGCCGTGCTGGAGTCCACGGCCGCGCGCAGGGCCGGCGTCAGCTCCTCGAACGGATCATCGGGAGCCGAGGTGGCGCTCAGCCCGCCGTAGGCGACCAGCACCCGCCAGGTCCCGGCGGGTTCGGCGCCGGCCACGTCGGCCGCGAACCGCTGCAGCTCGAACTCGCCCGTCGGCACGGGGAGTTCGGGGGCGAGCCGGTCGATCTGGGTCCGCAGCAGCTTGATCACGGTGTCCTGGCTCTGCTGGAGCACTCCCGTGCGGGCCTCCCGGAAGGTCAGGGCGCCGGTCGTCGCTGCGGTGAGGGCGGCGACCAGCGCGAACGCCACCACCAACCGCATGCGCAGACCGCGCAGTTGAGGAGCCCTGACACGGGTTCCCAGCAGCCGCCTCACCGGGACGCGAACCGGTAGCCGAAGCCGCGCACGGTCTGTATGTAGCGCGGATCGCGCGAGGGTTCGCCCATCTTGGCGCGCAGCCGTTTCACGCAGGCGTCCACCAGGCGCGCGTCCCCGTGGAAGCTGTGCTCCCAGACCGCCTCCAGGAGTTGCTGCCGGCTGAACACCTGGCCGGGTGAGGCGGA
>NZ_JBEOVF010000116.1:0-9121 GCF_040295365.1 Streptomyces sp. NPDC002838 | reverse complement strand
GCCCGGGTGCCAGCACGGCACCCGGGCCCCCCGACGCGTCCCCTGAAAGAAGAGGTCTATGCCCCCTCGCAGTACCCGCCCCGTCGCCCCTCTCGATGACGACGACTACCCCGCCTACACCGTGGGCCGGGCCGCCGAGATGCTCGGCACCACCCCCGCCTTCCTCCGCGCCCTCGGCGAACACCGCCTGATCACGCCCCTGCGCTCCGAAGGCGGCCACCGCCGCTACTCCCGCTACCAGTTGCGCATCGCCGCCCGTGCCCGCGAACTCGTCGACCAGGGCACCGCCATCGAGGCTGCCTGCCGCATCGTCATCCTCGAAGACCAGCTCGAAGAAGCCCAGCGCATCAACGAGCAACTACGCACCCAGGGCGGCGAGTCGCAGTCGAAGACGTCAGCCTGACCAGGAACGCCGGGCGCCAGCGAACGAGGCCGCCGCCAGAGACCCGCACCGCCGTCCTGGGCCGGGCCCGCGGCTCAGCACGGCACCAACGACCTGCACGAAGCGCCTCCCGGCCTGCCACGGCTCACCGACATCGACGTCTGCCCCAGCACGACACCGAGGATCCCGGCACGCCCGCCGGGGTCCTCAGCCACCCCACCAGCCACCCTGACCAGCCGCATCGCCTTACACCTCAGGAACTACAGCTGCCATATCCGACGCCGTCGATGAAAGCTGCGGCGCTCCGAGATCACATGGGACTTCGCGGCGGACGTCGCATTGGCGCTGGTGATTCTGCTAAGGAATCGAACGGGACCAACGAGCTTCGCCTTCCGGGGCTGACGCTGATGATCGACCGCTCCGTGCGGATCGAGTCGTTCGAGATGAAGGCCCCGACGAACGTACGGATCGTCGATGACCCGTGCACGAGCGCCGAGACCCGGGCGGAAGGCGTGGGCCAGACGCCACGCCATGCGTGCAGCCTCAACCTGGCCAGGAGCCAAGGCCTCGACACCGCGGAGACGGCAACCCTCGGCGTCGACGTCACGGGCAAGTGTTCCGCGACCTCGTCCCAGACCTGCTCCTCGGCCGCCACGGACTCCTGGACATTCGCCGCGCAGGTACGGGACCCGGACGACAGTAGCCCGGATCCGCCGGATTCACCGGAGCCGCCGGCGTCTCCCCCCGAAACCACCCCACAGACACCGCCGACCGACTCCGCGTCGTCATCGGCGGTGGTGCTGCACACGCAGACCCCGTTGACCATGTTCCCCGACGGCGTCCTACAGGCGGAGGCGGCCACGAAGTCCAGGCGGCGGACAAGGAGGCCTTCCGCTACCGCTACACGGGGCTGTGCCTCCTCGTAGAGTCGAACGCACGGTTGTTCCTGGTGCCGACTCTGTGGATCGCCGGCTCCAGCTACACCATCGTCATCCCCTACGACGACCGGGTCCGCGTCGAACTCCGTACGTGAGGGAGGAAGGCGGACCAGGTGGCGGGGGAGTGGGTGAGGTGGGGGCCGCCGGTAGGGTGAGGGTGCTTGGAGTCGCGAGTGTGGACGGTGTGGGGGCAGACGGCGACTTCGCGGCACTGGCCGCCCTCTGAAACGCTACGCCCGGCCCGGCGTCGACGCGGTCGCCCAACACGTCGCGCAGCGCGACCCAGCCACGCGGCGGCGGACGTAACGCCTGCCGTTTGCGGCGGGTGACAGGGTCTTACCGGTACCCCATGTCGCCGAGCGCGACCCTGGTTCTGGGAGTGAGTCTTGGCCCCACCTACGGGCTTGGGTTCCAGAGGTGGCGCCACACCTGACCCTGTGGGGTGTTGCAATGACCAAGCCGCGTCGGATCCATAAGAAGCGTGGGGCTGCCCCGCTGGCGGAGAAGCGTGACCAATACCTTCGGCTCATAGCGCAGGGATTGAGCAACTCGGTTGCGTGCCGCGAAGTGGGCATCAACCGCAAGACGGGGAACCGGTGGAGGTACGGGCGGAAGGTCGTAGACAGGGCAGGACACGAGCGTGGCTACCGGCCCATCACCGAGGAGAGGACACCGACGAGGTCTCGTCCCGGTACTTGTCCGAGGACGAAGGGCTCGTCATCGCCGACATGCTCCGCGCCGAGGGCTCATTGCGCGCGATGGCCAGGGAACTCGGCAGGGAGCTATCTGCGGACTGCTGAAGCCGCGGCGGAGGCTGGTGTTGGGCACCGGTTCGTGATCCACCGGCCGGGGCAGCGGCGGGCCGCCGTGCGGCGCGCCCGCTCAAAGGAAGGCAGGGTTCGGACCGGGCGGCGGCCGACAGGAAGCCGGTCCCAGCGACGCTGACCCTTGGCCTGGACCTGTTCACGCACTCGCTGCCCGCGTTCCGGTTCACCCCGGCCTCGGAAACGTCGGTCGACGTCGCGATGCTCCTGCGGGACGTGATGACGCCGCTTCCGATGCGCGAAGAAGGCTGGGGCGAGGGCATGGCCTGGACCTATCTGGGCGTTCCGACGGACATCATCACCGAGTTCGCCGGCCACAAGACCGCGGGCTGCCGTTCTTCGCGCCGGAGACGGTCACCACGGACCATGGCGGCCCCTACAAGAACCACGAACCTGGTGGAGGCGGAGCGAGAACTGGGCTGCAACATCCTGCCCGCGCGGATACAGCGCCAGACATACAAGTTCGCCGTCGAGCGGGTCTTCGGCGCGATCAAGACGCTGCTGTTCGAGCACCTGCTGGGGTTCACTGGCACGGACGTCGCCGACCGCGGCGCCGATCGGCCCAGGAGGCCCGCAGTCGATTGCTGCCGTCCCGGACCAAGAGGGACTGCCCGCGAGCGATCAAGAAGCCGCTCCGATGGCCGATCCTGCGGGTCCGGGCCGGACGCGACAAGGTCAGCCCCGGCCGCTGGAACCACAACCAGACGACCAAGCAACGGACGTACAAGGGTGCGGGAAGACCCTTTCTCGAACCGGCGCAGACCTCATCACCTCCCTGGCTTCATCCAGCTGATGCCCGCCCGATCATGAGTGCCGCGGTGCGCTGGCGGCGTCACCGCCTGTGTGACACTCCCAACTCGATGAGATAACGCTTGGTCACCCGGCCGCCGTACTCCCCGTCGATCAGGCCCGCAACACATCCCAGCAGCCCGTTCCTGGCGGCTTCCGGAAGAGCTCGGTGGCCGGAGTAGGTCCGCAGCAGCTCCAGATAGTCCGACGTGGTGTACGTGAGGTCCTGCTCGTAGCGGCGGAAGACCGTGGGGCCGAACCGGCCGCTCCGCGCGACCTCCTCAGCATGGTCCGAGCCGTCGATGTCGGCAGCCGCGGGAGGCCGCAGCCCCGGTGGCGTGTCCGGGTCGAAGCGCTCGTAGCAGCGCTGGACCTTGACGAAGAACTCCTCGGTGCCGCCCATCACATGCTGGCTGCGCACCACGGCAAGCGCCCCGCCCGGACGCAGCGCGTCGGCGGCCTTGGTCATCCGCACCGCCGGGTCGATCCAGTGGAACGCCGACGCCGAGACGACCGCGTCGAACGGCTCCTCCGGCAGCGGCCAACTCTCGAAGTCAGCTGTCACCACTTCCACCGCCGAGACCCCGGCCAGGTTGCGGTGTGCGACCGCGGCCATATGCGGTCCCGCCTCGACGGCCGTGATCCGACAGCCCCGCCCTGCCAGAGGCACCGTCGCCTGACCGGTCCCGCAACCCACCTCCAGCACGCGGCTACCGCCGCGGGCACCGGCGAGTTCGGCGAGGTCGTCGTACAACTCCGTCGGATATCCGGGCCTGGCCCGCTCGTACAGCTCCGCATCCTCGTCGAAAATCCGGCTCAGGCGCGCCCGCCGGGCCTCGTCGGGTCTGTCGTCGCGTTTTGCTTGCGTGGTGTTGTCGGGCATGCGGAGCAGGCTAGTGCCCGCACGGGAGTTCACAGAGGTGGTCCGACACCGTCAGGCCACCTACTGCTCAGAGCCCGCATCCTCATGCCGCCGCAGTCATCCGGAAGCGCGGTCACAGCCGGGTGAAGTGCACAGTAGGCAAATACCGGATTTTTTGGCCACGCTTCCGTGAAGGATCGGCGCGATGAGGCAGGGTCGACAGCTTTCGCCTCGCAGACAATCGCTTTGGTCGCGTTTCCAGAGAGCTATCGACGCCAGTCATGTCAGCTTTCACCTGAAAAGCGTACTAGTCGTGGAGTGCCACGTGGTACGGGGTTTGAGTAACCCTTCAGTGGCAAGCCCATTCTGGGCAAAAACTGGCGTAAGGGCGGCAATATCGGGTGTGCGGAAGCGTGCTGGTCTGGGAAATGCGGATCGGCGTAGGCGTGGCAGCGCTGGTTGGCGGACTGCTCCCACCGATGGTCGTCGCTGACAGCGCTGCTGCGCAGACGACGCAGCGGTTCGCGTTTCAGTACGCGGCCGAGCACGACTGGCTCACTGTCGTCCAACTGCCACGTACGCACCCGACCTGAATCCGGTCGAGGGCATCTGGTCGTTACTCCGACGCACCACTACCGCCAACGTCGTCTTCAGCGACCGCGACCACCTCGTCCAAACCGTCCGCAGCGGCATGCGCCGTATCCAACGTCGCGCACGCAAGGTCTGGGGCCCAGCTTCGCCAGTATCTACCGCGCGCTCGGCCGCACTCCTGGCCGTGGGACAGCCGGCCCTCCCCGCCAGGCCGAACGTCACTGGTAGTCGGAGCGGCGCGGTGCTGTCATGGGTAGGGGAACAGCGTGGACGAGCTGGCAGAGCCGCTGGCAGGGCCGAGGAGGCCGGCGCGCCGCGCGTTGTCCGCCCGGGCGGTCCGACCGCGGCCGACCCGTCGCACAGCGGAGGAGGACGATGCCATGCTGCACCGCCGCACGGTCGGTGACGTGATGACCAAGGAGGTCGTCACCCTCCGCCCCGACACGCCATTCCAGGAGGTCGCCGCCCTGCTGGACGCGAACGACATCGTCGCGGCACCGGTCATCAACGATGACGGCGTCCCCGTCGGCGTCGTGTCCGCGTCCGACGTGCTGCGCCACGAGACCGGCATGCCCGATCCGCAGGGGCAGAACGGGAACGACGAACGCGCCTGGGGCAAGGCCCGGGCCCGGACCGCGGGCGCGCTCATGAGTAGCCCCGTCTTCACCGCCCGCGCCGACTGGACGATCCCACGAGCCGCTCGGGAACTCCGCCGACGGCACGTCAAGCAGCTGCCGGTGGTCGGGGACAACGGGCTCCTCACCGGAATCGTCACCCGCAGCGACCTGCTCGACGCCTTCATCCGCTCCGACATCGAGATCCGCGGCGAGGTCGAGCAGGACGTCCTGAGGCACATCCTCGGCCTGGACGAGGCCACCATCGCGGTGGAGGTCCGGGATGGGGTCGTCACCCTGCGGGGTCACGTCCCGGAACCGCGTCTGATCCCAGTGGTCGTGGGCCTCTGCCAGGGCGTCGACGGTGTCGTCGCCGTGGACGCCCACCTCGCTGCCACCCGGGCGGGCTAGATGTGCTGTCCGGAGAGGCTGATGACGCGGCTGGCGGGGACCGGTGCGATGGAGAAATATCAAGATCTTTGCGTGTGTGAGGCCTGATTTCGGAAGGAGATCTCTAGGCCAGCTGAGGAATGCACGAGCGTGATCTGGTCCAGCCCGGTGCTCCGGAGCCGCCCGCGGGAGCGTCCAAGTCCTCGTTCCTCGAGTCCCCTCTGGCGGCGGTGTGCTGGTGAGCCCGCACGATTGTGGAGTCCAGCGCGACCAGCCAGTCCGCATCCGCCCGCTTCCGAGCGGCGGCCAGCATGCGGTCGAAAGTGCCGTCGGCCGCCCAGCGGCGAACCGCCCGTGGACGGTCTGCCACGGCCCGAACCGCTCTGGAAGGTCCCTCCGCGGCACCCGTGCGGAACTTGAACACGATGCCCTCCAGCACCTGCCGGTGGTCCCGCCACCTGCCACGGGCCCGGCCTGCGGGTGGAAGCAACGGCTTGATCACAGCCCACACGGATCGGATGACTCAGACGCATCCCTCACGATCAATCCAACGATCCGATGATGGTCAAGACACTGCCTAGTGCTGGATTCCTCTTTCTCTGGGTATACGTCCTGGTGGCGGGGTGGTTCGGGTGTTCGGTGGCGGGTGCTGGACGGTGGTATTACGGGCACGCCGAGCCGTGCCGAGACTGAGGAACAGCTCGTCGGTCGACTGTCGCGAGCACGCAAGGCGCCGCGCGATGTGGTGCTGCGGGCTCGGATCGTCGAGCTGAGTCGGTCCGGACATCGAGTGCCGGCCATCGCGGACGAGTTGAGGCGCAGTCCCAGGTCGGTCCGTCGCTGGTTGCACCGCTTCAACCGCTCTGGTCCGGACGGTCTGGAGGATCTAGGCGGACAGGGCCGCAAGCGGCGGATCACCGAAGCCGAACGTTCAAGGATCATCGGCCTGGTCAGGCAGTCTGCGCCGGGCCGACTGGCCGTGCGGGCAGACGGCGAACTGGCTGCGGCTGATGAGTCCGGGCCGCCGGAGTGGACCCTGGACTCACTGGCCGCCGAGGCCCGGCTGGGCATCGGGATCGGCCGCGGCCAGTCCGCCGGATCCTGCTGGCCGAGGGGGTGCGCCGGCGCCGCACCCGGTCCTGGACCCATTCCAGAGATGCGGACTTCGAGCTGAAAAGGACCAGGATCATCGAGCTCCACACCTGCCCGCCCGAGAGCGCGACGGTCGTCTGCGCCGACGAGCTCGGGCCGGTGATCCCCCGCACGTTCCCTCCGGCGCCGGGCTGGTCGCCGGCCGGCCACCGCATCAAGGCGGAAGTGAACTACGGCCGAGGGCCCGGAGAAGACCTGGGTCTACGGCGCTCTGCGGGTGCGGGACGGACACGAGGTCACCATGACCGCCTCCTCCCGCAACAGTGTTTTCTACCAGCAGTTTCTTCAGAAGGCCGAGGAAGCCGACCCTGTCGGTGACATCTGCGTTGTCACCGGCAACCTGTCCTCGCGCAACAGCCTGTCCACCCGGAACTGGCTGGAGGACCATCCCAGAATCCGGCACGTCTTCATCCCCGTCGGTGCCTGCTGGCTCAACCTCCAGGAAGGCTGGTGGCGCATCTTCCGCAAGGCCGCCCTCGCAGGCCAGTCATTCGCCGGACCAGCCGAGATCGAACAAGCCACCCGCCTCGCAACATCCCAGCTCAACACCCGAGCCCGGCCCTGGATATGGGGAAGACCCGCACCACCAACTCGCCTCTTACAGCGCCGATATGTGGACACCGTTTGAGGAATCCAGCACTAGAGGTTCAATTCCGGGAACGTCGAAACCAGTCGCCGGACTCCTCCTGGGCAAGGCGTTCTACCACCAGGCATGCAGTGACGAGCGGAGGGATGACGAAGAGCAGACCAACGTACAACCACATGGTGAGGGAGGCGACGATTCCGAGGATGCCCCAGGCGATTCCACCTACGCGTAGACCGGGGCCCCCGGAGACGAATCGGAAGGCCAGAATGATGCCGGCGGCGCTGAAGCTCACCAGGAGGAAGCCAATGGCCGCGAATACGCCTGTTCTCACCCAGAACGACGTGTCGCTAAACGGGATGGTGTATCCCTGGTCGCTGCCGGCCAGGCCCTGCTGGATGAACCCCGCCCCGCCCAGGGCCAGCAGCCCGGCGGTAGTGAACATCAGGCGGCGGGCGCCCTTCGTGTCAGCCGGCATCCCAGGTGAGCCGATCGGTCTATCCGTCTGGCGCATAACACCATCCTGATGCATCCGGTCCGGGACCGGTCCCGGACCGGCCAGGCCGACTCCAACGCGGCCTTCACCGTGCGGAATCCGACTCCGTACTCACTCATCAAGGCCCGGTACGACATCCTGCCCGGGCATCACGGCGGATCGCCGCGTCCTGACACTCCGCGCTCCGGCACCCCACAAGCCCATGCGTTACAGAACGTCACAGATCCCCCGATCTGAAACAGCTTCTGAGGTCTCTCTGCTCAGGATGCGGTCTCCGTGGAGCTGAACGGTCCCCTCCACGGGCCCCGGCGGGCACTGTCCGCTTCGCGCTGCTTCTTATCCGCATCGCCGAACACCATGCCCCATGCGCGGGTGAGCACGCCGCCGGTTCTGAAGACCGGGTATGACACTGGTTCCTCCTGGTGGTGTGGTCCAAGGGGTGCCTGCGGAGACGAGAACGAGGGTGTCCAAGATCGTTTTGTGACGAACGACGTGGACACCCTCGCGACAGCACTCTATGCGACGACCGACGACATGCTGAAGGAGCATCCCGACCTGGCGCCGTGGCGCCCGCCGGTCGGCATTACGCCCCGCCTGAGCGATGCCGAACTGGTCACCCTCGCCATGATGCAGGCCATACTCGGCTTCACCTCCGAGGCCAAATGGCTCCGCCATGCCCGCGCCCACCTGCGCCACCTCTTCCCCTACCTGCCCCAGCAACCCGGCTACAACAAGCGGCTGCGCAAGGCCGCCGGTCTGATGCGAAGCGTCAACCGGATCCTGGCCACCACCACCTCGGTGTGGAGCGACGACGTATGGGTCGTGGACTCCACCCCGGGTGGAATGCGGCCGCTCCCGCGAGACCGTCAAACGCTCCGACCTGGCAGGCTGGGCCGAATACGGCTACTGCGCCAGCCACAGCCGCTTCTTCTGGAGCCTGCGCCTGCACCTGGTCTGCACCCTTCAGGGCCTGCCCATCGCCTTCGTCCTGACCGGGGCCAAGGCCGACGAACGCGAGACCCTCCTTGACCTCCTGGCAGCCGAATGCGAGCTTCTGCGAGAGCGCCCCCGACAGACTCTCATCGGCGACAAGAACTACTTCGGCCGTGGTTTCGAACGCGAACTGTCCGAGCATGGAGTCCAGTTGCTGCGGCCTGCCCGTAAAGGTGAACGGGAACGGCCTGGCGCAGCCCTGTTCAAGCCGCTGCGACAGGTCATCGAATCGATCAACGAGACCTTCAAGGGACAGCTTGACCTCGAACGGCACCGAGGGCGCACACCCGGAGGTGTCATAGCCCGCGTCATGCAACGCATCCTCGCGCTGACCGCCGCGATCTGGCACAACGACGCCACCGGACAAACCGTCCCACGCTCACTGATCGCCTACGATCACTGACCCCTTGGACTAGTACTGCAACGGTGCTTGCCGTGACTGGTGGGCAGGTCAGGGGCTGTGTCCGCGTCGTTTGTAGTGGCTGGTGCGGGCCTGGCGTTGTCGCC
>NZ_JBEOVF010000115.1:0-9425 GCF_040295365.1 Streptomyces sp. NPDC002838 | reverse complement strand
CACCCCTGAGGGACGGCGGTTACGACGTCTCCGACTACACCGCCGTACTGCCCGAATTCGGTGACCTCGCCGACTTCGTGGAATTCGTGGACGCCGCCCACCAGCGCGGCATGCGCTTGATCATCGACTTCGTCATGAACCACACCAGCGACCAGCACCCGTGGTTCCAGGAATCCCGCAAGAACCCCGACGGGCCGTACAGCGACTACTACATGTGGGCCGACGACGACAAGCAGTATCAGGACGCGCGGATCATCTTCGTCGACACCGAGGCCTCCAACTGGACCTTCGACCCGGTCCGGGGCCAGTACTACTTCCACCGCTTCTTCTCCCACCAACCGGACCTCAATTACGAGAACCCTGCGGTGCAGGAGGAGATCCTGGCCGCCCTCCGCTTCTGGCTGGACCTGGGCATCGACGGCTTCCGGCTCGACGCCGTGCCCTATCTGTACGCGGAGGAGGGAACCAACTGCGAGAACCTGCCCGCCACGCACGATTTCCTGAAGCGGGTCCGCCGCGAGATCGACGCGATGTACCCGGACACGGTGCTGCTGGCGGAGGCCAACCAGTGGCCGGAGGACGTCGTCGACTACTTCGGCGACTACGCGAGTGGCGGCGACGAATGCCACATGGCCTTCCATTTCCCGGTCATGCCACGCATCTTCATGGCCGTGCGGCGGGAATCCCGGTATCCCGTCTCGGAAATCCTCGCCAAGACCCCCGCCATTCCCTCGAAGTGCCAGTGGGGCATCTTCCTGCGCAACCACGACGAGCTCACGCTCGAAATGGTCACCGACGAGGAACGCGACTACATGTGGGCGGAATACGCCAAGGACCCCCGCATGCGCGCCAACATCGGCATCCGACGGCGGCTCGCCCCTCTGCTCGACAACGACCGAGACACGATCGAGCTGTTCACCGCTCTGCTGCTCTCCCTCCCCGGCTCGCCGATCCTCTACTACGGCGACGAGATCGGCATGGGCGACAACATCTGGCTCGGCGACCGGGACGCCGTACGCACACCCATGCAGTGGACCCCGGACCGCAACGCGGGCTTCTCGTCGTGCGACCCCGGGCGGCTCTACCTCCCCACGATCATGGACCCGGTCTACGGCCACCAGGTCACCAACGTCGAGGCGTCCATGGCGTCGCCCTCCTCGCTGCTGCACTGGACCCGCCGCATGATCGAGATCCGCAAGCAGAACCCGGCCTTCGGCCTCGGCTCCTTCACCGAGCTCCAGTCCTCCAATCCGGCGGTGCTGGCCTTCCTGCGGGAGTACGAGGACGACCTCGTCCTGTGCGTGAACAACTTCGCCCGGTTCGCGCAGCCCACGGAGCTCGATCTGCGTGAGTTCGACGGCCGTCATCCGGTCGAGCTGTTCGGCGGGGTCCGTTTCCCGGCCATCGGTGAACTGCCGTATCTGCTGACCCTCGGCGGGCACGGCTTCTACTGGTTCCGGCTCTCCCGAGTCGCATCCCGCATCGGTCGACGACTTTGATCGTGTGCCGACGAAAGGACGCGTCACCATGCCGAAGACCGCATCTCTGGGCCGCAGACCCACAGTCGTCGCCGATCCCATGGCCTCGCTCGGCGCATTGCTGCGCGAGTGGCTGCCCCGGCAGCGCTGGTTCGCGGGCAAGGACCGGCCCGTCACGGAACTCGGACTGCTGTCGATGACCGAGCTGTACCCGGGCTGTCTGCACCTGCTGGTGCACACCGGTCACACGGGAGTGCCGGCCCCCTGCTGGGCCACCCCGGCCGGTGACTGCTACCAGCTGCTGCTCGGCGTGCGGGAGCACCTGTCGCCACGTCTCGGCCGGGCGCTCATCGGCAGGGCGGAAGAGGGCCCGCTGGCCGGGATGACGGTGTACGACGCGTTGCACGACCCCCGGTCGGCGCAGCTGCTCCTGGAGCGGCTGCGGCACCCGGGCTCGGCCGGCCCCCTGCGTTTCGTGGGCGATCCGGCCGTGCCGGTGCCGGCCGGGCTGCCACCGCGGCTGCTGGACGCCGAGCAGTCCAACTCCTCGCTGGTGTACGGCGACGAGTTCATCCTGAAGGTCTTCCGGCGCATCCAGCCCGGTGTCAACCCCGACCTCGAGGTGCCGCGCGCGCTGGCCGAGCAGGGCTGCCGCCGCGTCCCCGCCCCGGTGGCCTGGTTCAGCACCACGCATCCGCAGGACGCGACGCTCGGCGTGCTGCAGCCGTACCTGCGCGACGCGTCCGACGGCTGGACGCTGGCGCTGCGCGCGCTCGGCACCGGTGACCACTTCACCGTGCAGGCCCGCGAGCTGGGGCAGGCCATGGCGGAGGTGCACCTCGCGCTGGCCTCGGCCTTCCCCGCCGGCACCCACGACGAGAACGGCCGTACGGCGGCCGCGATGACCGAGCGGCTGGACGCCGCCGCGCACTGCGTGCCGGCGCTCAAGCCGTTCGTCCCCGGTCTGCGGGGCGCCTTCGGCGCGCTCGCCACCTGTGATGCCGGGCCGCCCGCCCAGCGCATCCACGGCGACCTGCATCTGGGACAGGTGCTGCGCGCGGGGCGGGAGTGGTTCGTCATCGACTTCGAGGGCGAGCCGTCCCGTCCGCTCGCCGAGCGGTGCAGCGCCCAGTCCCCGGTGCGGGACATCGCCGGCATGCTGCGTTCCTTCGACTACGCGGCCCGGCAGCGCCGCCCCTGGCGCCCGCAGTGGGCGCGCCGCTGCCGGGAGGCCTTCTGCGCGGGCTACGCCGCCCGCGCCGGATGGGACCCGCGCAAGAAACACGGTCTCCTGCGTGCGTACGAGACCGATCGGGCGGTGTACGAAGTCCTGTACGAGGCCAGGCACCGCCCGGACTGGCTCCCCGTACCCATGGCGGCGATCGAACGTCTCGCCGTGAGAGGAGACTGAACCGTGGCCCTGCGCGACACTTCACTGCCCGAGCCGTCCGGACCGGGCCGCTGCACCGCGGCGCCCGCCCTGGACCCCACCGACCGCGGGCGCCTGCTGTCGGGGGCCCATCACGACCCGCACGCGCTGCTCGGCGCCCATCCGGTACCCAACGGGATCGTCTTCCGCGCGCTGCGCCCGTTCGCCCGCTCGGTGAGCGTCGTGATCGACGGCGAGCGCAGCCGGCTCGCCTCGGAGGGGGACGGCCTCTTCTCCGGCGTACTGCCGCTCGACGCGATCCCCGCCTACACGCTGCAGGTGGCGTACGCCGACGGGGAGCAGGAGGTGCACGACCCGTACCGCTTCCTGCCCGCCCTCGGCGACACCGACCTCCATCTCATCCGCGAGGGCCGGCACGAGCAGCTGTGGAGGGCGCTGGGCGCGGAGCCCATGACCCACCAGGGCGTCACCGGCACCCGCTTCACGGTGTGGGCGCCGAACGCCCAAGGCGTGCGGGTCGCCGGGGACTTCACCTTCTGGGACGGCCAGGCGTTCCCGATGCGCTCCCTCGGCGCGTCCGGTGTGTGGGAGCTGTTCCTGCCGGGCATCGGCGAGGGCGCGCGGTACAAGTTCGAGATCACCTCGCGCTACGGCGGCCGGTTCCTCAAGGCAGACCCGATGGCGCGCCGCACCGAGGAGCCGCCCAACACGGCGTCCATCGTCACCTCCTCACGGTACGAGTGGGGCGACCAGGAGTGGATGTCCCGGCGCGGGGACGTGCCGGTGCGCCAGGCCCCGTTCTCCGTGTACGAGGTCCATCTGCCGTCCTGGCGGCCTGGTTTGACATACCGTCAGCTTGCCGAGGTCCTGCCGCGGTACGTGAAGGACCTGGGCTTCACCCATGTCGAGCTGATGCCGGTCGCCGAGCATCCCTTCGGCGGCTCCTGGGGTTACCAGGTCACGTCGTATTACGCGCCGACCGCACGACTGGGCGCCCCCGACGACTTCAGGTACCTGGTGGACGCCCTGCACCGGGCGGGCATCGGCGTGATCATGGACTGGGTGCCGGCGCACTTCCCGAAGGACGACTGGGCGCTGGCCCGGTTCGACGGGGATCCGCTGTACGAGCCGGGAGACGACCGGCGGGCGGAGCATCCGGACTGGGGGACGTACGAGTTCGACTTCGGGCGCGTCGAGGTGCGTAACTTCCTGGTGGCCAACGCCGTGTACTGGTGCGAGGAGTTCCACATCGACGGTCTGCGGGTGGACGCGGTCGCCTCGATGCTCTACCTCGACTACTCGCGCGACTCGGGGCAGTGGACGCCCAATGTGTTCGGGGGGCGCGAGGACCTGGACGCGGTGGCCTTCCTCCAGGAGATGAACGCCACCGTGTACCGGCGGGCGCCGGGTGTGGTGACGATCGCCGAGGAGTCCACGGCCTGGGACGGCGTGACCCGGCCCACCGACAGCGGCGGTCTGGGGTTCGGGCTGAAGTGGAACATGGGCTGGATGCACGACTCGCTCGGCTACGTCAGCCACGAGCCGGTCCACCGCAAGTACCACCACAACGAGATGACCTTCTCGATGGTGTACGCCTACAGCGAGAACTACGTCCTGCCCATCTCGCACGACGAGGTCGTCCACGGCAAGCAGGCCCTCGTGTCCAAGATGCCCGGCGACTGGTGGCAGCGACGCGCCAACCACCGCGCGTACCTGGGCTTCATGTGGGCCCACCCCGGCAAGCAGCTCCTTTTCATGGGCCAGGAGTTCGCCCAGGGCGGCGAGTGGTCCGAGGCGCACGGGCCCGAGTGGTGGCTGCTCGACCCCGGCTACTGCGCCGAAGCCGATCACCGGGGCGTCCGCGACCTGGTGCGCGACCTCAACACCGTCTACCGCGCGACCCCCGCCCTCTGGCAGCGCGACACCGAGCCCTCCGGCTTCCAGTGGGTGATCGGCGACGCCGCCGAGGACAACGTCTTCGCGTTCCTGCGCTTCGGCGCCGACGGCACTCCCCTGCTGGCCGTGTCCAACTTCTCCCCCGTCGTCCGGCACGACTACCGCCTGTGGGTTCCCGACGGCATCCCCGCCTGGCAGGAGACCCTCAACACCGACGCCGGGCGGTACGGCGGCAGCGACATCACCCATCCCGATCCGATCAAGCCGGAGGACGGAGCCGTCCGGCTCACGCTGCCGCCCCTCGCCACGGTGTGGCTGACGCCGCCGCCCCGCTGAGGCCGGTGCGGCGGCCGGAGGTGTCCGAACGGCCCGAGAGGGGCAGTCGGGTCGTACGACGGAGCAATCCTCGTCGTCGCCGCAGAGGGGCCACAGAAAGGCAGCATCACGTGCGCACCGTCGGAGTGGAGGAGGAGCTCCTCCTGGTCGACCCGGACACCGGCGAACCGCAGGCGCTGTCCGCCGCGGTGCTCGCGCGGGCGGCGGTGGACGAAGCCGACCACGACCTCTTCGAGAAGGAACTGCACAACCAGATGCTCGAATTCGCGACGCATCCGCAGTCGGGCATGGAGGAGCTGCGTGCGGAGATCGTCCGCTGCCGCAAGGAGGCCGCCCGGCACGCCGGGGAGAGCGGCTGCGCCGTCGCCGCGCTGGCCACCTCGCCGCTGCCGGTGAGTCCCTCCGTCAGCATGGGGCGGCGCTACCAGTGGATGGCGGAGCACTACGGGATCGCCACCCAGGAGCAGATGGTGCTGGGGTGCCATGTCCATGTGTCCGTGGAGTCGGACGAGGAGGCCGTCGCCGTCGTCGACCGTATCCAGCCCTGGCTGTCGGTGCTGTCCGCGCTCAGCGCCAACTCCCCGTTCTGGCAGGGCAAGGACACCTGCTACAGCAGTTATCGCAGCCGGGTGTGGCAGCGGTGGCCGTCGGCCGGTCCGACCGAGCCCTTCCGATCGGCCGAGCGCTACCACCGCCGGGTCGCGGACATGGTCGCCACCGGCGTGATCCTCGACAAGGGGATGATCTACTTCGACGCGCGGCTGTCCCGGCAGTATCCGACGGTCGAGATCCGCGTCGCGGACGTCTGTCTGCACGCCGACACCGCCGTTCTCCTCGCCGCCCTCGCCCGCGGCCTCGTCGAGACCGCCGCACGCGAGTGGCGAGCGGGCCGGGGGCCCATGGAGCACAGCGTGAGCCTGCTCCGGCTGGCGGCCTGGCGCGCCGCCCGGTCCGGGCTGACCGAGGAGCTGCTGCACCCCGTGACCATGCGGCGCATGCCCGCCGAGACGGTCGTGCGGGCGCTGCTGGACCATGTGGGGGACGCCCTCGCAGACAGCGGCGACCTCGACC
Organism: Streptomyces sp. NPDC002838; assembly: GCF_040295365.1. Taxonomy (NCBI): domain Bacteria; kingdom Bacillati; phylum Actinomycetota; class Actinomycetes; order Kitasatosporales; family Streptomycetaceae; genus Streptomyces; species Streptomyces sp. NPDC002838. Next base: position 3,254 of record NZ_JBEOVF010000115.1, on the reverse strand, counting down.
GCGCCCGCGCCGGCTGCGCCGAGCTGCTGCGGCACGGCAACGGTGCCCGGGTGCAGCGCGAGCTGATGCGGCGCACCGGGAGCCTGCGGGACGTGGTCACCGAGTGCGTGCGCCTCACACAGACGTGAGGAGGCGTACGTACCGGACACCTCTCACACGATGAGGACGAGGGCGTACACCAGGAAGAACGCCGCGATGAGGACGACCATGACGAGGATCATGGTCAGCGGTGCCTTGGCCCAGCCCTTGGGAGGATTGTGCGTCTCCCTCGGGCCCGCCTCGGGCAGGCTGCTCTCGGCCGGCGGGGTCTCCCCGGGCGGCACGCCGCCGCCCGGCTCCAGACCGGTGCTGCGCTCGGGTTCGGGATCAGGGTTGATGTGACTCATGCGGCCCGAGTCCCCCGAACCCGCCGAGATCATCGGGCATGTGCCAGTTCCCCGTTCCCCGTACCGCGCGCCGTCACCTCCACTAGATTCGACCACCGCAAGGTAACCGTGCTCGTCGGCGGAGTCACACCCCGTACACATCAGGAGCAGCGCATGCGCAATCTCGCTCTCGCTCCCCCGGCCGTCTCGCTGACCGGCGGGCTCGCCGACAGCGTCTTCGAGACGGCGGACCTCAATCCCACACTGCCGCTGCTGGCACGCCGGCCCGACACCTCCTCGACCACGTGGGAGGAGGTCACGGCCGTGGAACTGCGGGATCAGGTGGTGGACCTGGCCAAGGGGCTGATCGCGTCCGGTATCTCACCGGGTCATCGCGTGGCGATCATGGCACGCACGCGCTACGAGTGGACGGTCCTCAGCTACGCGCTGTGGGCGGTCGGCGCCGAGGTCGTTCCGGTCTATCCGACCTCCTCGCGCGACCAGGTCGAGTGGATCCTCAGGGACGCCGGCTGCGTGGCCGTGGTGGTCGAGGACGAGCAGGCGGTGATGACGGTCGGCTCCGTGTGCGCGAGCCTGCCCCGGCTGCGGCACGTCTGGCAGCTGGACGCGGGGGCGCTGGAGCAGTTGGCGGCGCGGGGCGAGTTCATCCCGCTCGCCACGGTCGACTCGCTGCGCCGTATCGTGCTGCCGGACTCCACCGCGGTCGTCGCCTACACCTCCGGCACGACGGGCCGTCCCCTGGGCTGCGCGCTGAGCCACCGCGGCCTGGCGAGCCCCTGCGACACCCTGCTCGCGGGCTGGGGCCAGACGGCGGCGCCGCCCGGGGAGCAGGGGTCCGTCCTCGCCTTCCTGCCCTTCTCGCATGTGTACGGCCTGATGATCCAGGGCCTGTGCCTGCGCGGCGGTCTGCTCATGGGCCACGAACCCGACCTGGGCGAGGAGGCGCTGACGTCGGCGCTGCGCTCCCTGCGGCCGACCTACTTCTACGGCGTCCCGTCGATGTTCGAGAAGATCTGCAAGAACTTCTTGCGCACGGCACAGCAGTCGGGCCGCGGCGCGCTGTTCGAGCGGGCCGCCGAGACGGCGCGGGACTTCGCCGCGGCCTGCGAGCGACAGCGGCTGGACGAGGGGCCGGGCCCCGGTTTCGACCTGCGGCTGCAACACGCCCTGTACGAGCGGACGGTGTACCGCAGACTGCGGGGCGCACTCGGCGGCCGGGTGCGCCGCGCGACGTCCGGCGGCTCTCCGCTCAACCGTGAGCTGTCCCTCTTCTTCGAGGGCATCGGCATCTACGTCCACGACGGATACGGGCTGACGGAGACCTGCGGCGGGGTCACGATGCAGCCGCTGGGCCGGGAGAAGTCCGGGACCGTCGGGCGGGCCCTGCCGGGCACGGACATCCGGGTGGCCGAGGACGGGGAGATCCTGGTGCGCGGGCCGTCGGTGTTCCAGGGCTACGTGGGCGACGACAGCGCGACACGGACCGCGCTGCACGGCGGCTGGCTGGCCACCGGGGACATCGGGCGGCTGGATCCCGAGGGCTATCTCACGATCACCGGCCGCAAGAAGGACATCATCATCACCAGCAGCGGCAAGAGCGTCGCTCCGGCCCTCCTGGAGCACCGGCTGCGGATGCACCCGCTCATCCACCAGGCGGTGGTCGTGGGCGACAACCGGCCGTGCGTGGGCGCGCTGCTGACCTTGGACCCGGAGTTCCTCGCGCACTGGCGGGCGGGCCTGGCGCTGCAGAGCGACACGCCGAGCCGGGAGGCCCGGGAGGAGAACGCGCTGCGGGAGGAGATCACGCGGGCCTTGGCGGCGGCCAACAGTGCCGTCTCGCGCTCGGAGTCGATCCGGGTCTTCCGCGTGCTGCCGGAGCCGTTCGACCTCGCCAGCGGGTTACTGACGCCCTCGATGAAGCTGCGCCGGGACCGCATCGTCAAGACGTACGCCTTCGAGATCGACGCGATGTACCAGGCGCGCTCGCGCGGCGGGCGGCAGCGTGTGCCGGACGAGCTGTCGAGCTGGGACGACGCCGACAACGTCTTCCGGTGAGGGCGGCACCGACCCCGGTGTGCGAAGAACGCGTAGGCTCCGCGCCCCCGGGAACACGCAACAGTGGCGACGCAAGTCACGGCAGGAGACAGCAAGAAGGAGCATGGGAGAGAAGGAGACGGCAAGGAGACGGCAGCGAGCGCGAGAGAGGACGGCGGCCCCGCCGACGCCGGGCCGGAGAGGCGACATGACGATCGAGCCGCGTGGGGACGAGACACTGGCTTCCGAGGCGATCCCGAGCCGCAGCGCCAGTTTTGCGGGCGAGCCGCAGAACGTGACGGGTGCGCGTCTCGCCGCGGAGAAGTTCCTCCGTGACCTCGCACGCTCCGCGCCGCCGGCTGCCCCCGAGTACTGGGACGACATCCTGTTGGTCGTCACGGAGCTGGCCGCCAACGCTGTCCAGTACGCGCCCGGCCCCTTCGCCCTGCGGATGCGCCGGACCTTCGACGGAGTGCACGTGACGCTGCACGACACCAGCACCACGCCGCCCGCACCGCGTCCCTTCGATCCGCGGCACGGCGGCGGAGGCATCGGCTGGCACCTGATCCACGCGCTCGGCGACCAGGTCAGCGTGGTCACGGACGACCATGGCAAGGACATCCACGTGTTTCTGCCCTGGTGAGGGCGTCTCTTTCCGCGTGATGCCGCCCCGGTGAGTCCGGGGCGTCTTTCGGCTGGGCCCTGACGCCGCGGGGCAGACGGGAATGTGACGACAGGGTCTAGGGCGTTTCGTTTGGATCATCGGGCGGACCAGAGGAAGATGCCTGCGATGTGGAGTCCGGCCAGGTAGATGGTCGCGGTCTTCTCGTAGCG
>NZ_JBEOVF010000114.1:0-9896 GCF_040295365.1 Streptomyces sp. NPDC002838 | reverse complement strand
TCCGCTCGAAGCGGGCGGGGCCCAGCCGTTCTTGGCCGTTCTTGGCCGTTCTTGCCGTTTCTATCCGTGTGTCGTGATGGTGTGCGCTTCGGTGAAGGAGAGCAGGCCCTCCGGGCCCATCTCGCGTCCGATGCCGCTCTGGCGGAAGCCGCCGAAGGGAGCCCGGTCGTCGCAGGCGACGGCGTTGGCGTGGTTGATCCAGGTGGTGCCGGTGCGCAGCCGTTCCGCGAGGGCGGCCGCGCGGGCGGAATCGCCGCTCCAGACCGAGGAGCACAGTCCCGACCAGTCGTTGTTGACCCGCTCCACCACGGAGTCGACGTCGTCGAAGGGCAGGATCGGCAGGGCGGGGCCGAACTGCTCCTCGGTGACGATCCGCAGGCCGGGGTCCGGGTCGAGGACGAGCGCGGGGCGCAGGAAGTGCCCTCCCGAGGTGGCGGCGCCGGGGGCCAGGGTGCCCAGTTCGCGGATCCCGGCTCCGGCGTCGGCCGCCTCGGCCAGCATGGCGGTGACCTTGTCGCGCTGGGCGGCGCTGTTGAGGGGGCCCATGGTGGAGGCGGGGTCGTCTCCTGGGCCCACGCGCTGGGTACCGAGGGCGGTGGCGAGTGCGTCGACGAGTTCGTCGTAACGGGAGCGGTGGACGTACACCCGTTTGACGGCCATGCAGACCTGGCCGCTCGTCAGGAAGGCGCCCTGGACGAGCCGTCCGATGTGTTCCTGGTCGAGTACGGCGTCGTCGAGGACGAGCGCGGGGTCGTTGCCGCCGAGTTCGAGCGTCACCGAGGCGAGGTTCTGTGCGGCGGCGGCCATGATGTTCTTGCCAGCGGCCGTGCTGCCCGTGAACACGATCTTCCGGACGCGGGGATCGGTGAGCAGCGGGGAGACCGCCTCGTTGCTGCCGGTCACGACGTTCAGCACTCCGGCGGGGAGCCCCGCGGCGAACAGCTCCAGCGTGCGCACCATGGCCAGCGGCACGGTGGGCGGGGGCTTGACCACGGCCGTGTTCCCGGCCAGCAGCGCGTACGGCAGGCTCGCTCCGAGGATCGCGATCGGCCAGTTGAACGGCACGATGACGGTGACCACGCCCATGGGGAGCCGGTGGATGTGTGAGGTCAGCGGCGGGCCGTCGAGGCGCCGTACCTGGTCGAGGGAGTCGGCCAGGTCGATCGCCGCGCGGGTGCGGGCGACGAAGACGCTCATCTCTATCTGGCTCTCGAAGGAGATCTTGCCGTTCTCGCGGGTCATCAGGGCCGCCCGCTCGGCCTCACTGCCGTCGAGCAGGGTGAGCGCCTGGCCGATGATCTCCGCTCGTCGGCGGGCGGGCATCGCGGCCCATGCGGGGAACGCCGCGTCCGCGGCCGCCACCGCCGCGCGGGCCTGGTCGGGGGTCGCCGCGGCGGCGTGGCCCACGATCCGGTCGGGAGCGGCGGGATCGTGGACGGCTGTCCAGTCGTCGGTCTCGACGGTCTTGCCGTCGATGAGCAGTCCGGTCCGGACGGGGTCCGCCGCCCGGGCTCCCTCTCCTGCTGTTACGAGTTTTTCGGACATGCGACTCTCCAAAGGATGAGATGTGCCCCGTCGTTCGCGACCGTCGGCGAGATAATCGGACAGTCGTCCGTTCAGCGGACAACAGGATGGCTCAGCGTCGCTTCGGGCGACGGGAGTGTCAACCCCTCGACAGGCGGGAGCCCACACAAGTCACGGGAACACCCCTGTCCGCATCGCGGACAGCATGACTAGGGTGGTCGCAGACCGCAGCCCGACCGCAGCCGAGGAGTCACGTGCCACGCCAGGGAACAGGACCGGATTTCATCGAGGCGCTGGCCCGGGGACTGGAGGTCATCGCCGCGTTCCGGCCCGGGCAACCGCACATGTCGCTGTCCCAGGTCGCCGGCGCCACCGGACTCGCCAGGCCGACCGCCCGCAGGATCCTGCTCACCCTGGAGGAACTCGGCTACGTCCGCTCGTGCGAGGCGGGGTTCGCGCTGACCCCCCGGGTGCTCGAACTCGGCGTCGCCTACGTACGCTCCATGGGCCTGTGGGACATCGCACGGCCCCACATGGAGCGGCTGGTGGAACGGACCAACGAGTCGTGCTCCGTGGCCCAGCTCGACGGATCGGACATCATCTACGTCGCCCGGGTGGCCGTCCCCAAGCTCGTAACCCTGTCGGTGCAGATCGGAACGCGGTTCCCGGCACTGCCGACCTCCCTGGGAAAGGTGCTGCTCGCGGCCCTGCCCGCCACTGAGCTGGAACAGGTGCTCGCCGAACCGTCGCGCGCGGGGCTGACACCGTGCTGGCAGCCCGACCGGGAGGAACGCGACGCGGTCCTGCGGGAGGTGCGGGCCCGCGGGTGGGCGCTGACCGACGAACAGCTGGCGCCCGGCATCCGGTCGATCGCGGCCCCGCTGCGGGACGGCTCCGGCCGGGTCATCGCCGCCCTCAACGTCAACTGCCACGCGGCCGAGACCTCGGTCGAGCGGCTCGTCGAGGAGCATCTGCCGCCGCTGTTGCAGACCGCGGGAGACATCAGCGCGGATTACGCCCGCGTCGCCGCGGTGCCGCAGACCTGAGGAGCCCCTGCCCCTGCACGGACCTGAGGGCCGAAAGAGGGGCTGCGGTCGCGTCACGCTTCTTCAAGGGCTGCCAGATCCAGGGGCGTGGGCCTGAAGTCCTGGAGCCGGTCCGCATAGGCGCCGGCGAAGAGTTCAGCGACCGATCCGGCGGTCCAGCCGCCCTGCCGGAACCGCTCCTCGACCTCACCGGGATGCGTCCACAGGGCGATCCGGTCGCCTCCCGCCGCGATGGCCTGTCCGGTGACGTGGGCCGACTCCTTCGACGCCAGATACACGATCATCGGCGCCACGTCGTCCGGCGACCCCAGTCCCTGCCGCCGGACGGCGTCGGGAACGGACTCCCCCGCGTCGACCTTCGCCACGAGGTCACCGACCCGAGGCATGGTCGCCACCATGCGGGTCAGCGCGGTCGGCACGACGGCGTTGACGGTGACATCGATCTTCGCGAGTTCGAGTGCCCAGGTGCGCGTCATCGCGACGATCGCGCCCTTGGACGCCGAGTACGCGGTCTGGCCGAAGCTCGCGCGCTGCCCCGCCGGTGACCCCACCAGGATGAGACGACCGCCCTCGCCCTGCTCCCGGAAGCGGGCCGCCGCCGCACGGCCGCAGGTGAACGTCCCGCGCAGATGGCTGGTGACGACGAGGTCGAAGTCGTCGTCTGTGGTGTTGCGCAGGGTCCTGTCGCGCAGTGCGCCGGCGTTGGTGACCATCACATCGAGCCGCCCGAACTCGTCGACCGCGCGCCCGACCAGCCCGTCGGCGAACTCGGCGCCGCCGACAGCACCGACATGTGCGACAGCTGCTCCGCCCGTGTCCGTGATCAGGTCGACCGTCTCCGTGGCCACGTCGGCGTCCAGATCGTTCACGACGACGGCGGCACCCGCCGCCGCCATGGCGCGGGCGTAGGCACGCCCCAGGCCTCGGCCCGCACCTGTGACAATGGCGACTTTGCCGTCGAGCATGCTGTCCTCCTGAGCTGGGGTCGGTACGGCGACCACCTGAGCGTAAAAAGCCCAGGGCCCGTGAGGATCGGGCTGATGACGGCACCTGCGGCCGACCTGTGTCCCGGCCGTTCCGGGACATCCGTCGCGGTCGGCACGGCGGTCACCCCCTCGGTGGCACCAGCCCTTGCCGCACCGCGAGCAACGCGGCCTGGGTCCGGGAGGTGAGCCGGAGTTTGCGCAGGACGTTGCTCACGTGGGTGCGGGCGGTGCGCTCACTGATCACCAGCTCGTCGGCGATCTGCTGGTTCGACCGCCCCTCGGCGACCAGGACGAGGACATCGCGTTCCCGGCCGGTGAGCGAGGCGAGCCCGGTCGGGGGCGAAACGATCTCCTGGGTGAGTCCCCTGGCCACCGCGGGGTCGAGGAAGACCTCGCCCCGGGCAGCCGCGCGGATCGCGGCGACCACCTCACCCGCGTCGGCGTCCTTGAGCAGGTAGCCGGCGGCCCCCTGCGCGAGCGCCGCGTGAACGCGTTCCATCTCGCCGAAGCTGGTGAGCACCACGACCTGGAGACCGGGGTGACGCTGCTTGATCACTCCGATCGCCGTCGCCCCGTCCATCTTGGGCATGAGCAGGTCGATCAGCACCACGTCCGGCAGTTCCCGGTGCGCGGCCATGGAGTCCAGCCGGGTGAGCGCCTCCTGGCCGTCGGCGGCCTCCGCGGCCACCTCCATGTCGTCCAGGACCTCGAGGTAGGCGCGGATTCCGCGGCGTACGACGGCGTGGTCGTCGACGATCAGGACCCGGACCGGGCGGGGTTCTCCGTCTCTCGAAGCGGGACTGCCGACGGGGCGTTCGGGGCGTGCTCCGAGTCCGCGGGCGGCGCCTGGGGCACTCGTACCGGAAGGGGTACGACGACCCGTACGGTCGTACCGCTCCTCGCGCCGGATCTGATCCTCATGGTGCCGCCCCATCGCTCCGCCCTTTCCCGCATGGTCGTCAGTCCGTAGCCGTGGTGCCAGTCGGCACCGGCCTTCCGGCCTTCGCTGTCCGGCGCGGCCCGTCGTCCGCCGGAGGCCGCAAGTCCGCGGCCGTCGTCGCGGATTCCGGCGGTCAGTGTGTGGTCGCGTACGCCGAGGCGGATGGTGACGGTGGTGGCCTCGGCGTGCTTGACCACATTGTGGATGGCCTCCGCGACGATCCGGTACATGTCCTCGGCCAGTTCCGGTTCGACCGCGTCCACCTCCCGCCCGCACACCAGCCGGATGCTGAGACCCGTCCGGTTCTCGGTGCTCTTGACGAGCGTGGTCACCGCGTCCTCCAGCCCGAGCCGGAGGGAGGAGGACGGACGCAGTTCGTGCACCATGGCCCTCAGGTCGGCGAGGACGGTTCGCGAGAGGGCCCCGACCTCGTCCGCGAAGTTCTGGACCGCCTGCGCGGGAACCGCTTCGTCCCGCGCACCCAGCACTCCCACGGCGTTGGCCTGCATGCCGATGGAGAACACCTGCTGCACGATCGAGTCGTGCAGGTCGCGGGCAAGGCGCTGACGCTCGTTGCGGCGGGCACCCTCACGCTCCCTCTGGAGCAGCATGGCGTGGTCGACGGCGAGGGCGGCCTGTTCCGCCATGGCGGCGAGGAACTCCAGTGTCCGACTGCCGATCTCCTGGCCGGGGGCGAAGTAGGCGTTCAGCACCCCTTCGGGACGACCACGCGCCATCAACGGCACACTGACGAAGGAGTCCCAGTTCAGCTCCCCGAGATACGCGTGCAGCGGTTCCCAGGCGGGGTCCTCGAGGATCTGGGCCCACCGGTGCGGGACGACGATCGGCCTGCGCTCCCGCAGGGTGTCCAGCATGCACAGCCGGGCGCCACGGTCACGGCACTCCAGCAGACGGTCCAGGAACCCGTCCCAGTGCCGCAGCCCCGCGGAACCCATCAGCCGCAGTTCCCGGCCGGTGCTGTCCAGGATGAGGATCTGCACGCCTGCCAGGCCGTCCGCCTGGACAATCTGCTGAGCCACGGCGTCCAGTGTCGAGCCGAGCGAGCCCTCCGAGGCCAGTGCGATCGACGTCTGGGCGATCGCCGCGATCCTGCGCTGCCGATGCCGTTCGTCGGTGACGTCCCGGAACGACACCACCGTGAATTTCGGGTCGGTCGGCAGGGTGCGGGTCCGGTAGGCGAACTCGCGGCGGGGTCCGCAGGCGGGTTCCCAGTGGGCCACCTGCTCGTCCGATCGGGCCGCCAGCAGCCCCGCCCGGCATGCGCCGGCCCCCTCCACCAGCGTGAACGGGGACGGCCCACCGATCAGCTCGCCCTCCGTCTCCGCCTCCAGCAGCACGGCGGCCGCCGGGTTCAGCCGTACGAACCGGCCCGCGCAGTCCAGAATGGCGAGGCCGTCCGGCGCGGCGGCGGCGACCTCGTCCCACCCCACGAGCGGCGACGCGGACATGACCGATCTCCTCATCTCGACGAGCGAAGAACCTGCTCCCGGAGGGCCGTTGTGCCAGGCGGGCACGGCCGTGGAACCGGGTGCCTTCGCGGCCGGCGTCGGTCGGCCCGGGGAGAAGCCGACTCGCGGCCGGCCACAGCATCGTAGCCCGGCGGATTCGGGGCCTCCTACGTCATTCGACCTGTTCATCGGCGGGACGAAGCGCCGGTCAGGTTCAGTCAATGCTCGCGTTCCCCCTGGTGAAGGCACTGCCTAGGTTGGAAGAGCGCCCCGCGGACCGCTACTCCCCCGAAGGGTCCGCGGGGCCGCACGAGCGGCCTGCTCGGTCATGCGGTCGCGCGAGCCATCGAGGACGAGGAGGTCCGAGACGTGGACGTGTCCATCGGCACGATCTGGGAGGCGGTGTGCCATGCGCTGCCCGATGCCGTCGCCATCACGGAGCCCGGTCGTGAGACCACCTACCGTGAGTTCGACGAGCGTGCGTCACGGCTGGCCGCCGCGCTGGAGGAGGCCGGGGTCGGCGAGGGCGACACCGTGGCCTGCTACCTGTACAACGGCGCCACCTACCTGGAGACGGTCTTCGCCGCCTTCAAGCTCGGTGCCGTCCCGGTGAACGCCAACTACCGCTACACCGGCGAGGAACTCTCCGAACTCCTCACCGACGCCGACGCGGCCGCGGTCGTCTTCAGCGGCGCCCTGGCAGGCCGGGTCACGCACGCCGCCGGTCACGTACGCACGCTGAAGCTGCTGGTGAGGGACGGCGCTGAGCCTGCCGACGGCCCGGCCGGGCCCGTCGTACCCGAGCTGGAGGAGCTGCTGGCGGCGCACGAACCGCGTGAGCCGCGACCGCGTCCCGGATCGGACCGGCTGTTCATGTACACCGGAGGGACCACCGGCAAGCCGAAGGGCGTGGTGTGGCGGCAGAGCGATCTGCTGCACTCCCTGGTCGTCCCGATCTTCCATCCGCTCGGCGTCACCGAGCTCCCTGCGACGCTCGACGAGGCCGTGGCCATCGCGGTCGAGGCACACCGCGAAGGCCGTGCGCCAACCACCCTGCCCGTCGTGCCGCTGATGCACGCCACCGGCCTGTTCAACACCATGGGTGCCCTGATGGTGGGCGGCCGGGCGGTCACCGCACGGCAGGGCGGACTCGACCCGGAGCACGTCTGGCACACGGTCGCCGAGCAGCGGGTCGAGACGATCATCGTCGCGGGCAACGCCGTGTGCCGGCCGCTCGTCGACGAGCTCGTGCACGCGGAACAGACGGGAACGCCGCACGACCTGCGCTCCGTGCGCAGGGTCCTCAGCTCCGGCACAGCTCTCAGCGACGTACTCAAGAGACACCTGCACGAGCGCGCCGAGGTCACGGTCATCGACGCCATCGCGTCGAGCGAGGGGGGGCCGTTCGCCTTCGCGATCACCTCCTCGCTGCAAGACCTGCCCGCCCGCTTCTTCCCCGTGCCCGCGACAAGGGTGATCCGCGACGACGACCGGTTCGTCGAACCCGGCAGCGACGACGTCGGGAAGCTCGCCTACTGCGGGCCCATGCCGCTCGGCTACTACAAGGACGCCGAGAAGAGCGCGACGACGTTCCGCACCATCGACGGGGTCCGGTACGCGATCCCCGGTGATCTCGCCCGTCTTGAGGCCGACGGCGCGATCCGGTTCCTCGGCCGCGGCTCGGGCGTGATCAACACAGGCGGGGAGAAGGTGCACCCGCAGGAAGTGGAGAACGTCCTGCTCTCCCACCCCGGTGTGACCGACTGTGTCGTCGTCGGCGTCCCCGACGAGACCTGGGGCGAGCGGGTCGCCGCCGTCGTGGCGGTCCGGGCGGACACGACCGCCACCGGCGAGGAGCTGCGCGACTGGGTTCGGCAGAGCCTCGCCGGCTACAAGGTGCCACGCTCCGTGGTCCTGACGGACGTCCTGCCCCGAACCCCGACCGGCAAGCTCGAAGTCGCCTGGGCCAGGAAAACCGTCCAGGAGTCCGACGCGGGCGACGGAGTGTGACAGCCGGGTGCAAGAAGCCCTGATCGGCGGTGGTGCCGCCGCGCGGTCCACGCGGCGTTCCGGCGGCAGCGCCGGTCCGCAGGAGGCGTACGCCTCGTTCCCGCTCCCGGAGGACGGCAGGGCACTTCGGGGGCCGCGGGTCCGCCGTGGCCTGCCGCCGCAGCAGGTCTCAGCTCGCGCGTTCCTGGCGGTCTTCGAGCGTCCGCAGTGCCTCCGCCACACTGGCCACATGGTCCCGCATGGCCGCTTCGGCCGCTGCCGGGTCCTTGGTGACGATCGCCGCGATGATCCGCTGGTGCTGGGGCAGCGAGACATGGGCCCGGCCCGGCGCCAGGGAGAGCACGAACTGGTGCCGGACCGCCTGGGCCCGCAGCCGTTCGAGGACCTGCTCGGCCGTCTCGTGGCCGGAGATGTCGCGTACGCAGCCGTGCAGACGGGCGTTGAGGTCGCTGTACTCGGCTTGCCTGACCTGCTTCGTCCCGCCCTCTTTCTGCCAACTCCGTGCCATTGCATGGGACTTCGGCCGACACTCGAGATCTCCGACCCGGCACGCCCGCGGACCCGCCCCGGCCGTCTTCGGCCCACATCCGGCCCCGCACCGCCCGACCACCGACCCAAGGAGTCCTGATGACCTCCGACACCTCCACTCCGTCCGAAGGCGCGCTGCTGGTGATCAGCGCGCACGCCGGCGACTTCGTCTGGCGGGCCGGCGGCGCCATCGCGCTGGCCGCCGAACGCGGTCAGCGCGCGAAGGTGCTGTGCCTGAGCTTCGGTGAGCGCGGCGAGTCCGCCCGCGCCTGGCGCGACGGCCTGCGCCTGGACGAGATCAAGGAACTGCGCCGCACCGAGGCCACGAACGCCGCGGCCGCCCTGGGTGCCGAGATCGAGTTCCTGGACGCCGGGGACTACCCGCTGCTGGAGACACCGGAGTTGGTGGACCGCATCGTGCGCGTGTACCGGGAGGTGAACCCCGCGGTCGTCCTCACCCACACCCTCGCCGACCCCTACAACGGCGACCATCCGGCCGCCGCCCGCATGGCGCTCCAGGCACGCGTGCTCGCCCAGGCGGTCGGCTACGACGCGCCCGGTGAACCCCTCGGCGCTCCCCCGGTGTTCTTCTTCGAGCCGCACCAGCCGGAGCAGTGCGACTTCAAGCCGAACGTCCTGCTGGACATCACCTCGGTCTTCGACAGGAAGCGCAAGGCGATGGAGTGCCTGGCCGCGCAGCAGCACATGTGGGACTACTACACCGACCTCGCCAAGCGGCGCGGCGTCCAGCTGAAGCGCAACGCCGGACCCAACCTCGGCCTCTCGCACGGGACCATGGGCGAGGCGTACGTGCGGCTCTACCCGCAGACGACGGGTGTCCTGGCATGACGGCACGGAGCGGGACGGGTGGCCGTGGGGCCACGCACATCTGGGTTCCCTTCCGTGACACGTCCCTCTACGTGCAGTTCGCGGACGAGACCGACGAGACCGACGAGACGAACCGAACGGCCCGGCCTTCCGACCGCCGGGGCCTGCTGGCCGACGCCGTCCCCGAGGGCGCGCTCACGCGCGACGACCGTTACGGCGTACCGATGTGGCGCATCGACGTCCTGCGGCTGCATGCCGTCGTGGAAGCCCTCTGGAACGAGGACGACCGCCAGGTGCGGATCCATCTCGACCAGGCTCCGCGGCTCGACAGGGATGCCGCGGTGCCCGGCCCGCGCGACGGATGACGTAGTCCCGGCCACGACCATGCGCCGCCCCGGTCCGGTCATTCGAGCGATGACCTGGGCATTCCCTGGTGGCTAGCGTCGTTCGTGCCGCCGCCGAGCGCGGCTGAAGTGATCCCTGCCGACCGTGCCGAGGAGATGACGAACGTGACGAGCCCTGCAGCCGCCGCCCCGGACATGTCCGAGGGCACCGTCACCGTGGT
>NZ_JBEOVF010000113.1:0-10188 GCF_040295365.1 Streptomyces sp. NPDC002838 | reverse complement strand
GTGGCCGAGCCGGCGGCGCGGCAGTGCAGCAGTCTGCGGTGGATCGAGGTCGCCGGCGAGGCGTTCCTTCCCGCGCTGGCCAACAGCGTCGTCGAACTGCTGCCCGGGTGTGAGGTCCACAACCTCTACGGCCCCACCGAGGCCTCCGTCGAAGTCACGGCCTGGCAGCACGTGCCCGGCGCCGACCGGGTACCGATCGGCAGGCCCGTCTGGAACACCCAGGTCTACGTCCTGGACGCGGCACTGCGACCGGTCGCCCCCGGCGTCGCCGGTGAGCTGTATCTTGCGGGAACGGGACTCGCCCGGGGCTACCTCGGGCAGACCCCCCTGACGGCGGACCGGTTCGTGGCCTGCCCCTACGGTCCTCCCGGGACACGGATGTACCGCACCGGGGACCTGGTGCGGTGGACCAAGGACGGCCAGGTCGAGTACATCGGGCGGACCGACTTCCAGGTCAAACTCCGCGGCCAGCGCATCGAGCTGAGCGAGATCGAGCAGGTGCTGACCGGACATCCGGATGTGGCGCAGGCGGCCGTCATCGTGCGGGAGAACGAGCACGGCGACAAGCGCCTGGTGGCCTACGCGGCGCCCGGCGGCGAGGCGGGCCCCGACGGGCTCGACGTCGCGGCCCTGACGGAACTGCTCGGCGAGAGCCTGCCGGAGTACATGATCCCCTCGGCGATCGTGCCGATCGCCGAACTCCCCACCACAGCCAGCGGAAAACTCGACCGGGCGGCTCTCCCCGACCCCGACCGGACGTCCGCGGCGGCCGGACGCGGACCGCGCGACCACGAGGAAGAAGTCCTCTGCCGGATGTTCGCCGAGCTGCTCGGGGTGGAGCAGGTCGGCATCGACATCGACTTCTTCGCCCACGGCGGGCATTCGCTGCTCGCTACCCGACTGGTCGGCCGGATCCGCAACGAATTCGACGTCGACGTGAAGGTCACGACGATCTTCCGCCACCCGACCGTCGCCGAGTTGGCGGGCCGACTGGCCGAGCTGGCCACGTCGACCCGCCCCCGGGTGCGTCAGATGACCGTTTAGGAGAAGCGTCGATGATCCCGTTGTCCTTCGCCCAGCGCCGGCTGTGGTTCCTCCACCGCCTGGAAGGCCCGTCGGCCACCTACAACATCCCGTTCGTCCTGCGCATTGAGGGGCAACTGGACACCGCGGCGCTGGCCGCGGCGGTGCACGACGTCGCGACCCGGCACGAGAGCCTGCGCACCCTGATCCTGGAGAACACCGACGGCACGCCCGAACAGCGCATCCTGCCGCCGGAAGAGGCCCGCTTCCCCCTCCCGGTCGTCGACGTGGCCGCGAACGCGCTCGACGCCGCGATGGACGACGCCGTCGACGCGGCGTTCGACCTGGGCGCGGACCTTCCCCTGCGGGCGACCGTGCTGCGGACCGCTCCGCACGAGCACGTGGTGGTGTTCGTTTTCCACCACATCGCCGCGGACGGCGCGTCGATGGCGCCGTTCCTGCGGGACCTGCTGGCGGCGTTCGCGGCTCGACGGCAGGGGGAGGCGCCCGCGTGGGAGCCGCTGCCGGTGCAGTACAAGGACTACACGCTGTGGCAGCGGCAGATGCTGGGCGAGGAGATCGACCCGGACAGCGTCGTGGCGGAACAACTGGCCTATTGGCGTGAACAGTTGGCCGGTGCTCCACAGCCCGTGCAGCTGCCCCTCGACCGGCCGCGGCCCACGTCGGCCAGCCACCGCGGAGGCCATGTCGACGTCGAGCTCGAACCGGAACTCGTCGCCGCGATCGGCAAACTGGCCGCCGACCACGGCGCGACGGCACCCATGGTCGCCCAGGCCGCGCTCGCCGTGCTGCTGCACCATCTCGGCGCCGGCAACGACCTGACCATTGGCAGCCCCATCGAGGGACGCGCCGACGAGCAGCTCGAGGAACTGATCGGGTTCTTCGCCAACACCTGGGTGCTGCGCGCCGGCCTGTCGCACAACCCGACGTTCGGCGGTCTGCTGGAACAGATCCGGGAACGCGCCCTGGGCGCCTACGACCACCAGGACATCCCCTTCGAGCACCTGGTCGAACTGCTCAACCCCGACCGCAGCACCGCCTATCAGCCACTGTTCCAGGTGATGCTGGCCTGGCAGTTCGGGTGGTCGCGTCTGGAGGTGCCGGGGCTGCGCGTCACCCCGGTGCCGCTGGGCACCAGGACCGCGAAGTTCGACCTGTTCTTTAACATCGTCCCGGACCCGTCCGGGCACGCCTACCTGCGCCTCGAATACGCGACCGACCTCTTCGACCACACCACGGCCGAAGGACTCGTCGACCGCTTCGGGCGCGTGCTGCAGCAGGTCGTCGCCGATCCCGGGACACGGATCGGCAAGGTCGACGTCCTCAGTGCCGCCGAGCGGGACCGGCTGACACGGCTCAACGACACGGCCACGCCGCTGCTGCCGGCGACGGTGCTGGAGCTGGTGGCCGCCCAGGCCGGGCGGACACCGGGGGCGACCGCCGTGGTGTCGGGCCCCACACGGCTGTCGTACGGAGAGCTGGAAACCCGCGCGGGCCGGCTCGCCGCGATCCTGCGCGACCGCGGAGTCGGCCCGGACACCCTCGTGGCCGTGGCCCTGCCGCGCACGGCGGAGCTGGCCGTCGCGATCCTGGGCGTGCTCAAGGCCGGCGGCGCCTACCTCCCGATCGACCCCGGCCACCCGTCCGCACGCGTCGATCTCCTCCTCGGCGCTGCCGGTCCCGCGCTGGTCCTCACCGACCACGGGACGGCTCGGACCGTGGCCGGGGCCAGGTCCCCGGTCCTGCACCTCGACGACCTCGGCCTGGACCTCGACGGCCCCGTCGCAGAGGTGTCCGAGGCGGGGACCGGGCCGGACCATCTCGCCTACGTGATGTTCACCTCCGGCTCCACCGGAACGCCCAAGGGCGTCGCCATCACCCACGCCGGTGTGGTCAACGGCGTCCAGGACCTGCGGCGGCGCACCCAGGTCGGCGCGGGCTCCCGGATGCTCGCCGCGACCTCGGTCAACTTCGACGTCTCGGTGTTCGAGATGTTCACCGCGCTGACGTCCGGGGCGAGCATCGAGATCGTCCGGGACGTCCTCGAACTCGCCGAACGCGACAGCTGGTCGGGCACCACGATCAGCGCCGTTCCCGCGGTGTTCTCCGCACTCCTCGACCGGATCGCCGACGACGGCACCGACGGCCCCGTCATCGATGTGGACACCGTCGTGTTCGCGGGCGAGACACTCTCCTCCGACCTGGTGCGCAAGGTGCACGAGGTCCTCCCCGGCACCCGTGTCATGAACGCCTACGGGCAGACCGAGAGCTTCTACGCGTCCACGTTCACGGTGCCGCGGCACTGGCACGGGACCGGAGCGGTGCCGATCGGTGACCCGCTGGCCAATATGCGCGCCCATGTCCTGGGCCCGGAGCTGGCACCAGTCCCGGCGGGGGTGGTCGGTGAGCTGTACGTGGCCGGCCAGGTCGCGCGCGGCTACCACCGCGACGGCGCCGCCACCGCGGAGCGCTTCGTCGCCTGTCCCTTCGGCCCTCCCGGCACCCGGATGTACCGCACCGGTGACCTGGCCCGGTGGGACGCCGACGGCCGCCTGACGTACGCGGGACGGGCCGACTACCAGATCAAGGTGAACGGCATCCGGGTCGAGCCGACCGAGATCGAGGCGGTACTCGGCCGGCACCCCGCGGTGGGCCGCGCCGTCGTCACCGTCCACGAGGACCACACCGGCGGCGGACGGCTCGTCGGCTACGTCACGCAGACGGCCGGTGACGGCGACATCAACGCCACCGTCTCGGTGCCGGAACTGCGACGGTTCGCCATGAAGCGGCTGCCGGAGTACATGGTGCCCGCCCAGCTGATGGTGCTCGACCGGCTGCCCCTGACGGCGAACGGGAAACTGGACCGGGAGGCCCTGCCGGAGCCGGAGTTCTCCGGAGTGCGGTACCGGGCGCCGCGCAGTGACGTGGAGCGGACCCTCGCAGAGGTGTACGCCGATGTGCTCGACGCGCAACAGGTGGGCATCGACGACGAGTTCTTCGCCGTCGGCGGGGACAGCATCCGCTCCATCCAGGTCGTCGCCCGGGCCAGGAACCGCGGGATCACCCTCAGCACGCGGGAGATCTTCGAGCACCGTACGGTCGCGCGGCTGGCGGAACTGGTCGAAGGGCGGGACGACGGCGCGCGCGTGACGCTGGACGAGCTGCCCGGCGGCGGCGTCGGCTGGGCCCCGCTCCCGCCGACCGCGGCGCACGTCCTGTCGCTGGGCGGCGGCATCGGACGGTTCTGCATGTCCGCCCTGCTGTCCCTGCCCGCGGACATGAACCGTGCGGATCTCGTCGCGACCCTCCAGACCGTCCTCGACCGGCACGACATCCTCCGTGCCCGCCTCGACCGGGAGCGCCTGGGGCTGCGGATCGCACCCGCCGGCAGCCTCGACGCCGACGCGCTGGTACGGGAACTGCCCCACGAGGGCGCCGATGTACGGGCCGAGCTGGAGGCCGCCGCGGGCCGGCTGGATCCGGACGCCGGTGTCATGGTGCAGTGCGTGCGGTTCACCTCCGACACGGACGGGGACCGCCTGCTGCTCGTGCTGCACCATCTGGTCGTCGACGGAGTGTCGTGGCGGATCCTCGTCCCGGACCTGGCGGCCGCGTGGCGGCGGATCCGCGCAGGGCGTCCGCCGGCGGCGGCCGTGGCCGGCACCTCGTTCCGCCGGTGGGCGCACGCCCTGGCCGAGCAGGCGGCCGCCCCCGGGCGGGTGGCGGAACTACCGGTGTGGCAGGAGATCCTGCGCGCGGACGAACCGGTGCTCGGCGCACGGGAACTCGACCGGGCGCGCGATGTCGCCGCCACGGTGGACACCGTGCGCGTCAAGGTGCCGGCCGAAGTGACGGAGACCTTGCTGACCGAACTGCCCCGGGTGTTCCGCGGCGGTGTCGACGACGGACTGCTGGCCGCGCTGGCCCTGGCCCTGACGCGGTGGCGTCAGGAGCGGGGGGTGCCGGGCACGTCGTCACTGGTCCGGCTGGAGGGGCACGGACGGGAAGAGCACGTGGTGCCCGGCGCGGACCTGTCGAGCACGGTCGGATGGTTCACCGCGATGTTCCCGGTGCGGCTGGACCTGGCCGGCATCGACGTCGCGGACGCTTTCGCCGGCGGCCCGGCGGCCGGCCGTGCGGTCAAGGCCGTCAAGGAGCAGCTGCGTGCCGTGCCGGACCACGGACTCGGCTACGGCCTGCTGCGCCACCTCAATCCCGACACCGCCGCGCGGCTGGCGGGGCAGCGGGAACCGCAGATCGGCTTCAACTACCTCGGCAGGAGCTCCCGCGCCGACCTGCCCACGGAGCTCCGCAGCCAGGGCTGGGCCGCCGACACCACGGACCCGGAGCTGATCGCCGCACCGGACCGGGACATGCCCGTCCTGTCGGCACTGGAGATCACCGCGGTGGCGCTCGCCGCCTCCGACGGTGACGAGTTGACCGCCCACTTCGGGTTCCCGGCCGGTGTGCTCGACCGCGACCAGGTGAGCGAGCTGGCCGCGCTGTGGGTGCGGGCACTGACCGCGCTGGCCCGTCACGTCACGACCTCCGACGCCGGCGGACTGACCCCCGGCGACGCACCGCTGGTGTCCGTGCGGCAGGAGGAGATCGACACCTGGGAGGCGTCCCTCGGCAAGCTGTCCCACGTGTGGCCGATGACCCCGGCGCAGTCCGGGATCCTGTTCCACTCCAGGATGGCCGGGTCCTCGTACGACCCGTACCACATCCAGATGGTGTTCCGGCTGTCCAGGCGGGTCGACCCGGAGCGGATACGCCGGGCGGGCCAGGCACTGCTCGACCGTCATGCGGGCCTCCGGGCGGCGTTCGTCAACCGGGCCGACGGAGACGTCGTGCAGGTGGTGCCCGAGACGGTGACCCTGCCATGGCGGTATCTCGACCTGAGCGCGGCCGACGGGACGGAGCGTACGGAGACGTTCGAGCGCTTCCTCGTGCAGGACCGGGCCGACCACTTCGACCCGGGCGTCCCACCGCTCTTCCGGCTCGCCCTGGCCGACTTCGACGCCGAGCACGCCGAACTCGTGCTGACCGCCCACCACATGCTTTTCGACGGCTGGTCCACCCCCCTGCTGATCCGGGACCTGCTCCTGCTCTACGCCTCCGGCGGGGCCCCGGCAGAGCTGCCGCCGGCCGGTGACTACGGCCGGTTCCTCGGCTGGCTCACCCGGCAGGACCAGGGCGAGGCCGCGCGCGTGTGGGCGGCCGAGCTGGAGGGACTCGAGGGGCCCACCCTGATCGCTCCCGAAGCGCCCGGCGTGACCGGCAGCGGCCGGGAGCAGGTCGACATCACGCTGTCGGCCGACGAGGCCCGCGACCTCAAGCGGCGGGCCGCCGAGGCGGGCATCACCGTCAACAGCCTGGTCCAGGGGGCCTGGGCGCTGCTGCTCGGCCGGCTCACCGGCCGCCGGGACGTCGTCTTCGGCGCCACGGTCTCCGGGCGTCCGCCCGCGGTGGCGGACGTCGAATCGATGGTCGGGATGTTCCTCAACACCGTTCCCGTACGCGTCGGTTACGCACCCGGCGACACCGTGGCCGAGGTCCTGACCCGGCTGCAGCGCCGGCAGGCCGTCCTCGCGGAGTACCACCACCACGGGCTGGCCGAGATCCAGCAGGCCACCGGCCTTCAGTCGCTCTTCGACACGCTGGTGGTCTTCGAGTCCTACCCCATCGACCGCGAGGGGCTCAGTGCCGCGAGCGAGGCCGCGGACGGCGTCACCATCACCGGCTTCCGGCCGTTCGCGGGCAACAACTACCCGCTGTGCCTGGCCGCGGCGATCGGATCACACCTCGAACTCGTCCTGCAGTACACGCCGGGGGTCATCGACGGTGACACGGCGGAGCGGTTCGCCGCCCAGCTCGTCCGGATCCTGCGGCAGCTGGCGCGGGGACTGGACCTCAAGGTCGCGCAGCTCGACATCCTGGAGCCGGCCGAGCGCGCGTGGATGCTGGCCGGATGCGGCGAACGGACCGCCCCGACCACGGACGCCACCCTCACCGGGCTCGTCGAGGCACACGTCGCGCGGACCCCGGACGCGGTCGCCGTCGTCGCCGGGGACGAGTCCCTCACGTACGCGGAGGCGGACGCCCGGGCGGAACGACTCGCGGCCGAGCTGGTCGCCCGCGGAGTGGGGCCCGAGACCGTGGTGAGTGTGGTGCTGCCCCGCACCACCACCATGGTCGTGGCCCTCCTCGGCGTGCTCAAGGCGGGCGGCGCCTATCTGCCGGTGGACCCGTCCTTCGCCCGCAGCCGCCTTCCGCACATCCTCCCCGGCGCCCGGCCCCACCTCGTGCTTGTGGACCGCACCACCCACGACCTCGTTCCCGCCACGGACATCCCGGTCGTCGTCCTCGACGACCTGGACCTGCGCCCCACCCCGTCGGGTGCCGCGGCCGCGCGGGAGTCCGCCGCCCGGCCGGTCGCCGGCCCCGACAACCTCGCCTTCGTCGTCTACACCTCCGGTTCCACCGGAGTCCCCAAGGGCGTGGGCATCACGCACGTCACCGTCGTCAACGCCGTCGCCAGCCTGGTCGCGCACGCCGGTATGACCGCCGGTCAGCGCGTCCTGCTCGCCGCCTCGTTCGGCTTCGACGTCGCCACCTTCGAGCTGTTCGCCGCGCTCACCACCGGAGGCAGTGCCGAGATCGTGCGCGACGTGCTGGAGCTCGCCGACCGGGACACCTGGGACGTCGACGTCGTCTGCTCGGTGCCGTCGGCCTTCGCGGAACTCGTCGATCAGCTCGCCGGCCGGATCAGGCCGACCGCGCTGAACATCTCCGGCGAGGTGCTCACTCCCGCGCTCGCCGAGCGGGTGCGCATGCTCTGGCCGGACGCCCGCGTCATCAACAGCTACGGCCCCAGCGAGACCTTCTACGCGACCGCGCACCTGCTGCGCCCGGAGCGGCCCTACGCCACCGATGTGCCCATCGGCCAGCCCTTCCCCGGAGTGCGGGCCTACATCCTCGGGCCCGACCTGGCCCTGCTGCCTCCGGACACACCGGGCGAGATGTACCTCGCCGGGGCCGGGCGGGGCTATCAGGGGCGGGCCGGGATGACCGCCGACCGCTTCGTCGCCGATCCCTATGGTCCGCCCGGCTCGCGCATGTACCGTACCGGTGACCTGGCGAGCCTCTCGCGCGACGGCGAGCTGCACCACCTCGGCCGTATCGACACCCAGGTCAAGATCCGCGGATACCGCGTCGAACCCGGAGAGGTGGAAGCCGCCCTGACGGACCACCCCCGCGTCGCCCAGGCCGCCGTCGTGGCCCGGGAGAGCGGCGGCGCCCGCTATCTCGCCGCGTACCTCGTGCCCGCCCAGGACGAGACCGCTCCGGACATGGCCGAACTCCGTGACCACCTGGCGGAGCGGGTGCCCGACTACATGGCCCCCGCGGCCTGCGTGGCGCTCGACCGACTGCCCCTGTCGCCCAACGGCAAGCTCGACCACGGTGCCCTGCCCGTGCCGGACTTCACTCCCACCGCGCCCTTCCGGGCGCCCCGCACCCGCCGTGAGAAGGCCCTGGCCGCGCTGTTCGCCGAGGTTCTCGGCGTGCACCCGGTGGGCGCCGACGACGGGTTCTTCGTGCTCGGCGGACACTCCCTGCTCGCCACCCGCCTGATCACCCGCGCTCGCGCGGAGCTGGGGATCGAGATTCCCATTCGCAAGATCTTCGACCTGCCGACCGTGTCCGCGCTCGCCGCGTGGTCGGAGAAGTCGGACATTCCCGTTCGCCCCAGTATGCGCAAGATGACCGTAGAGGAGTGACCCAGTGATACCCCTGTCGTACGCACAACGCCGCATGTGGGTGAATCACCAACTGGAGGGCGGGGCGGAGACCTACAACATCACCCCGACGTTCCGGCTGACCGGGCCACTGGACCACGTCGCTCTCACCGCGGCGATCGGGGACGTCGTCAACCGGCACGAGATCCTGCGCACCACCTATGTGACGGACGCCGACGACGAGCCCCACCAGCGGATCCACCCGGCGGGTGAGGCGTTGGTGCCGGTGCCGGTGGTCGACGTGGCCCCCGAGAACCTGACCGCCGCGGTGGACGAGGTCATCGCGCACCACTTCGACCTGGCGGCCGAGATCCCGTTGCGCGTCAGCCTGTTCCGCTGCTCTCCCGAGGAACACTTCCTGGTCCTGGTGATCCACCACATCGCCACGGACGGCGTTTCCGGAGCCCCGCTCGCACGGGACCTGACCGCCGCGTACGCCGCCCGGCTCGACGGCCAGGCGCCGGAGTGGGAACCGCTGGCCGTGCAGTACAAGGACTACGCGCTGTGGCAGCGCGAGCTGCTCGGTGACGTGACGGATCCGGACAGCCTCGCCGCGCGCCAGGCCGCCTACTGGCGTGCGGAGCTGGACGGTGTGCCCCAGCCGCTGACGCTGCCGCTCGACCGCCCGCGCCCCGCGGAACGGAGCCGGCACGGCGACAAGGTCGACATCGTCGTGGCACCCCAGGTCGCCGCCCGTCTGCAGGTGCTGGCCGACGAGCGCGGCATGACCATGGCCATGGTCATGCAGGCCGCGCTCGCGGTGCTGCTGCGCAAGCTCGGCGCTGAGGAGGACGTGACGATCGGCAACCCGATCGCCGGACGGACCGACGAGGCGCTCGCCGACCTGATCGGCTTCTTCGTCAACACCCAGGTGCTCCGGACGAACCTTTCCGGTGATCCGTCGTTCGACGACCTGCTCGCGCAGGTGCGCGACAAGACGCTGGCGGCCTACGAACACCAGGACGTGCCCTTCGAGTTGCTGGTCGAGCTGATCAACCCCGAGCGCTCCGCGTCCTACCTGCCGCTGTTTCAGGTGGTGTTCGCCTGGCAGAACTTCGCGAAGCAGGAACTCGAGTTCCGCCAACTCAAGGCGGAGTTCGAGCAGCACATCGCATCGACCTCCATGTTCGACCTGTTCTTCAGCGTGGCCCTGGACGAGGCCGGCGCGGTACGCGGCGACCTCGTGTACGCGACCCAGCTGTTCGACCGGGACACGGCCGAGGCCATCGCCGCCCAGTACACGCGCGTGCTGGAGCAGTTGGCGGTGGATCCGTCGTTGGCGGTGAGTGGGGTCGATGTGCTGGGGGCCGAGGAGCGGGAGCGTTTGGTGGGGGAGGCCAATGAC
>NZ_JBEOVF010000112.1:0-10665 GCF_040295365.1 Streptomyces sp. NPDC002838 | reverse complement strand
GAGCTACCTCGCCGGCCTCCACCTCCGCGCCTCCATCATCTGGATCAACGATCTTCTGAAGGCAACCGGCTGATCACAACATCACACAGGCCCTAACGGCGCCTGAAATGGCGGAGAAGTGGCGTCGGTTTGGCGTACCCCTGCCTGCGCCGGTCGGCCACGTTGGAAGTCATCCGAACCGCTGCAGGAAGCAGGATCCGCTCCCGGGCGCCGCTGCTGCACGCCTGATCCGCAAAGGAACTCACGTCTGATGACCACGGACACGGACGCCCCCCGTCCTCAAGACCGCGACCACCGGGAACTGCGCCTGGTACTCCTCCTCCTCGCCCTGCTGGCGGGGCTGCTGATCACCGCGGCGGCCGTCTACGTCGCCCGTGTGCATCCGTCCCTCGCGCAGCCTCTGGGCGTAGGAGCCGCCGTCATGAGCGCGCTCGCCGCCATCGCCGGCGTCGTCGCCCGCACCATCCGGAGGTGATCGACTCTGGTTCGACGCATCGCACCGGTCAGCGACCGTCGCAGGCCTCGACGCCGGGCTCGCTACTTCTGTCCGAGCGGTGCGGCGAGGGCCCTTCGGGGGCGAAGCCGGACAGCACACGCAAAAGGTCGGGCCCGCCACCACGGGGGGAGCGACGGGCCAGACCGAGCGGCACCGGTGGACCTCATCACGGTTCCCTCCCGACCACCGCCGCCCGGACGTGGCGCACTCCATCCACGGCATCCTGGCGAGCATCGCGGATGACGAGGAACGGTTCGCCGCGCCCGCTGATCCGCCCCCGGACCGCAGCGGGCGCAGGCGGTGGACACCGGACGGGGCCAAGCGGCGGGTGGGCCAGCAGGTCACGAAGCCGGCCACGCCGGAGGAGGAGGTGCGGGCGATCCACCGCCTGGGTCGCGATGAGCAGGTGGCCGCCCGGGTCACCGGCTATTTCCTGCGTCGGCCCGATGTGGCGTCGCAGGTCAGCTCGGAGGAAAAGGTGCGGGTGGTGGAGGAGTTCACCCGCGACGACGACGTTGCGGCCCGGGCCACTATGAAGATGCTGCGCCGGCCGACGGTCGCCAAGCGGGCCATGGCCGACGATTATCAGGACTACGGGTTGGCAGCGTGAGCTGAGGATCTGCGCATGTCCGTCACCTCAGGGCCCGCTTGGCGAGTGAGTTCAGGCTGTAACGTCTGAACAAGGACGCGAACCCCCGCAGTACATCAGGGCCTCCGAGGAAGTCCACGCTACGGGACACGCGGCGGCCCGACAGGCTGACCAGGAACTCTGGGGCTTCCCGTTTGACGCCTTCGGCGTTCCGAGACGCTCGATAGCACTTGACGAGTGACTCCAGCAAGGTGATGTTCCTGGGGTGGATGCCGAACAAACGCTCGTCGAGCTCGGTGTAGGCGAGCCAGAGCTCCAGCAAATCCTCCAAAGCTTCCACGACTTCCGACCGGGGTCGGGCAGTCAGCAACTCCAGTGCGGCGATCAGATGTATGTACGGATGGATTCCGTTGGCTGAGTTGTACGGGTTGGGCTGCCACTCGGTCGGGAGGACTGAGAGCTGCTCCAGGGCCGATGCTGTCGGCTCTGGAGCGGTGACGCCGGTCTCCTTCATCCAGAAGGACAGTTCCCAGCGGAAGCCCGCGAGCGAGCGTTTCACGATCCACACCGCCGCCGTGGCGCCGACGTCGTGCGCATTCCGCAGCTCAGTCAGCACACCGTCAGCGAGGTTCTTCCAGGTGTCGTTGCCGACCTCGTAGTTGTCCCGCAGCCGGCGAACCAGCCTGGCCGCAGCCCGATCCGTTGGACCGGGGAACCGCGCATCAGCTGCCCGCATCTTGCGATCATGGTGTGGGTAAATGTCTCCCCGCATCCTCTGGTTCTACCAGCCACCGCCGGGACCGGTCCCGGAAATGAGCCTCAGCGATGTCACTGTGGCCTGGTGATCACGGGCATGCCGAGGTCGGTGGGGCCACCCCGGAAGTTGTTGTGGGTCCGGTCCGCTCCAGGCGGCGGTCGAGGGCGGGGAGCTTCTCCTTGGCCTTGGTGAGACTGACTTGGAGTCCTTGGACTTCGCCGAGCCAACCGTTCGTCCATGCTTCCGCGATGCGCCCGGAGAGGCTGCGGATGATCTCGATGAGCCGGGGCCGCTGCTTGCGGCCACCCGCAGCATCGGACATCGCAGACACGAGTGAGCTCTTTCAGCGTTGCCGCTCGACGAGGACGGCTGCGGTGATTGACGACATTCGATTGGGGCTGCACCGGGCTCTGCGGAAGATGCGCCAGGACTTCAGACGAGCCACTCCCCGTTCCACCGGTGCCCGGGCCGCGGTGAGCGCGCGGTTGACCGTGCGCTGGGTCGGCGACAGCTCGCCGCCGGGCGGGCGTATGACCGGTGTGGTCACCCATGGGCCGGCGCCCAGGTAGGCGCGGTCGGCGAGCACGAAGACGCCCTGGCGTTCGCAGATCCGGATGATCCGGTGGGTGCAGACCGTCCGTCAGGTCGTGGGCAAGGCCGGGCAGGACGGGCGAGAGCCACAGCAGGCGTCCGGCGGGGTCGGTCACGACCTGCACGTTCACCCCGTGCCGTCGCTGAAGCATCAGGCTGCTGGTGGCGCGTGATCATGTCGGCGCGGATCAGGTGGTACACCTCGCGGGCTGCGTAGCGTTTCAGGCAGCGCATGACCTCACGTTTCCCTTTCCTTGGGCGGTGCGTCGCTCCAGGTAGAGGCGGGTGCGCTCGTCTTGTCTCATGCGGGTGACCACGATGCGGTGCAGCGCGGCGTTGGCCTGCCTGTCTCCGCCGCGGTTGAGCCGACGGCGCCGGCTCTTCCCTGAGGACTTCTCAACAGGACTGACACCGCACAGGGCGGCGAAGGATGCCTCGCTGCCCAGCCGTTCCGGGTTGTCGCCTGCGGTGATCAGTAGGGCCGCCGCGCTGTCCGGTCCGATCCCGAGCTGCTCCAGCAGGCTGGGCGCGGTAGCCCGGATCGCTAGGGTCATCCGCCTTCCGAGCTCGGTGGCTTCTTGCCGAAGCTGCAGGACGCGCTGTGCCAACAGCCGCAGCGTGAAGACCGCCGTGTCGGCTGCCGGGTTGCCCTCGCGGGTGTCGGCCAAGTCTGCGCACCGGCGGAGCAGTAGCGAAGTCGAGAGCGGCTCCAGCTCCTCGCGCAGGGCGGACGGAGCGTTGACCAGCACGGCCTTGAGCTGGTTGAGCGCTTGAGTGCGGGCTTTGACCGCGGAGTTCTTCGCCAACCGGAGCATACGCAGCGCTTCCACTTGCCCGTCGCCGCACTTCGGTAGCGCCCGTGCGATGCCGGACAGCGCGGCCCGGGCGGCAGCCTCGGCGTCGACGGCATCGGTCTTGCCGCGGCGGCGCCGGGTGGATCGGTCGGGCTGGTTGACCTCCACCACCGGAACCTGCTGGCTCGCGAGGTAGCGGGCCAGGCCGGCACCGTAGCAGCCGGTGCACGCCACCCCAGCCCGCAGCACCGTCCCGCACTGGCGTGCCCAGTCGAGAAGGTGGCGGTAGCCGGCCGCGGTGGCCGGGAACTCCCGCTGCTCAGCAGCCCGCCAAGGTGGTCAAGGACGGCGGCGACGCGCACGTCCTTGTGGGTGTCGACGCCGAGCACCACCACGCGGGGCTCGGCCGCGGGCTCGACAGCGTGGGCAGCAGGAAAAGGCGGCAGGCATGCCGAGGGTGGTCACGGTGCTCCTGTTCGACGACGTACCGATAGTCAGCGCCGGTCGGGTGGAGCGGTCAGAACTGTGACGGTGCCTTCGAGGCCAAGGCCCCTATCGGGACACGCTCCGCCGGCCCAGTGCCGGTACGTGTCGCTCCGGCCGGGCTGACAGATCAAACACAAGGCACAAGCGGCCGGTGAGAGTACGAGTCAAGCCGTAGCCAGAACGACACGGCCACCATCCTCACAGTGGGAGTAGTCGGCCCGTCCGTCGCCGACCCGGTCGCATTCCGCGAGGGTGCCATCCAGCAGGACGTGATCGGGATCGGCTTCGCGCAAGGCACGCAGGAGCCCGGGTGCACGGTCGGTGAGCAGGCCGATCACCGCGGCCGTATAGGCGTGGGCGGCGCCGACGGAGATGCCGAGGCCGGCCGCGATCTGCGCGAGGGTGTCGTGCCGGCGCACGTACACCAGCCCGACCAGGGCACGCTGGTGCGGCGGGAGCTTGCAGCGACGGTCACCCTCGCGGGTGACGATGAGCATGGTGACCCCTGAGAATGTGACGCGGTCCGGGAGGACCTGGGTGTGGCTGATGGTGACCTGCCGGTGATGGCTTGAGTGGATTGGCCGCCCGGTCCTCCGGGACGCTCCGACTGCTGATTGAGAGCTGCGGTCATCGCTGGTTAGGGGCCTGTCGGCGGAGTGTTCCTGGGGCCGTGAATCTCTGGTCATGGCGGAAGGGAGCAGTCAGTTGAGGGCGCGTCATGCATGCATGTGGGTCGGGATCGACACCGGTAAGGGGCACCATTGGGCGGTGGCGGTCGACACTGACGGTGAGACGGTGTTCTCCTGAAGGGTCATCAACGGCGAGGACGACATGCTCCAGCTCATCGCAGCGGCCTGCGAGGCCGCAACTGAGGTGCGCTGGGCCGTGGACATCTCCGGCCGCGCCTCGACGCTACTGCTGTCCCTGCCCGTCGCCCACGGCCAGCAGGTGGTCTACGTGCCCGGGCGCACGGTCAACCGAATGTCCGGCGCATACCGCGGCGAGGGCAAGACCGACGCCAAGGACGCGCTGGTCATCGCCGACAGTGCTCGGATGCGCAGGGACTTCACTCCCTTGGACATCACACACGATTCCCAGGCCACCCTCCGGCCGCGCACCGCGCTGACCTGATCGCCGACCGAGTCCGGCTGATCAACCGGCTTCGCGACGCCCTGATGGGCATCTGCCCAGCGCTGGAACAGGCCTTCGACTACTCCGCCGCCAAGGTCCCGATCGTCATGCTGACCGAGTACCAGACTCCGGCCGCACTGCGGCGGACCGGCGTCAGCGACTGACCACCTGGCTGGAACGGCGCAAGGTCCGTGGTGCCGGTGACGTCGCCGCCCAGTCCGTGGAGGCCGCCCAGTCGCAGGTGACCGCGCTGCATGGCGAGAAACGGACCGCGAAGCCTGGCGGCGACCTGGCGCACCAGCTCCTCGCGCTGGACGAGCGGATCAAGGACACCGGCCGGGAGATCCGCGAGACCTTCCGCCTCGACGAGCGCGCTGAGATCACCGAGTCCCTGCCCGGCATGGGCCCATCCTGGGAGCCGAGCTCGTCGCGATCGTCGGGGACCTGTCCGGATACGCCGACGCCGGCCGGCTGGCCTCTCATGCCGGACTGGCCGGTACCGCGCGACTCCGGCCGCCGCACCGGCAACAACCATCGCCCGAAGCGCTACAACCGGCGTCTGCGGCACACCTTCTACCTCGCCGCCCAGACCGCGATGATGCGGCCAGGCCCGTCCCGGGACTACTACCTCGAGAAGCGATCCGAGGAACTGCCGCATACCCAGGCCCTGCTCGCGCTTGCCCGCCGACCCCGCAGACGGCATGACTCGATCATTGAGATTCCACTCGACCAGGGCGTGAGGCAGGTCGAGTGCGGCAGAAAAGGGAACCAACGAGGCTCCTGTGCCGGTGAGTTGAGACGTCGAACACCTCCCTCAACGGCACGGGAGCCTCGTGCGTTGCGGACACCGGCCCCGCGCCATGCCCAGGACAACGATCCGAACATGAACCAGTCACATGATCATTCGAGTTCTATTCGACCCACACTCCTTGACGGCCGCCACGTCGGGCCGCAGGAATTGCGTGTGCACTGCCTCGTAGGTGATCTCACCATCCCAGCTGGCTGCGGGCAGCACGGCGCGGGTGAACTCGGCGATCGCGTCGAAGCCGATCAGGACCTTGCCGTGGCCGGTCATCCAGAGGGCGTCGGGTGGAAGAGTGAGAGGAACCCCTCGACGTCTTTGTCGCGCTGAGCGTGATCGACAGTGGTGACGACCTGTTCGATGGCTTTGTTATCTGCGGTTTCGGTATCCATGCAGATCACTCTGAGACCTCAAGTAAACTTGAGGTCAAGGCCCAGCCGCGAGATCGCCCGGACAGGTCCTAGCCGTTGTGCGGAGTGTTATCAAGGCACGACACGCCAGCAGCAGTGTGAAGGAGCGTCAGCCCGGTCCCCCGGGCGGCTCAACCTCCCCACCAAGTGGCTCTCGCTTCTGCTTTTTGATGGTCCGTCACAAGACTGCCTCTGGACTTTCGAACACCCGATCGGCCCCTTTTCGTCACCCCTCAGACATTTCTGAAGTGGCGTCATAAATAGGGCGTGAGTATGTTCATTTCTGGTCGGCCGCTCAGCTGACATCCCTGAGAGATGGAGAAACGGAATGTCTGAGAGAAGGAGAAGCGGAGCGCGTAGGCGTGCCGTTGTCGCGATCGCAGCGTCGGTGGGAATTACGGCCCTGGCTGCAACCTGTGTGAACTACGCCTCGGCTTCCAGTCCCGTCCCGAAGTCCGCCCCGTCGATGCAGGATGCCGCTGCCGCCGCTCCCCTCGGAGGCGACGGCCAGACGAACTTCGGAGGCGACGGCCAGGCGCACCACGGCGACAGGAACGACGACGATGGACGGATCCACGTCAACGAGCGAACGTATTCAACGGAGCCGGGTGTGTGCACCGCTGTGATCAGTAGTCCCGCCAGCAGCTTCAACGTCCGAAACGAGAGTGACAGGACCATCGAATTCTTCAGCGGGATTACCTGCGACGCCGGCGCTCCAATCGCGACTATTGGGCCCCGAGGCTCCAGCAGCCAAATCCCCGGCACGACGGTCTTCGACGGGGCCGTGGTGCCATTCGCGCTTGTAGGCAGCTTCCGAGCAATCGACAAACGCCACTGACCCCACGCGAACCATGGGCAGCGACAAGCCTGCCTGTGGCACTTGGACCCCGGCCCGCCGCAATCGGGCCGGGCCCGTGCCCATCGAGCAGCGGCCGGCAGCGGATGCGATCCTCCGATGTGGGCCGCTCCATCCAGATTTGAAGCGACCGTATCGACGTGCTGGTTTAATTCTGAATTCAAGTTTCGCCGAGCCGGCGGTGTATACGTCGCGATTCGCGTGCACATTGAGTTCCAATGCGACACGCTCCCGTAGTGCCGCACGCTGGGTTTGGCTGACGACTGCACACGACCCCATGCGAATTCGCGCACTGCCTGTAAGGCTGCAGTGTGTCGGCGCAGCCTCTCCCGGAAGACTTCATGGAGTAATCAAAGGCCTTTTCTTGATCTTTGTCTAGCACGACACCCCTTGCAGCACGGGCCTCTTTCAGAGGCAGCTCGAGACCATCTGACGACCTGCGGTTAGTGGTCGGCCTTCTTTCTGTGGTTGGTCACACTCGCTGGCGCGCCGCGGTACTCGCACTCTGGGCACATATCCTCGACTCTCCGCCTCATCCACGGCAGAGATTGGTTGCGTCCTGAGAAGTGGTGTACGGGCTCCCACCTGATCCGGGCGTTTGCCCCGGCGTCGGAGTGAGTGTCCGGATACAAGAACGGCCACCGGCTGATCTTCGAGATGTCGAAGCTCGAAGGAGATCAGCACGATGACCGCACCCGACAACTGGTCCAAGCAGTGGAGGCGCTCACGACTTTTCCCCCTGGGCAGCCGAAGTGTCCGGAATGCGATCGAGTCATCGGTGTGGGCCCGACCAAGCTGTTTCAGGAGTTTGTGGCTAAGAGGGTGTCTCACGTGGCAAGTTTCGCGAGCTTCTTGTAACAGGTCAGGGCGGCGGCCAGGCCGAGGAAGGCGAGGAAGTGCGAGCCCTTTCGTTCGTATCGGACGGTGAGGCGGCGGTAGCCGAAGAGCCAGGCGATCGACCGTTCGGTCTTCCAGCGGTGCCGACCGAGGCGTTCGCCGGACTCGATGCCGGGCCGCGCGATGCGCGCGACGAGCCCGCGCTCGCGCAGCCAGGCCAGGTGTTCGGCGGAGAGTACGCCTTGTCCGCGCGGAGTTTGACGGGTCGGCGCCGCCGTGGTCCCCGGCGGGACCGGACGGCGGGTATGCCGCGGATGAGCGGTTTGAGGGCGAGGCTGTCGTGCATGTTCGCGCCGGACACGGCGACGGCGAGCGGGATGCCCTGGGCATCGGACAGCACGTGCAGCTTGCTGCCCTTCTTGCCGCGATCGACCGGGTTCGGTCCGGTCAGCGATCCCCCCTTTTGGCGCGAACGGGGGCCGCGTCGACGATCGCCGAGGTCCAGTCCACCTCGCCGCGGGCCCCGAGTTCGTCCAGCACCGCCCGGTGCAGCCGACGACACAGGCCGGCCTCGGTCCATACCGTGAAGCGGCGATGCGCGGTGGCGGGCGACGTGCCGAACGTCGGCGGCAGATGCCGCCAGGCACAGCCGCTGGTCAGCGCGTACACCACTGCCGTGAACACGGCCCGCTCGTCACACGGTCCTACCACCTTGCGGACGAGCAGCGAACGACGGCAGCAACGGGGCGGCCGGCTCCCAGAGTTCATCAGGAACCAGACGCTTCGATAGATCAGCACCCACGACCCGGCATCATGCCGCACGAACATCAAGTCACGTGAGACAACCTCTAAGCCTTGATTGGTGCGGCCGACCTAGCGGCCTGCTCGATCTTCGCGCAGTAGGCTGCACGGGCTTCCTCGTCGATCTGCTTCTCGTGTTCGGGGCGCACCCCGGTCCGGCCGTCGAGGCCCTCGCGCAGGATATCGGCGTGCCCGGCATGCCGGTTGGACTCGCCGAGGACATGGACCATGACGGCGAACAGGTTCGTGTTGGGATAAGGCTCTGGCCACCACGGCACGTGGCCGGGGGCGTCGAGGGGAAGCTCGTTGATCGTCGCGTCCGAGTGTTCCCACGTGCGCCGGTAGAACCCGATGATCTGATCGCGGGTCTCGTCCTCGGTCGCCCACAGATCGCTGCCGTTGGAGTCCTGCCACCGGGGCAGCGGTTCCGGGGAAGGGCGGTCGAAGACCTCGCCGAAGTACCTGGCCTCGACGATGGCCACGTGTTTGACCAGGCCGAGGAGGTTGGTCCCGGTCGCTGTCAAAGGTCGGCGGGCGTCGTATTCGGACAAGCCGTCGAGTTTCCAGAGCAGCGCCTTGCGGTCCCGCCGCAGTCTCCCGTGCAGGTTGTCTTTCGCGAATTCATCGATCATGCGGAATGAGCCTGCCATGGGCTGCTCGTGGTCTCAAGATCCCGTACGTGGTCCGCAACGACTGGCAGAGCCGAGGCCTGGCCATGGCCGCCGCCCTGACCTGCTACAAGAAGCTCGCGAAACTTGCCACGTGAGACAACCTCTAAGTACGCGCCACCGAACGAGGACTCAGAGGATGAGCGCACCCACATGCTGCTCTACGAGACACGTTCGCAGCTGACGCACGGCAACAGCCTCCTGGAAGTCGACGAGGAGACCGGCTTCGTTACGCCGGCCCCGGCGCGGATCGCGGAAGGCGAGCTTCACAGAATGGCTGCCGAGATCTGTCGCGCAGCAGTCCTGGGGTGCCTGCGCTCGCACGCGCCTGATGGAACCGCGTTCGAGTAGGGCGACATCAGTACAGGCGGCCTGAGGCGGGGTGCCCCGGCTGCAAGAGCCGCGCAGAGGCCACCGTGCCTGCGTTCCCTGGTATCGCGCGAAGGGCGTAGCTGGGCTAACAGGCGTCGACCGGGTTGGCTGGCAGCCGGGCTGGATTCGATGACAACGGACAACAGTTCTGTTCGTTCTCAACGATCTCAGTCGCCGTCTCACCCAAGGCAGTCGTGGGCCAGCAGCCGGGCCGTGAGGCTTAGTGCTGGATTCCTCAAACGACGTACATATATAGCCGCCGCAGTAAGCGCGGTGGTCGTGCAGGTCTTCCCCATACCAGGGCCGGGCTCGGGCGTTGATCTGGGATGTTGCGAGGCGGGTGGCATGTTCGATCTCGGCTGAACTGGGTGCAGTCCGCCCGCTGTCCGCCGGTGACGACGAGGGACAGCGGGCGGCAGTGGCCGTCGGCGCTCAGGTGGAGCTTGCTGGTGAGCCCGCCGCGCGAGCGGCCCAGGCCCTCACCTCCTGCACCGCCTCCACCAGCCGGGCGAGCAGACTCTGACAGGGCGTTTTCGTCCTGGTGTTCTGCCCGCTCGTCCCCCTTTGACGCCGGGGTCGGCGGCGGTTCGGTGCGGGCGCCGGCCGCATGCTGATGCGCACTCACGATGGTGGAGTCCACCGCGATGTCCCAGTCGATCTCACCGGCCGCGTCGGCCGCGGCCTGGACCCGCTGCAGCAGGTGTTCCCAGGTGCCGTCGCCCGACCACAGCCGATGGCGTTCATAGACCGTCTTCCACGGCCCAAAGCGCTCCGGCAGGTCCCTCCACTGCACCGGGTGCGCACCCGGTGCAGGATCCCGTCGATCACCTGCCGGTGATCCCGCCACCGGCCACAACGTCCGTTGCCGACCGGCAGGAACGGCCGCAGCCGTTCCCACTCGGCATCCGTCAAGTCACCCCGCCACACAGACAGGACAACGAGCCGACCGTCAGACAGTCACATGATCTGGCGGACAAGTCCTAGTGACCTGAGTCGGAGATTCGTCGTTGGTTCGGTATGAGTCGTCCGGGTCCGAAGATTCCGCCGTTGTCGGTGACCGATGCCCAGCGGGCCG
>NZ_JBEOVF010000111.1:0-12146 GCF_040295365.1 Streptomyces sp. NPDC002838 | reverse complement strand
CACCCCTGAGGGACGGCGGTTACGACGTCTCCGACTACACCGCCGTACTGCCCGAATTCGGTGACCTCGCCGACTTCGTGGAATTCGTGGACGCCACCCACCAGCGCGGCATGCGTGTGATCATCGACTTCGTCATGAACCACACCAGCGACCAGCACCCGTGGTTCCAGGAGTCGAGGAGCAATCCCGACGGACCGTACGGTGACTACTACATCTGGGCGGACGACGACAAGCAGTACCAGGACGCGCGGATCATCTTCGTCGACACCGAGGCCTCCAACTGGACCTTCGACCCGGTCCGCAAGCAGTACTACTGGCACCGCTTCTTCTCCCACCAGCCGGACCTGAACTACGAGAACCCGGCCGTCCAGGAGGAGATGATCTCCGCTCTCCGTTTCTGGCTGGACCTCGGCATCGACGGATTCCGGCTGGACGCGGTCCCGTACCTCTACCAGCAGGAGGGCACCAACTGCGAGAACCTTCCCGAGACCCACGAGTTCCTCAAGCGGGTCCGGAAGGAGATCGACGCCCACTACCCGGACACGGTGCTGCTGGCGGAGGCCAACCAGTGGCCGGAGGACGTCGTCGACTACTTCGGCGACTACGCGAGTGGCGGCGACGAATGCCACATGGCGTTCCATTTCCCGGTCATGCCGCGCATCTTCATGGCGGTGCGGCGGGAATCGCGCTACCCGGTCTCGGAAATCCTCGCCAAGACCCCGGCCATTCCGTCCGGCTGTCAGTGGGGCATCTTCCTGCGCAACCACGACGAGCTGACCCTGGAAATGGTCACCGACGAAGAGCGCGACTACATGTGGGCGGAATACGCCAAGGACCCCCGCATGCGCGCCAACATCGGCATCCGACGGCGGCTCGCCCCCCTGCTGGACAACGACCGCAACCAGATCGAACTGTTCACCGCCCTGCTGCTGTCCCTGCCGGGCTCGCCGATCCTCTACTACGGCGACGAGATCAGCATGGGCGACAACATCTGGCTCGGCGACCGGGACGCCGTACGCACGCCGATGCAGTGGACCCCGGACCGCAACGCAGGTTTTTCGTCGTGTGACCCCGGTCGCCTGTACTTGCCGACCATCATGGACCCCGTCTACGGCTACCAGGTCACCAACGTCGAGGCGTCGATGTCGTCGCCCTCCTCGCTGCTGCACTGGACGCGCCGCATGATCGAGATCCGCAAGCAGAACCTGGCCTTCGGCCTCGGGTCCTACCGGGAACTGCCCTCCTCCAACCCGGCCGTGATCGCGTTCCTGCGGGAGTACGAGGACGACCTGGTCCTGTGCGTCAACAACTTCTCCCGGTTCGCGCAGCCGACGGAGTTGGATCTCAGCGCGTTCAAAGGGCGGCATCCGGTGGAGTTGTTCGGCGGAGTCCGTTTCCCCGCGGTCGGTGAACTGCCGTATCTGCTGTCGCTCGGCGGCCATGGCTTCTACTGGTTCCGATTGCGGCGAGAACACGCTGAGTAGTGGTACGGTTACGCCGTTCTGGTGATCAGAACCCGAGCCCGCCGGGCGGGCGGCTCGGTCATCAACAGCACGCGTACACCGTGTGAAACCTCTCCGAGTGATCGGAAAGGACACGCCGCCTCGGGCGGCGTGAACGCCAATGGTTCCGGCTGCGCAACCTGTTGGCCGCGGCCCTCGCCGCAATTGAGGTCGGGGCGGTTTTCTCCGCCCCGACCTGGGCACGCATCACTCACACCCCGACCACCCGGGGAAAGGACGCGACGCCATGTCGGAAGCCGTCACACGTATCGCCACGACAAGTCCCGGCAGCCCGGGCAGCCCCGGCCTCCTTGCGTCACTGGATCCCCTGTTGCGGGAGTGGCTGCCGCGGCAGCGCTGGTTCGCGGGCAAGGGTCGTCCGGTCACCGGGTTCTCCCTGGTGGCGGCCACCGAGTTGCTGCCACCCACGGCGAAGCTCGGCCTCTACCACCTGCTGGTGCGCGCCCACCAGCCGCCCACGCTGGGCTCCTCGACCCAGCCGAGCGACTGCTACCAGCTCCTGATAGGCGTGCGCGAGGCGCTGCCGCCCCGGCTGGCGCCCGCGCTGATCGGACACCTCGACGAGGGGCCGCTGGCCGGACACACGGTGTACGAGGCCCTGTACGACACCCGGCCCGCCGAACTGCTCCTGGAGGCCCTGCGCACCCGCGCCCGCATCGGCGACCTGCGCTTCGAGCGGGACACGCACCAGGAGATCCGGGACGGGCTGGTGCCCCGCGTGATGACCGCCGAGCAGTCCAACTCGTCGATCGTCTATGGAGATACGTTCATCCTGAAGCTGTTGCGCCGGATCGTGCCCGGCACCAATCCCGACCTGGAGCTGCCGCTGGCGCTGGCCCGCGAGGGCTGCCCCCGGGTGCCGGCGCCGACGGGGTGGCTGTGGGCGGAGCTGGCCGGTGAGTCGTATGTCCTGGGCGTGCTCCAGCCGTTCGTGCAGGGCGCGACGGACGGCTGGGAGCTGGCGCTGCGGGAGCTGGCCAAGGGCGAGGACTTCGGCGCGGAGGCCCGGTCACTCGGGCGGGCCACCGCCGAGGTGCACACGGCACTCGCCCGGGCGCTGCCCGCGGTGACCCTCGGCCATACCCAGCTGCACCTGCTGGCCGACGGCATGATCGAGCGCCTGGAGGCGGCCGTGCAGGCGGTACCGGCGCTCAGGCCGTACGCGCCCGGGCTGCACTCCGCGTTCACCGCGCTCGGCGACCTGGCCGCCGAGGGTCGTACCTGGACCGCGCAGCGCATCCACGGCGATCTGCACCTGGGCCAGTGTCTGCGCTCGCCCGCCGGGCAGTGGTGGCTGATCGACTTCGAGGGCGAGCCGTCGAAGCCGCTGGCCGAACGGCGGATGCCACAGCCGCCGGCCCGGGACATAGCGGGGATGCTCCGTTCCTTCGACTACGCGGCACACTCGACCGAGGTGCCGGTGCCGGGCTGGGCCGAGGCCTGCCGGGCCGCGTACTGCTCGGGATACGCGGAGGTCAGCGGCGCGGATCCGCGAACCGACCCTGTGCTGTTGCAGGCCTACGAGACGGACAAGGCGATCTACGAGGTCGTCTACGAGGCCCGGCACCGCCCCGACTGGCTCCCCGTACCGATGGCCGCGATCGAGCGTTACGTCGCATCCTCTAGGAGGCTCCACCCGTGACCCCCCGCACCCCGTCCAGCGGTTCGGAACCGAAGAAGACCGCTGCGAAAGCCGCGAAGAGCGTGAAGAAGGCCGCGGAGAAGGTGACCGCGCCCAAGAAAGCGGTGACGAAGGCGGCTGCGAAGAAGACCACCGCCGAGAAGACGGTGACGAAGAAGGCCGCGGCCAAGAAGGCGGCGCCGACTGCGAAGAAGGCTGCCCCGGCGGCGAAGAAGGCTGCTCCGGCCGCCAAGAAGACGACGGCAAAGAAGACATCCGCGAAAAAGCCCACGGCGAAGACCACGACGAAGAAGACCACCGCGGCAAAGACCACCGCCGCGAAGACCACAGCCAAGAAGGTCACCGCGAAGAAGGTCACCGCGAAGAAGATCACCGTACCGAACCCCGCGCAGTCGCCGGAGGCCATCGTCTCCCCCGCCGTCGACGCCGGTGACCGCGAGCGTCTGCTCGCCGGCACGCACCACGAGCCGCACGCGGTGCTCGGCGCGCATCCCGTACCCGACGGGGTCGCTTTCCGGGCCTTCCGTCCGTACGCACGGTCCGTCACGGTCGTCGCCGGGGACGTACGGGCGGAGCTGCGCGACGACGGGAACGGGTTCTTCTCGGGCCTGTTGCCGCTGCGGGAGGTCCCGGCGTACCGGCTCCTCGTGGCGTACGACGGGACGGTCCAGGAGACCGAGGACGCGTACCGCTTCCTGCCCGCGCTCGGCGATCTCGACCTGCATCTGATCGGCGAGGGCCGGCACGAGCAGCTGTGGACGGCGCTGGGCGCGGAGCCGATGACCCACCAGGGCGTGGCCGGCACCCGCTTCACCGTGTGGGCGCCGAACGCGCGGGGCGTGCGGGTGGCCGGCACCTTCAACTTCTGGGACGGATCGGCGTTCCCGATGCGCTCGCTCGGCGGCACCGGCGTCTGGGAGCTGTTCGTGCCCGGCATCGGCGAGGGCGAGCTGTACAAGTTCGAGATCACCCGGCCCGACGGCTCGAAGACCCTGCGCGCCGATCCGCTGGCCCGCCGTACGGAGGCCCCGCCCAGCACCTCCTCCATCGTGCACGCCTCACACCACGAGTGGCACGACGAGGAGTGGCTGGCCCGGCGTGCGGGCGCGCCCGCGCACGAGGCGCCGTTGTCGGTGTACGAGGTCCATCTGCCGTCCTGGCGACCGGGACTGACGTACCGGGAACTCGCCGAGCAGCTGCCGGCGTACGTCAAGGACCTCGGCTTCACCCACGTCGAACTGATGCCGGTCGCCGAGCACCCCTTCGGCGGCTCCTGGGGCTACCAGGTCACCGGCTTCTACGCGCCCACGGCCCGTCTCGGCACCCCGGACGACTTCAAGCACCTGGTCGACGCGCTGCACCAGGCCGGGATCGGTGTGCTGATGGACTGGGTGCCGGCGCACTTCCCGCGCGACGACTGGGCGTTGGCCGAGTTCGACGGGCGTCCGCTGTACGAGCACGAGGATCCGCTGCGCGCCGCGCACCCCGACTGGGGCACGCTGGAGTTCGACTACGGCCGTCGCGAGGTGCGCAACTTCCTGGTGGCGAACGCCATTTACTGGTGCGAGGAGTTCCACATCGACGGGCTGCGGGTGGACGCGGTCGCCTCGATGCTCTACCTGGACTACTCGCGGGAGCCGGGGCAGTGGACGCCGAACGTGCACGGCGGCCGGGAGAACCTGGACGCGGTGGCCTTCCTCCAGGAGATGAACGCCACCGTGTACCGGAGGGTGCCGGGCGTGGTGACCATCGCGGAGGAGTCCACGGCCTGGGACGGCGTCACGCGCGCCACGCACCACATGGGTCCGGGCGGCTTCGGAGGCCTCGGCTTCGGTCTGAAGTGGAACATGGGCTGGATGCACGACTCGCTCGACTACGTCAGCCACGAGCCGGTCCACCGCAAGTACCACCACAATGAGATGACCTTCTCGATGGTGTACGCCTACAGCGAGAACTACGTCCTGCCCATCTCCCACGACGAGGTGGTCCACGGCAAGCGCTCGCTGGTGTCGAAGATGCCGGGCGACTGGTGGCAGCAGCGCGCCAACCACCGCGCGTACCTGGGCTTCATGTGGGCCCACCCCGGTAAGCAGCTCCTGTTCATGGGCCAGGAGTTCGCCCAGGGAGCGGAGTGGTCGGAAGCCCACGGCCCCGACTGGTGGCTCCTGGACCCCGCGTACGGAGCGGAGCCCGACCACCGCGGCGTTCTCGACCTGGTCCGCGACCTCAACACCGTCTACCGCGCGACCCCGGCCCTCTGGCAACGCGACATCGACCCGTCCGGCTTCCAGTGGGTGGTCGGCGACGCCGCCGAGGACAACGTCTTCGCGTTCCTGAGGTACGACGCGGAGGGCACCCCCCTCCTGGCGGTCTCCAACTTCTCCCCGGTCGTCCGCCACGACTACCGCCTGGGCGCCCCCGACGACATCCCCGCCTGGCACGAGACCCTCAACACCGACGCCGGGAGGTACGGCGGCAGCGACGTCACCAACCCGGACGTCATCAAGCCCGAGCCACAGGGGTGGCACGGCCGCCCGGCGAGCATCCGACTGACGCTGCCGCCGCTGGCCACGGTTTGGCTGCGGCCGGCCTAGAACGTGAGGTGATGGCCGCAAAGGTGCCCTTCGCCCTGGTGGTGCACCTCTCGAGGTACCGAGTCGGGTGGTGGGTGGGCATAGGTCCGGGGGTCTGGGGGCGGAGCCCCCAGGGGGACGGAGCTCACAGGACGTCGGCGCGGCCTCCGAACATCAGCTTCCGCAGTGCCGCCAGCAGGCCCTTCGTCTGGCGGTCGGCGGCGTGGGAAGGGGCCGTCGAGGGCCGGGCGTTCGCGTCCCGGGGCGGCTTGGGGGCGGGGCGGTCGGAGCCGGTCAGTTCGTAGCGGACCGGCAGCAGTCGCAGTCCGCGTACCACCGGGCCCGAGCGCCACGGCAACTGGTCGTGCGGGAGGGTGAGTTCGACCTTGGTGAAGTGGTCGAAGACGCGGCCCACCGCGCTGGTCACGATCAGGCTGCCCAGCTCACGCGCCGCGCCGGGGCACTGGTGCTGGCCGGCGCCCCAGCCCAGGTGGGCGCGTGTGCTGACGGCCGAGTCGACGAGGTGGGAGCGGCCGATGTCCAGCAGGTCCCGGTGGGCGGCCGCCGCGGAGGGCGAGACGACGTCGCCCGCTCGCACCCAGATGTCGCCCAGCCGGACGTCCCGCGCGGCGAACCGGAAGCACATGTTGGCGACCGGGGGGTTGGCGAGCGCGGCCCGGTTGACCGTTTCGCCGAGTTGCCCGGCGGACAGGCTGCGGCGGACGGTGGCGTTGCCGCGCAGCACCTCCAGCAGGGTGTTGAGGACCATGTTGCCGGTGATGTCGTTCAGGTATACGGCGTTCATGAACAGCTCACGGCCGAGCTGTTCGTCGGTCAGGTCCGGGTCGGCGAGCAGCAGGTACGAGGTGAAGTCGTCGCCGGGGCGGGCCCTGCGGTGGGCGGCCAGCCGGGTGAACGCGGCCAGCGCCCTGCCGGTGGCGGGGCCCGCGTCCGGTCCGCCGTCCAGCATCCGCCACAGGTCCATGACCAACTCGTCGCCGAGTTCGACCGGGCAGCCGAACAGCTTGGTGGTGACCATGAGCAGGAGGGGCCGTGTGTACTGCGCGCCGAGGTCGGCGAACCCCGCCGAACCGGTCTCCGCCGCCAGCAGGGCCACCAGCTCGTCCGCGTAGCGGGCGACCGCGGCCCGCAGTTCCCAGCCCTCCGGGCTGCGCGCGTCCTGGAAGGGGCCCAGCGCCGAGTGGTGCGTGCGGCGGGCCGCCCGGTGCTCCTCCTCGTCCATGAACATCATCTGCCGTACCTCGTAGCCGGCGAGCAGCGGCCAGTCGGGCGGCAGCCGCCCCTCGGCCCGGGCCCGCCAGTACCGGATGTCCCGCCGCCACTGGCTCTCGTTCCTGAGAACCTCCATGACCTGCGGGTAGCCGAGAACCAGCCACACCGGTACGCCCATCAGGCCGACCGGCGCGACAGGGCCGTACGTGCGCCGCAGCCGCTGGTACACCGCCCCCGGGTCGGCGTCGAACTCGGAGGTGAGGAGCGGTTCGACGGGCAGCGACCCCAGTGGGGGGCTGGCGGCCGGTGCGGTCGGGTGGGGATGGGCGGCGTCCATACCGCAACGCTTACCGTACCGGCCGTATACAAACAGTGATCATGTCACGAACTGTTACGGCTCCTATACGAATCCGTTCCTGCACCGCTCCCGCCTCCTACTCCAAGGCGTCCGCCAGCGTCTTCGGCAGCTCGCCGGTGTGCAGCACGCCGAGCCGTTGCGTGGCCCGGGTCAGCGCCACGTAAAGGTCGCTCGTGCCGTACCGGCCGGGCTCGACCACCAGCACCGAGTCGAACTCCAGGCCCTTCGCCTGACGCGGGTCGAGGAGTACGACCGTCCGGGTCAGGTCGGGCTCCGCGCCCGCCGTCACGCCGTCCAGCCGGGCGGCCAGCGCGCGGTGCAGCTCGCGCGGGGCGATGACCGCCAACCGGCCCTCCGTCGGGGTCAGTTCCCCGACCGCCTTGGCCACCGCGCCGGGCAGGTCGTCGGTCGCGCGCGCCCAGGGCCGTTCCCCCGTCGACCGCACCGAACTCGGCGGCTCGAAGCCGGGGTGCTCCGCGCGCACCACGGCCGCCGCCACGTCCATGATCTCGGCCGGTGTGCGGTAGTTGACGCCGAGGCGGGTGTGCTCCCAGCGGTCCTCGACGTACGGCTCGAGGATCCCCGACCACGAGCCGACCCCCGCCGCCTCCGCCGTCTGCGCCGGGTCGCCGACCAGGGTCATCGAGCGGGTCGGGCTGCGCCGCATCAGCAGCCGCCAGGCCATCGGCGACAGCTCCTGCGCCTCGTCGACGATGATGTGCCCGAACGCCCACGTGCGGTCGGCCGCCGCGCGCTCGGCGGCGCTGCGGTGGTCGTCCTCCTCGTGGCGTTCGGCGAACCGCTCGGCGTCGATGATGTCGTGCGCGGACAGCACCTCGGAGGACTCGGGGTCGCTGTCCTCCTTGTCCTCGAACTCGTAGGTGCGGGAGGCGTACGAAACGTCGAGCACGCCCTGCGCGTAGGCGATCTGGGTCTCCCGCTCCCGCTCCGCGCGTGCCCGCGCCATCCGGTCGTCCTCGCCCAGCAGTTCGGCCGCCTCGTCGAGCAGCGGCACGTCCGCCACGGTCCACGCCCGGGTCACCGGGCGGCGGACGGCGGCCGCGTCCTCGTCGCCGACGTACCCCTCGGGCGCGGCGAGGAAGTCCGCGACCAGGCGCTGCGGGGTGACCCGCGGCCACAACTGGTCGATGGCGGACCAGACTTCGGGGTTCTCGGCGATTTCGTCGCGGATCTGGGTGATGTCGCTCGCGTCCAGCATGTTGGACCCGTCGTAGGGGTCGGTGCCGACGCGCTCGGCGTACAGCTCGGTGAGCGCGTTGAGGATGTGGCCCTCGAAGTGCTCGCGTGCCGCGTTGTGCGGGAGCCCCGCGGCCCGGGTGCGCTCGCGGGCGACCCGCACCAGGCCGTCGTCGAGCATCAGGATCTCGCGGTCGTGCTCGATCGCGATCACCGGGTCGGGCAGGGCCTGACGGTCGCGTACGACCTCGGCGAGTACGTCGGCCATCTCGGCGCGGCCCTTCACCGCGGCCGCCTCCGGGGTGTCCGCCTTGGTGGCCTTCACGCCGGGGAACAGCTCCCCGACCGTCGCCAGCAGCACGCCCGTCTCGCCGAGCGAGGGCAGCACCTGGCCGATGTAGCCGAGGAAGGCGGGGTTGGGTCCGACGATCAGGACGGCGCGCCGGGCGAGCAGTTCCCGGTGTTCGTAGAGGAGATAGGCGGCCCGGTGCAGGGCCACCGCCGTCTTGCCGGTACCGGGGCCGCCCTCGACCACCAGGACGCCCCGGTGGGGGGCGCGGATGATCTCGTCCTGCTCGGCCTGGATGGTCCGCACGATGTCGCTCATCCGGCCGGTGCGCGCGGAGTTGAGCGCGGCGAGCAGTACGGCGTCACCGGTCGGGTCCTCGTGCCCGGTCCTCTCCTGGTCCCCGAGGTCGAGGATCTCGTCGTGCAGGGCGGTGACCCGGCGGCCCTCGGTGGAGATGTGCCGGCGCCGGCGCAGGCCCATCGGGGTGTGGCCGGTGGCCAGGTAGAAGGGGCGGGCGACCTCGGCCCGCCAGTCGATCAGGATCGGCGTGCGCTCGGTGTCGTCGGCGCGCAGGCCGATACGGCCGATGTGGTGGCTGACCCCGGAGGTGAGGTCGATCCGGCCGAAGCACAGCGAACCGTCCACCGCGTTCAGCGCCGCCAGCAGCCCCGAGCGCTCGGCGACCAGGATGTCCCGCTCCAGCCGGGCCTGCATGGGCGTGTTGCCCTGGGCGAGCGCATCCGTGACGGCGTCCTCCGTGTGGCCGCACAGGGCGTCGACGCGGACGTACAGGCCGTCGATGAATTCCTGCTCGCGCCGCAATTCATTGTCTGGAAAGTCGGTGTTTGACAATTCCACTCCCGCCCGGATATAGTGTGCTCACTGAACTTGTTTGCGACCCAATCTCCTTGAAGTCGCGAATCATCGAATATACGCAAAGAAATCCCCCGAGCGCAATTGCTCGGGGGATTTCTTCTTGTCCTGCGCAGGTCCCGGCAGGTCAGAGCACGTCGGACAACTCCTCCAGGAGCCGACGCCTGGGCCGGGCGCCCACCATCGACTTCACGGGCTCGCCGCCGCGGAACACCATGAAGGTCGGCATCGACAGCACCTTGTAGGTGTTCGTGGTCTCCGGGTTGGTGTCCACGTCCAGCTGGACCACCTTGAGCCGGTCGCCCTCCTCGACGGCGAGGGCGCTGAGCACCGGCCGCATCTGCCGGCACGGGGGGCACCAGTCGGCGGTGAACTCCACCAGCACCGGAAGCTCCGCGTCGATCACCTCTGCCTCGAAGTCCGCGTCCGTCACCTCGGTCACGCCGTCCGCCTTGATCACGGTTCCCGCCCTCCCAGTTCGCACAGGGGCTCCGGACCACCCGGAACCGACGCATCGGCGGCCAGCTCGTTGCGCGCCCGCTCGGCCTTCGCCAGCTGCGCGCCGACGGTCGCCCGCACGGCCTGCAACTCGCCGATCAGCGCGTCCAGCTCGTCCAGCTTGCGCCGGTAGACCGCCAGCGACGCCGGGCACGAGTCGCCCTCGGGATGCCCCGCCCGCAGGCACTCCACGAACGGCCGCGTCTCCTCCAGGTCGAACCCGAAGTCCTGCAGCGTCCTGATCTGCCTGAGCAGCC
Organism: Streptomyces sp. NPDC002838; assembly: GCF_040295365.1. NCBI lineage: Bacteria > Bacillati > Actinomycetota > Actinomycetes > Kitasatosporales > Streptomycetaceae > Streptomyces > Streptomyces sp. NPDC002838. Next base: position 1,703 of record NZ_JBEOVF010000111.1, on the reverse strand, counting down.
GCAGGTCGGTCTCGTCGTACGTGCGGTGTCCGTTGCCGTTCCGCCGTGCGGGCAGCAGTCCCCGTGATTCGTAGTACCGCAGCGTCCGGGTCGTGGTCCCGGCCCGTGCGGCCAGCTCGCCGATGCGCATGGGTACGAACGTAGGCCTTGACGCCGACGTCAAGGCAAGGCCGGCGGCCGACCGCCTCCAGCACCCCGTCCTCGTCGTCGACGTCGACGTCATCGACGTCGTGGTCGGAGAGGAGTCGGAGAGGAGTACGTCGAGGGCGGCGCGGACGTCCCAGGCCGTCGCGCCCTCCGTGCGGGTCACCACCTCGTCCGCGATCTCCTTGCCGAGGTCCAGGCCGGAGCCGTACACCGCGCCGGCGGCCGAGTGCCACGTGCCCGGCCGTCAGACCGGGCCCTCCACGCCGACCAGCTCGCACCACTCCCGGGCCGCTTCCGGGCGCCCGGTGAGCAGCAGGAGCAGGCCGGCGATCGGGCAGCGGACCTCCTCCCCCTCCCCCCGCGTCCACTGGATGTCGGTGGCGACCAGCCGGGCCTTCGGGAGCGGCCAGGGCCGGGGCGGGACGCGCATGGTCCATGCCCGGTCGGCGGCGTCGCGGGCGGCCGTGGTGGGCATCTCGCGCCGGCGGCCGAGGGCCAGGGCGATGTCCTGGCCGTGGACGAGGATGTCGAGGAGCGGCTCGCGGGGCGAGGTGGTGGGCGCGAGGCGGCGGGAGCCGATGGTCGAGCGGAGGTTGGCGACGATCTCGGCGACGGGCAGTGCGGCCTCGCGGACCGCCGAGTCGTGGATCATCCGGTCGAAGTTCCCACGCGAGCGGACGAAGTCGCGCACCACGGCCCGGTAGGTGAAGCGTGCCGCGATGGTGAGGTGGGCGGCGACGTCCCGCACCCGCCAGTCGCCGCACCGCGTGGGCGTCTCCCACTCCTCGGGACTCAGGCCCTCCAACAGGTCCGCCAGGCTCGCCCGCTCCCGGTCGACGATCTGCCAGCGCTCGTCCGTGTCCAGTACGACGCCGTGTACGGCACCCATGGGAATCACCCACTCAAATGGTAAGCTTGCCTGACCAAAGTAGTCAGAGACACTGACCAAAGTCAAGGCAAGCGGGGAGTGAGCCGACGATGGTGGCGGAGAGCGAGCTCAATACGGGCGTGCTCCTGTACCTGCCGTACCGGGCGCTGGAGAACCGCGTCTTCGCCGCGCTCGCCGAGGCCGGTTTCGACGACTTCACGCCCGCCCAGGCCCGGGTCATGCAGCGCATCGGGCCACACGGCACCCGGCTGACCGAGCTGGCCGAGCAGGCGCAGATCACCAAGCAGACCGCGGGCTTCCTGGTCGACCAGTTGGAGAAGGCGGGGTACGTCAGGCGCGTGCCGGACCCGACCGACAAGCGGGCTCGGCTGGTGTGCGGGGCGGCGAAGGCGTGGGCGGCCAAGGAGGTCGCCGACGCGGTGGTCGCCGAGGTGGAGAAGGAGTGGGAGGAGCACCTCGGGCAGCGGCGGATGAAGCAACTGCGCGAGGCGCTGACGCGGCTTCGGGAGATCACCGACCCGTGGGCCTGAGGTGCTGCCCAAAGGGTCACGCCGACAACGTGAAAGGCGGGCTCGCGCAGTCGTTGTCCGTGGCCGTGTTGCCGATCCCGATGACGTTGACGCTGTTGCCGCAGACGTTCACCGGCGCGTCGATCGGCACCTCGACG
>NZ_JBEOVF010000110.1:0-12534 GCF_040295365.1 Streptomyces sp. NPDC002838 | reverse complement strand
GCGGGGATCATCGACGCGCAGTCGGTGCGGGCCGCCGCGACGGTGCCGGCCGCCTCACGCGGCTACGACGGCGGGAAGAAGGTGCCGGGCCGCAAGCGGCACATCGTGACCGACACCCTCGGCCTGCTCCTGGTCGTCGCGGTCACCGCCGCGAACATCGGCGACCGGGACGCCGCGGTGGGCCTGCTGATCCGGCTGCGCCGTCTGCACCGCGACGTCACCCTCGTGTGGGCCGACGGCGGCTACACCGGCGGCCTCGTCGGCTGGTGCCGGGACAAGCTCGCTCTGACCTTGGAGATCGTCAAGCGCACCGACGACATGACCGGGTTCGTGGTGCTGCCGAGGCGTTGGGTGGCAGAGCGCACGTTCGCGTGGTTGATGAACTCCCGCCGTCTGGCCCGGGACTACGAGGCCCTGCCCGCCACCAGCGAGGCGATGATCCGGTGGTCGATGGTCACGCGGATGAGCCGGCGTCTGGGACGGCCACGGGCAGCCGGCCGGCACTGAATGCCCCCGACGCCTCCAGGAGGAGCCACCCGCGCTCCGCCAGGCGCCGGGCTTTCGACCGCAGCCCCTCGACCTTCGCCGGCGTCGCGTCAAGGCCCAGTTCCACCGCGATCTCCTTGGCTCGAAGCGGTCCGTGACCCGTGGATCGCTGCTGTTCCAGCACGCCCAGAATGCACTGATAGTCCGGCGCCAGAACCGTCACCGGCAGCCCTTCCCGCCAGGGCGGCACTGTTGAGCCCGGCACCGGCGCGAGCGACAGCACCGCTTTCTCCTCCGCCTCGGTCGTGGTCAGGGCAGTGGACTCGGCCGCAGAGACTGCCAGGGCCTCGACCAGTTCTTCCCGCGCGATCACCCGCCGGTCCAGCTCGATCTCCGCGGCCTCCAACACCTCAGCCAACCGCGCGACTTCCTCCCGCAAACCCTCCACCCGCACGCGGGCAGCCGCCTCTCGCTCCTCCAGCATTCCCAGCACCGACGCCACCGCGCACCCCTCGACCATGAAGCGGACACAAGACGTCGCGATGCTTCCCTCAACCCGAGCGAAACCATGCCTGACCAGCAGGAATCAAGCGATCACGTTCGGTTGAGATACGGCTTCTAACGAAACAAGCAACCCGGTGAGAAGGGGGCGACCTCTGTGACAGCCTGCTGTGGTGACCCAGCCCTTACCGCAACCATCCGTTGACGTCCTCGACGCGGTGGAGCTCCGCCTTGTCGAAGCTCCACCGCCGCAGCTCTCCCCCGAACACCAGACCGCCAGGGACCGAGCCTGGAACAAGGCCGTCCAGGCCAAGCCCTCCCTCTTCGACGGGCCGGTCGTCGCATGCACGCGCCTGGACCAGTCAGAACCACATGAACTCGCGCTCCACTGGACGAGGGTGACCTACCGGAACTACGCCCTGCGCTGGGTCCCCGGCGCTGCCGCACTTCCGTCCCTGTTCGTCGACGTCCTGCAGCCCACCGACGACGGGGCCTTACTGGCCGCACGCATGTCGTCGGCAACCGCCGCCCCCGGCCGCTGGCAGTTGCCCGGCGGATCGGTCGAACCACCCGACGACGGCGCCCCCCTCGACGCCGCGGCACTGCGCCACAACGCAGCGCGCGAGCTCCTCGAGGAGATTGGAATCGACACGCCCCCAGACGACTTGACGTTGTGGGCCGTCACGCGTGGCACAAACGGGAACATCGGCGTGCACTTCATGGCCCCGCCCCAGCCCGCCCCGGTCCTGAACGACCGATTCACCGCGGTCGTGTCCGCAGCGGCAGCAGTCGGCCAGACTCCCGAGCTTGACCAGATCGCACTCGTCCATTCCCCGGCCGACCTCAAGTCCCTCCACGGCCCGCACGTTGACTACCTCGAACCGATCGTCGACCGGTACGCGCGGATACTGCTGTAACGCGCCGTGGTCGTCGACGCCAAAGGACGCATCCTGCCGTTCGAACTGGGTGCGCAGCTCGACGAGCGCGGGCCGCGAAATCCGCCAGGCCAGGTAGTACTTCGCTGGCCTGCGTCTCCGTGGACGCCGTGAATCCGGCCCGGGCCAACCAGCCGGACATCCGTGAGCGCCGCTGGTGGACGCTGGAACAGCTGCGTGCGACCAACAGACCGTCTACTCCCTGGGGCTGGGTGGTCTGGTCACGGCTGTCGCTGCTGGAGGGCAGGGCGACCACGCCAACCTGAAGATACGTGACGCAAGTCACGTCGCGTGGTGACGGATTCTTTGTCGCTTGAGGCCAGTGCCATTGCTTTTAGGCAGAGAGTTGTCGAAAGGCAAGGAGCACAGATGTCCGTCACCGCTTCCCCTGACGCCGTCCCGGCGGGGGACGAGGCTGCTGAGCCCGGCCCCCTGAATGCCTCCGCTCCGGAGAGAGGCAGCACGAGCAGGAAGCTGGTGCTCGCTGCGGATGAGCCGGCCAAGTCCGCCGTAGCTGAGGTGGCCGAGGTGATCGCTTCCCTGCGACAGGTGCACTCGGCAGCTGCCGAGGCGGTGGCGGCCGCGGTCTGCCAGCCATACGCAGGTATCGCGGCACAGGTCGCCCAGACGATGGACTCCGTGCGGGCCGTGACGGCTGCCGCCGCTCCGTTCGTCGCGACCGCATCGCGGGTGTCAGAACTCGCGACGCAGCTCAGCACCGCCGTGGTTCTGCCGCAGCCCGCCATCGACCAGGCCGTGAAGTACACGACCATGCACAACAGCACGATCACCTCCGTCGCGAGGATCGCCGGTCAGATGCGGTTCCCGGTCCTCGACACCCGCTATGTCGGGGTACAGCAGGGCCTTGCCGATCTCGCCGCGTCGGTGGCCCAGCGACCACTCATTCCGCAGGCCGCCCTGCAAACACTCGTTCCTGTCGCGCACGTCGAGCGCCAGCTCGCGCACTACACCCGCAGCATCACCCAGCCCCTCATCCAGGCCCAGGCCAGGCTCGCGACGGCCCCATGGAGGAATCTGGACCTCTCGCCCCTGTTCACCGTCCAGGAGACCATTGCAGCTCTCGATGTCACCAGCCGTCTCAGCAATGTGGTAGCGGCCAGCCTCGCGGACTGGGAATTCCCCTCGCTGATGCGCGACGTCCTGAAGTGGGCAACTGTCGTCTTCGACGAAGCCAGGGGTTACCGCCTGGTGCGCTGGGCGAAGAAGGCGCTGACCGCGTACGCCACGGGAGACTCCCGGCCTCTGCGCACGTTCATCAGGAACGAGCTGAAACTGACCGACCGGCTGGACGACCGCTGCCAGGCCCTGGCCGTGGCGATCCTGGAGGGGCTGATCGATGCCGCAGACCCTTCGGACCCCGCCGCTGTGCGCAAGGCCCTGCGCACATGCGCCAGTACGGGCGTCGCCCTGGAACGGGACCGCACGCTTCGAGGGCAACGCATCCAGTATCTGGGCGACTTCATCGCCCAGGACCTGGCTCCAGGCCCGGAGACGGCCGTGCTGAACAGCGCCGTGGAGTGGCCGGATCAGTTCGACAATCCGCACGTCCGCTATGTCACGAGGCAGCTGAAGCCGAACGAGCGCGAGGTAACCCGGGTCTGGGCGGAGGATCCGACGGTCACCTGGCTGGAGGCCCCGCTGCTGATCGGAGCGCCGCCTGAGGACGGCACCCGGGTGCGGCGCAAGCTGCGCCGGCTCGGCAATGAAGTCCTGCGCCGCAAGGTCCTTGAGGCGAGGGAGGGCCGGTGAGCAGCGTCGGGGAGCGAGCCGAACCGGAGGCGCTGCTGAGCGTGCGCTCTGCCGTGGTCCTGGTGGTGGGCGTCCTGGCCGGCGTCGGGGCGGCGGCCCTGACCGTGCTGTCGGGCAGCCCGTGGCCGACAGCCGTGCTCGCCGGAGGGGGCGCGTTCGCGGGCGGTGTTCTCTTCGCCCACTCGGTCATCGGCTGAGCCCCACCGGCTGGCGGCGGCTCGCCAGGCAGGGGCGACGGGTGGTCAGTCTGGCCGGGGTGGGTCGACGGCGAATTCGTAGGCCACTTCCCAGGTGCGGTCCGGGACGACGATGTCGGCGGTTTCCACCGCGCGGCCGTCGCCGTCGTAGTACGTCCGCTCGATGGCCAGGACGAGGTCGCCGACATTGAGGCCGAGCAGGGCGGCCTGCTCGGGGGTAGCGCGGGCAGGCCGCGGGATCTCCAGCCACGTCTCGATGTTGACGCCGATGGAGCGCATCCGCTCGACCACGCCCTTGCCGGCGAGCGGGCCCATCTCCGGAAGCAGGACGGGGGTGTCGCGGGTGATGGCCATGGGTTCCCAACTGACGGAGAGCTGGGCGGGCTTGCCGTCGGCGAGGAACTCGTACGCCGTGCGTACGGTCGGGTCGCCGGGCTCGATGCCGAGGCGCCGGGCGATGTTCTCCGGGGCGGGTGTACGGGCCTCGGAGGACGATTCCCAGCTTCCGCTGCTGCCGATCTCGTACATGTCGGCGCGGAAGGGGCTGCCGCCGCGGCGTTCACGGTGCCGGGAACGGATCATCCGGCGCCGCTCGCGCGGCGGGGTCACGTATGTTCCTGACCCCGCGCGGCCTTCGAGGAGCCCTTCGACGATCAGGCGTTCCTGTGCCTTCTGCATCACGTTGGGGCCTACGCCGTAGTGCTGGGCGAGTTGCGCTCTTGAGGGCAGCTTCGCGCCGACCTCCCATTCACCCTCCGCGAGTCGACGCCGCAGGTCGCTTGCGACCACCTGGTGCGACGGCGGCTCGGCGTTGCCCATGCGCGGACTCCGTACTGGTCGGCGGCTGTCTCGGTGCCGGGTTTGCGGCTCTCGATTGACAAGTTAATGCATCAGGTTCAAGCTAATGCATCAGATATACTTTACGTGATCATGTGTGTACAGGGGAGATCCGTGAGCTCGCCGACGACCAGGGCTACCGCGATCGCCTCGATGCTCAGCACCGCGCTCGGCGTGCCCCTGGACGACGATGAACCGGAGGCCGTCCGCATTGAAGCCAACGACTCTGGCCTCCGCATCTCGGCGCCGGTGCCGGCCGCGCTCAGCGAAGCGGTCCGCCTCGACGTGCTCGCCTTCCTGATGCAAACCGCCGACCGCTTCGGGCACAGCGTCCAGCACAGCGGCACCTCCGTCATCTGGGCTGAGATCGAGACGGTCGACGCCGGAGGTGGAGCCCCGTGACCCTCCCCGCATGCGCGACCTGCCTCCATCGGCTGCATCGCGCCGCACGACAACCTCGAAGGCTCTGGAGCTGACGGCATGACCCATCCGACACCCATCACTGCCGGTCCGCCACCGACGGCGGCGGAGACCGCCCCGGCCGGTGCCGACGTCGTGCTCTACACGACCAGTGTCGACTCCCGGATCGCCGTTCAGACGCTCGCGGCCCTGCGCGACTTCGCCTCACAGCAGGGGTGGACCGTCACGCGCGAGGCATACGATCTGGCGCCACTCCACTTCCCGGCCCGGCGGCGCACAGGCTGGCGCACCGTCGAACGGCTCCTGGCCACCGGTGAGGTAGCCGGCCTGGTCGTACCGGCCGAGCACGAGGTGGCCATCACGACTGCAGAGCAGACCGCACTGCGCGAGTGGCTGCTGAGCCTGCCCGCATTCGCCGCCTACCCCCACGCCGGGCACCACGGAACCATCGAGCCCGGCGACAAGCCCTCCGGCGCCCCGGTCTCCGTCCTCACCGCGCCTCTCGACCGGGAATGGTCCCGTTCCTACGCCATGGCCCCGGCGAGCCTGCGCCGACTCCGGGACGATGCCCGCATGCGCCTGACCTTACTGAGGTGGTCCGGTGACATCGCCACGGCGCTCGAAGTGCTGTCCCGGCTCGCGCACAACGCCCTCCTGCACGCCGGGCCTGCCCACGAGGCGGTGGCGCGGATGACCATACGCCTGGCCGTGACCGAGGACGAGACGCTGGTGATCGACGTACAAGACCCGCGCCCGGACGTCCTGCTCAGCCAGGCCGCCATCGCCGGTGAGAAGGGGAGGGGCCTGAAGTACGCACGCCTTCTGGGCGCGACGGTCAGCTGCTTCATGTCCGAGGACACGCGGCTCAAGACGGTCCGGGCTCAGCTGCTGCCGGGCGAGGTGTCGCTGTGACCCGCTCGCAGGCCGCCGCCGATGCGGCAGGGCACGGAACCGGCAGTCCAGGCGGAGTGCGCCTGTCGCCTGAGCAGTGGGACCACTGGTTCCAGACCGGCTGGCCCACGGTGGTCAGTCACAAGGAAGCCCAGCTCTTCTACGACCACGTCGCCCCGAGGCCCGGCATGTCCGCCGTGGACCTCGCGTGCGGCAACGGCCAGTGGACCCGGCAGCTCGCCGCCTGGGGACTGAACGCCACGGGGTTCGATTTCTCCGCCGAAGCGCTCCGGCAGGCCACGGCAGCTGGTGCGGCCGGCGTGACGTACGCGCACTGGGACATCGACGGCGAACCCATTCACCACATCCTGCAACCAGGCAGCGTCGACGTAGTGACCTGCCGATACGCGCTGCCGTATCTCCAGTACGAGCGGCTGCTGACGGACGTCGGACGCTGGCTGCGCCCCTCCGGCACCTTCTACGCGCTCGTGTACGTCGACCAGCCCGGCGCAACCAGGAAGCCGGACACCGATCTGTTCCACCGCGGCTTCGCCGGAGAGGAGATCCAGACCCTGGGTTCCGGATGGGCATTCCGCCGGACGTACTCACTGAGCCGGACGCAGAAGGCAGTCGTACTGCGCGACTACAGCTGACCACGTCCCCGCCGTCCCGCCGTGCCACCGCGGGGAGCAGCTCCCGGCGCCGGGCCCCGCCTCCCTTCCAGGGCGGCCCCGGCGCCGGGCCCCTGCAGGACACAGCAGTGTTCAGCGGCGGACGTGGATGCGGATCTGGACCGTTCCGCCGGTTGCGCCCGCCGCGGCTCCGAGTCCGATCACGGCGGCCAAGTAGTCGCTGTTGCCGCTGAGGGTGAGCACGATGACGGCGATGATCGTGCCCAGCACGGATAACGCGCTGATCCAGGTGAGCGCCTTCGCCGTGGCCGACGAGGACTTTGAGGGACTACGGTCGGTCTGAGTCACGGGGATGTACTCCTCCAGTTCTGGGGGTCTTCTGTGACCCGGGGAGAAGCCGGCCGGATCGGCTTGACGGGCGTGTCCAACCCGGCTTCTCCTCGGGAGATCGTGTGGTGCAGGTTCCGCGCCGGTGCGCAGGCAGGGCGTCGATTGATCAAAGCCGAGCACGCAGCGCACCAACACCCCCTGTGAGCAGCGGACTCCGCTAACGGCGCTAAAGATCCACTGCCGCGCTGTCATCGAAGCACTGCCGCAGCCCCGGTCAGCCGGGGTCGGGCGAAGTGGCGGTGAAGTGGCGTACGAATGGCAGACGGACGTCCATCCTCCGGATACCGACCCCCTTTGCGGCATGGGGCCATGCGGTTACTCACTGCGTTCCGGTCGATGCCAGGTCTGCAGTCGCACTTGTGTGCCTCCCTTCTGTTGCCTTCCGATGGAACGCTGGCGCCGCCTCGGACACGAGCCCCCTCGGGCGTGAACCCTGTGAACTGCGCACACGATCCGTGAGAACCCGTGATCTGGCCCCGTGGAGCGATCGAAGCATCGACAAGCCCGTGCGTGGTGCGATGCCGAGCAAGTGGGGTGAAGTGGGGAGCAGTCCGCCGGAGTGTCCAATTGGGACCGCTTTACCCCTTCACTCTCCGGCCATGGAAAACCCGATTGCCGCTTTCGCGTCCTCGGCTGCGCTCACGAAGTGGGGTGAAGTGGGGCGGTACAGCCACTTGACGTGTCCCGTAGACCTGTCCGCATGGAGAAGCCCGAATGTGAATGAGCGCGGTAACTGTCACCGTCTACCCCGGCCACCTGGGCCCGAGCGTCGAGTTGAGCACGATGGTTGTCACCGCCTGGGCGCCGAAGTTGTCACCAGGGCACGCACCAGCGCGCGACGACCTGGTGAGCCGAGGCACGATAGGTGGCACCAGTGACGGGTGCCGATCTGCTCCTTCGTGCGAGGCGCAGCAAGGAAGCCCCGGCGAGGCGGGCCGTTGCGGGCCTCAGCGGCCAGCGCACCTTGCCGAGGTTTCGCGCCGCACGATCGGAGGCACCCTTGGCTCGCCGCCGCACAGTTGACGCGCCAGCAGCGCGCTGACGCCGTCGTCAGGGAGCGACGCCAGCCTTGCGCCACGCGGCGAGGATCTCGGTCACCGCCTGGACTGCTTCCGGGGCGTTTCCTTGCTTGAGGGCAAGGTGTGTGGCGAGCGTACGGACGGCGGCGATATTGAGGCAGAGGACGGCGAGCACGCGCTCCAGCCGTGCGACGAGGCCATGCAGATCGGTGTCGTAGGCGTAAAGGTAGGGGGAGAGCAAGTCGGCCAGCCGCGCAGCTTCGACGTCGCCATCGCGCGCACGTACAAGAGCCCCGTGGCAGTCCCACACCGCGCCCAGGGCGTACTCCGGCAGCACCATGATCCTGAGATTCTCAACACCGTGATCAACCGAAGGGCAGTCCCCGACCCAGTCGGCCGCGATCTGCCAGCGCAGAGGCGGCAGGACATAACGTGCATCGTCATCGGTCGCCGAAGCGGCTGCCTGAACAGTCCGCAAGGCCTCACCCGCCCCACCCGCTACGGCGCCGACTCGAGCTCTGCCGCGCGAGCACAGAGAAGATCGTTCAGGAGCATGAGGCCGCAGCAGGGCGGACGGCCGGCAAGGACAGCACATGACCACAGCCCAGGACGACTCCCCGGCCTCTGGCGAGCAGGCCGACGGCACAGAGCTACCCGCAGCGCCGGCCGCCGCGGGTATCGCCGAGACCGTGGGCCGCGTGCTCGCGATGGCCGCCGCGGCGGCGAGTCCGTCGCCCCCCGGCGATACCGCCGAGATCGAGGCGATCACCGACGCGATGATCCGCCTGCTGGTGGGCACTCCTCTGCGCTCGGACGGCCAGCTGACGATCAAGTCCCTTCGCCGAGGAGGCGGGCCTCAAGCGCAACAAGCTCACCCACAAGCACACCGGGCTCAAGGACCTGTTCTACGCCTTGGTGCGCATGCAGGACACGCGGCCGAAGGTCGTCGACGACCTGAAGCGGACCAATGACGAGCTGCAGCAGAAGCTCACCCGCCTGCGGGCCGAGCGCGACCGGCTGCGTACGGACGTTCAGCAGCTGGTGCGGGTGGTACACGTCCTGGAGATCGAAAACGCGCAGCTGCGTGAGGCAGCTGGCAGCGACGGTGTCGTCCGGGTTCTGCCCGTCCAGCATCGGCCCTCGAATCACTAATAGTTTGCGCAGCACCGGCAGCCTGATCACTCACGGGGACGAGGGCGTACGACGTTCTCGCTCTACCTGCGGTTTGGCTGCCCGGGTGGGGACATCTGCAGTGCTGTCCGGTCACCCGATGGGGCGGCGGCCTGGTGGTGTTCGGGGCCCCTGTGGCCTCGGCGGGGCGGATCATGGCAGCAGGAGCGGGCGAAGCGGACAGGCGTGCACGGTCAGCACGACCGCGCCGGGGGATAAGCGATTATCGGCGGGTGACCAGCTGGTGTCACCCGCCGGGCGGCCGAATGGTCGAAGTTCCAGATTCGAGTCGTTCGGGTAGTCGTCGCGCACCTCGGTGTACCGATTCGCTGCCGTTGGCGAGTCTCAGCTGAGGCGGGTTACGGGCGGCAGGCGGTAGCTGGTCTCCTGCGCGACTCGCTCGGCCTCAGCGGCGTGCCGGGCCGCCCCGGCGGGATCCCCAGTGGCCCGCAGGACGGCGGCGAGCGCCGTCAGTGCCAGACAGGCGATCGGGCGGAGTTCCAGATCACGGGCGGTGGTGAGGGCATGCTCTGCGTGGGCTGCGGCGCGGGCGGTGTCGCCCATCGCGAGGCGGGCGTGGGCCAGCCAGGTCTGTATCTCGGCGTGCTGCTGGCGGAAGTCGTGGCGCTCGGCGAGCGTCAGGGCCTCGTCCAGCAGGGCGGCGGCGCGGGCCGGGTTGCCGCGCAGGTGGTCCACGCTGCCCGAGGTGATCAGGGCGTCGATCTCGCTGGCCGGCTCGCCGGACGTGCGGGCTGCCTGTAGCGCCTGCTCGGCGTGGCCGGCGGCGAGGTCGGCGCGTCCGGTGTCGCGGTGCGTGATCGCCACGGCCAGGTGGGCGTTCGCCTCGTCGTGGCGGTCTTGGTGGTCTCGGCAGCGGCGCAGTGCCTCGGTGCCGTCGGCGAGGGCTTCCCCGTACCGGCCCAGTCCGTGGTGTGCGAGGGCCCGGTTGATCAGCGGGCTGATCAGGGCCTGCGGCGCCTCTTCCTTGAGGCAGATCCCGATCGCCTCGGTGGTGCGCTCCACGGCCGGGGTGAACTCGCCGAGGTACGTGTGGATGACTGCGAGAGTGTTGAGCGCTCCGCTGAGCTGTAGGCCGCGGTCGAGGGAGCGGAGTATCCCGACGCCCTGCTCCTGCCACTGGCGTGCCAGGCGCATCTGGCCTCGCTGGCCGTGCAGGAGTGCCAGGTTGCTCAGGATGGCTGCCTCGCCGGGGGCGAATCCGGTGCTGCGGTATCCGTCCAGTGCACTGTGCAGGGTTTCCAGCGCGGTCTCCACCTCGCCGGTGGACAGCCGTAGCAGGCCGAGGCTGTGCTGCATCGACGCCCGGGCCAGCGCCTCGCCGTCCCGTTCTGCCGCCTCAAGCGCCGCGGTGGCTGCCGCTTCCCATTCGGGCTGGTGCCGCCGGTGGTAGAGGTACATGCGGAGCTGGTCGGCCAGTTGCCAGGCAAAGGGGCGCGGACCCGTCTCGGCGGCGCGGCGGATGACGGCGATGAGGTTGGCCCGCTCTTCATCCAGCCAGGCGGAAGCCTGGTCCCGGTCGGCGAACCGGTGGGACTCGGCGCGCGGCCGGGGCAGTTGGGCCCGGCCACGGTAGTCGAAGGCGGTGGCGGCGTCGGTTGTCGCGAGGTACCACGCGCACAGCCGTTGCCAGGCTGCTGCCTGGCCTGGGTCGGCCGCGGCGTGCTCGGCGGCGTACAGTCGCAGCAGGTCGTGGAACTGGAACCGGTCTGAGGCGGTGCGCTGCACTAGCCCCGCAGTAACGAGCTGGTCCAGAAGGCGCTCAGTGGCGGTCGGCTCGGCGCCCGGCAGGGCCGCGGCTGCCTCGGCGGTGAAGTCTGATCCTGGATGCAGCCCGAGCAGGGCGAACAGCCGCGCCGCGGCCGGCTCCAGGGCTGCGTGGGAGTGGTCGAAGGCGGTGCGGACCGCGGCTTGGCGGTCGCCGACGATGGAGAGCTTGGCCAGCCGGTTCCCGTCGGCCAGCTCGTCGGCGTAGCGGGTGAGGGAGCGGCCCGGGCGGGCGGCCAGGTTGGCGGCGGCGATCCGCAGCGCCAGCGGCAGGCGAGCGCACAGCTCGGCCAGCCGCGCGGCGGCCTCCGGCTCCGCTCCGACCCGCTGCTCGCCGAGGATTCCCGTCAGGAGTGTGATCGCCTCGGGGAGTTCGAGCACGTCCAGCGGCACGATGTGGGCAGCATGGCTGACGGTCAGGCCCCACAGGTCGCGTCTGCTGGTCACCAGTACCGAAACCCCGGCGGTGCCCGGCAGCAGCGGCCGTATCTGCTCAGCGTCGGCGGCGTCGTCGAGGATCAGCAGGACACGCCGGTCGGCCACTCGGCTGCGGAAGGCGGCCGCGCGGTCCTCCAGCGCCTGCGGGATCGTGTCGGCGTCCTGCCCGCAGGCGCGCAGCAGCCCGGACAGCACCTCGGAGGGATCACGCGGCCGGTCGGTGGTCCCCAGCAGCCGTACGTACCACTGGCCGTCGGGAAAGGCCGGCCGCAGCCGATGACCGAGGTGCACCGCCAGCGCGGTCTTGCCCACCCCAGGCAAGCCGGACACGACGACGGGCACCCCCGCTGGCGGGGCCAGCAGCTCCTCGAGGCGATGAAGGAGCTCGGAGCGCCCGGCGAACCCCGGGGTAGCCAGGGGAAGCTGGCACTGCACGGCCCAGGCCGATCCGGCCGGCCGCCGGACGGAGGCGTGGACCGTCGGCGCGCTCAGCTCCGCGTCCCCGCTGAGGATTGCCTGGTGCAGGCGCTGCAGCTCCTGCCCCGGGTCGATGCCGAGCTCCTCGGCGAGCATGCCGCGAAGATGCCGGTAGTGCGCGAGGGCGTCGGCCTGCCGGCTGCACCGGTACAAGGCGAGCATGTACTGGGCGGCCAGCCGCTCGTCCAGCGGATGTGCGGCGCTGCGCTCGGCGAGCACGGCAAGCAGCCCAGCGTGTTCACCGAGCCGCAGTCGCAGGTCGGTGCATTCCAGCTCGGCGGCCCGCTGCTCCTTTTGGAGAGTATCGCGGGCGGCGTTGAACCAGGGGGTGTCCGCAGTGGCGAACGGCGTCCCGTGCCACGTCGCCAACGCCCGCTGGAATGTGGCCGCCGCATCCGAGTCGTCGGCCGCCCGGCGGGCCTCGGCGAGCAGATGGCGGAAGCGATGCACGTCCACCGCCAATGCATCAGTGCCAACCGTGTAGCCACCTGAGAGCAATGCTCATGACCTGTGGATCGGCCTCGGGCTGGACGCGAAGGGCGTACCTTCCCGAGTGATCGACTTCTGGTCATCGAGTAGGCCGACG
>NZ_JBEOVF010000109.1:0-12729 GCF_040295365.1 Streptomyces sp. NPDC002838 | reverse complement strand
ATCGCCGCACAGCGCTTCATGGCCGACCGCGCGGGCTCCCACACCCGGGAAGTCAAGGCCTCACATGCCGTGACCGTTTCCCAGCCGCAGGCCGTGGCGCGGTTGATCAAGCAGGCCGACCACGCCACCCGGTGATGCGGGCCCACCGGCCGACCATCCAGTCCCTTTCCCGCCATGTCGTGTTAGGCACCAGCAGCACAAGGGCACCGACGGCTCCCGACCACGGCCACGCGGTCTTGCTGCGTAGTCGGAACTAGGCTCGCCTCGGTCGCTGCCGGAGCGGTGAATCCCCTGCCGTACTGGTCGCAGCCATCAACGAGTGGCTGTGACCAGCATTTTCGAAACGCACCCTAGTCTTCTGAGTCAGGAATTCTGTTCAGACAGCTGGCGAGACGTTCGAGGATCTCGTCCGCGGTCTTCGTCCAGACATAGGGCTTGGGATCGGTGTTCCATGCGGCGATCCACGTGCGGATGTCCTTCTCCAGCGCCTGAACGCTCTTGTGAACGCCTCGCCGTATCTGCTTGTTCGTCAGCTCGGCGAACCACCGCTCGACCAGGTTGAGCCAGGACGAGCCGGTGGGCGTGAAGTGCAAGTGGAAGCGGGCGTGGGCGATCAGCCAGGTCTTGATGGCCGGGGTCTTGTGAGTGGCGTAGTTGTCCAGCACCAGAAGGACGTCCAGGCCAGCAGGGATCTCCTGGTCGAGTTTGATCAGGAACTTCTTGAACTCCTCGGCCCGGTGCCGGCGGTGCAGGGAGCCGATCACCTTGCCGGTGGCCACCTCCAGGGCGGCGAACAGTGTGGTGGTGCCCGCTCGCACGTAGTCGTGGGTGACCCGCTGCGGGACCCCGGGCATCATCGGCAGCACCGGCTGTGAGCGGTCCAGGGCCTGAATCTGCGACTTCTCGTCCACACAAAAGACCAAAGCGCGCTCGGGCGGATCCAGATACAGGCCGACCACGTCGTGGACCTTGTCGACGAAGTACGGGTCCGTCGACAGCTTGAACGTCTCAAAACGGTGCGGCTGCAGGCCGAACGCCCGCCAGATCCGTGACACGGTCGACTGCGACAGCCCCATCTCTTTGGCCATCGCCCTCGTCGACCAGTGCGTGGCGTTCTTCGGCGTGGCCTCCAGCGTCTTCTGCACCACGGCGGCGACCTGCTCGTCGGTGACCGTCCGGGGCCCGCCCGAACGCGGCATGTCCCCCAGGCCGGCGATCCGGTGCTCGACGAACCGGGCCCGCCAGCGGCCCACCGCATGGGGCGTCGAACCGAGCTGGGCGGCGACGTCCTTGTTCGACGCCCCAGTGGCGCACGCCAGGATGATCCGGCACCGCAAAGCCCATGCCTGCGGCGTGGAACGGCGCCGCACCCATCCCTCCAGCGCAGCCCGTTCCTCGTCCGACAGGATCAACTCGGCCTTCGGCCGCCCAGTACGCGCCACCCCGCAACCCTACACATCTGAACAGAATTCCTGACTCAGAAGACTAGTGCCCCCCTAGTGGTGGACCGTTTTGCGCGGAAGGACCTGCTGGCTGAAGGCGTGAGCTCAGTCCGCGAACGCGGCTACGTACGACGCCACGCACGGCTCCGGTGTCGCGAGTGATGTGACGATGTGGCCGTCGACGGTCATCGGTGGGTCCAGCGGCACGTGGTGCACCCGTTCGGAGCGGGATCCGGCAAGTTGCTCGGCCGGCATCAGTGTCCAGCCCGCGGGGTCCCGGCCCACCTCGAACAGCACGTTGAGCATGTCCCCGGCGGGGGGCCGCAGCGGGGCCACGGGCAGGACGGCGAGGATCGCGTCGTGCATCGGCGGGTCACTGTCGCGGGCGGGAAGCCGCAGACCGTACGGATCGAGGTCGTGCAGGCTGATCGCGGGCTTGCAGGCGGCGGGGTGTTCGCGCGCTAGCACCGCGTGCAGCGGCTCGGACCACGCGCGGACCACTGTCAGGGCTGCGGATGAGATCGCGCCCCGTACCAGCGCCAGGTCCAGCTCGCCGTCGCGGACGGCGTCCAGGCGCGCGGTCACCGGCAGATCGACCAGTTCCGGCTCGGCGGGGCGTTCGGTGTCGCGCAGGCGGCCCACCGCCCGGTCGAGCCGTTGGTTGGCGCAGGACGCCACTCCGATCCGCAGGACGGCCGCCGGTTCTCCGGCAACCACGCGCACGCGGGCCGCCGCGGCGAGGGTGTCACGGGCCGCGGCGAGCACCCGTTCGCCGGCCGGGGTGAGCCGTACTCGGCGTGAATTGCGGTCGAGCAGACGAACCCCGAGATCACGTTCGAGCCGGGCGATCTGCTGGCTCACCGCCGACTGCACGATATGCAGCCGTTGCGCCGCACGCCCGAAGTGCAGCTCCTCGCCGACGGTTACGAAGTACTGCAGCGCTCTCAGTTCCACTCTCCTGATCTATCACACGATGTGATCGCTGTAGAGCCTTAGTGGTCGTTGTTCGCGCAGGTCACCTTCGGCTGTGATGGGTACGAGCCCGCCTGAGCGGTCTTGGCCGCCAGTACCACGACGCGGGGACACCGAACGGAGAACACATAGTGAGCACCACAACCCTCGGCATCATCGGCGTCGGCACGGTCGGCGCTGGGGCCGCCCGCCGCGCCGTCGACGCCGGCCTGAACGTCGTCCTGAGCAACTCACGCGGCCCCGAGACCTTGGCTGATCTCGTCGTCGAGCTCGGTCAGCGGGCCCGCGCGGCCACCCCGGCCGAAGCAGCGAGCGCCGGTGACCTGGTCATCGCGGCCGTGCCGCTATCCGTCCACGAGCAGCTGAACCCGGCGGAGCTCGCCGGGAAAACCGTGATCGACCCGATGAACTACGCGCCGACTCCCAACTGGAGGGCCCCCGAGCTCGACAGCAACGAGTTGACCTCCAGCGAGCTCGTGCAGCGCCACCTCGCCGGCGCCCGGGTGGTGAAGGTGCTGCACTCCATCATCCCCAAGCAGTTGCTGGAGCTGCACCGCCCCGCCGGAGCTCCCGACCGCACCGCGCTGCCGCTGTCCGGCGACGACCCGGGCGCCAAGAATGAGGTGGCCGACCTGTTGGACGTCCTCGGCTTCGACGCGGTGGACCTCGGCCCGCTGGCGGACAGTTGGCGCAGCGAACCCAACACCCCGCTGTACGCCATTCCGTACGTGGGCCAGTCGCCGTCCGGCCTCACCCCGAGGGATCTTGCGGCCTGGGCCCAGCAGGCGCCCGGCGTGCCCGTATCCGCCGCCGGGGTCAGGGAGCTAGCCGCCGCCGCAGTGCGCGGGCCGGCAGGTTTCCAGATGTAGCAGCAGACGGTCCGCCCTAATCCCCGCGGCATGGTTGAACGCCTGCTCATCTCCGCGGCAGGTCGTGCTGTCGGGGCGGCAGCGGTTGTCCCGGAGCACTCCGCGGGCTGTCGTTGTAGAAGTGGGCGACCCCCCTTGGCGAACTCCAACTGGTCGTCCTCCAGGTGCGCGAGATGCTCGACGATCGCGGCTCGGTCCCGTGCGGCGTACGCGCGGAGCAGGTCGTGGGCCCTCCAGGCCGCTTCGTTCATCCGGGGGGGGTGTGAGGTCCTGGAAGTCGTGGGTCTCGGTCATCGCGTCTCCGTGGTGGCTCGGCCGGGGGTGTCCGCCGGGGTACGGGGGCGGGGCACGGCAGCGGGCAGCCCGAGATCGAGCCGCTTGTCCATGTCCAGGCGGAGGGTGCCGTACGGGTTGACGTTCGACCAGAACAGCGCGGTCAGGCCGCTTCGGTCCTCGTCGGTGACCTTCTTTCCCCACAGCTCGGCCAGGACCTGCTGGAGCAGCAGCGTGTTGACGTGTTCTCTGAACTCGCTGGTGAGGGAGTCGGAGGCCACGCAGCACGCTCTCGCTGTGGCCACGGGTGGTCGGCGCGTACTTGCGGCCCAGTCCCGCCTTCCCCGTCACCGGATTCGGGATCGCCGACGCGGCGGTGGCACCGGGCCGTCTCGGCTTGTCGCTGAGCTGGATCCAGCGGGAGAAGTCCCGCGCCTCCCGCCGGGTCGCTTGATCCCAGCGCCCCCGGATCGCCCACAGAAACCGGAACCAGCGCAGCAGATCCATCCCGTACGAACGCTGCGTCGTCGCGGGCCGTCCGATGCCCTGCAGGTCTTTCAGGTACACCGCGACCGGCTCGACGACAGTCCCGGCGGGATCAAGCAGCCGATACGGCTCCCACACATCGCCGGTCTCTAGGAGCGACCCGATCCGCGGTACCACCAACGAGCGTAGATCTCGGCCCTGCCCATCTCTCTTGACCATGGGGCGGGACCATAGCCACGCGCGCCACGGGCTGTCCGCTGAACTGGGCAAACTCTCCCAGTAGGTCAGTCAACAGGTACACGAGGGAGGACTGGAGCAGGTGCAGCGCGAGCATCAACGTCTCGGCGTGCTCCTTGTCCGGGCCGGTCAGCGCGCCGTCCTTGCCGTAGTGCAGCACGGTGTCCGCGCTGCTCCAGTTATCCACGACCTGGAGCCCGCCGTGGATCTCGCGGGCGCCGGTCGGGGCTGGCGAGGTAGTCGCACGCGAAGACCGTACGCACCGCGCAGCCCAGCTTTTCGAAGGGCTTGATAGGTGGAGTGCTTGGGGCCTCCGCGGGTGAAACGCCGCAGCACCCGCCTGCCCTTGACCAACTGCGCGAGAATCCGTAGGTCGGACCCGAGGAGGTCCCGGGCCTGCTGGAGCGGCTGGCCGATGTGCCGGACCCGCGTGACCCACGCGGGCGCCACCGCCTGGCCGTCGTGCTCGCTCTTACCGCGTGCGCGGTGCTGGCCGGAGCGACCTCGCTGCTGGCGGTCGGCGAATGGATCGCCGATGCCCCGGGGTATGTGCTGGAACAGGTCGGTGCCGACCCCGATCCGCTTCTGCCCAGGCGGGTCCTGCCCGTCGAGACCACGGTCCGCCGACTGCTGGCCCGCATCGACGGCGACGCGCTGGACTTGGCTGTCGGGAGTTGGCACCGCCGAACCGCCGACCGCCGACCGCCGACCGCCGACCGCCGACCGGGCTGCGCGGTCTCGCAGTGGACGGCAAGAGCCTGCGCGGCGTGGCCAAGGCGAAGGGCCGCAAGATCCACGTGCTCGCCGCACTGGAGCACGCCAGCGGCCTGGTTCTGGCCCCAGCTGGCCGTCGGCGAGAAGACCAACGAGATCACCTGCTTCCAGCTGTTGCTGGACAGTCGTCGCCGACCTGGCCGGCGTCGTGGTCACCAGTGACGCGATGCACACCCAGCGCGAGCATGCCGACTACCTCCTCGCCCGGGGCGCCCACTACATCGTGATCGTCAAGGGCAACCAGAAGAAGCTGCGCCGCTAACTCAAGTCCCTTCCCTGGAAGGACATCCCGCTTCAGGGACGCACCCGGGGCATCGCCCACGGCCGCTCGGAGATCCGCCGGATCAAGGTCGCCACCGTGAACAGCCTCGTCTTCCCCGGAGCCCGCCAGGCTGTCCAGGTAAAGCGCCGACGCACCGACCGCAAGACCGGCAAGGCCACCGTCAAGACGGTCTACGCCGTCACCAGCCTGGCCGCCGAGCAGGCCACTGCGGCCAGCTCGCCGAATTCCTCCGCGACTGCTGGAAGATCGAGGTCCTGCACCACGTCCGCGACACCACCTTCGCCGAGGACGCCTCCCAGCTGCGGACCGGCAACGCTCCCCGCGCGATGACCAGCTGGCGCAACCTCGCCATCGGAGCCCTCCGCACGGCCGGAGTGAAGAACATCGCGGCCGGCCTCCGCCTCAACGCCCGCGGCCCTCGCCGCCCCCTCGCACCCCTCGGCCTCGGAATGATCAGGAACCGGGCGTCACGCGACGCCGAAGCCCTGCCCTGGGGGCAAGTGCCCTACCGGGAAACAATGGGTGGTCCTCCGGTAGGCAGGAATGAGTTTGCGTCGGCCGCGGTCGCGGGTTACCGCTTGTTTCCAGCGCGAAGCCAGGCGATGTAGTCAGCGGCAGCGGCGGCGGTGTCGTACTGGGGCTTGAATCCGGTGTCCTCACGCAGACGCGTGATGTCGAGCCAGCTTACGGGGCGAGCTCCGGCCGAGGGGAGTTCACATTGGAAGCTGGGGGCGACGGACTCGATCGCGGTGATGACGTCGGCGTTGCTAGTGGCACGACCGGAGGCGACGTTGTACGTCGAGTGGTGCAGTTCATCGGCGAGTTGCAGCAGCGCAAGCGCGCGACCGGTGTCCTTGACGTAGAGCAGGTCGAGCGCGTCCTCGGCGTGCGGCGGCGCGATGAGTCCGGCCAGGTCGGGTTCGCTTTGCTGTGCTGCAGCGTGTGCGAGCGATGGGGCCGCGAAGAACGGGTCGGGCAGGTGCCCGCCGGGCCCCCAGGTGCCGGAGATGCGTGCGTTGACGATGTCTACGTCGGTCTTCTCCGACAGGTGGCCGGCGAGCAGCTCGGTGATCTTCTTGAACGTCGGGATGACGTGGAAGTGCTCCAGGGAGATCGGCATGTCCTCGGTGAGTGCACCCTGGGATGTGAATCCGTAGACGCCGATGGTGCTAGCGGTCACGATGCGGCGCACGCCCCAGGCCTGCGCGGCGCGGACGATGTTGAGGAATGCTTCCAGCGCCCGCCCGGATGCGTCGATCGGGTCGTCGTTCCTGACCGGCCACGGGAGGGCGACGGCGAGGTGCACGATCCCCGTGATCGGGTACTGCTGGCCGGCGGCGAGCAGGGCGTCGAGGTCGGCGACATCGGCTTGGACGACGTGCACGGGCAGGTCTGCGAGGTGGGGAGGAACCTGCGGGCTGCGGCGCTGGAGGAGGACGCACTCCTCACCCGCCTCAGCGAGTGCGCGGACGGTGTGGGAGCCGATGAAGCCGACCCCTCCGGTGACAAGAATCATCTCAATGCCATTCGTTGTGATGCTGATCGTCAGTAATACTGACGATCAGCTTAAGCGTAAGCTGGGGCTCATGTCCACCGAAGCGAGCGCCACCGCTGACCCGCACGACGTCCTGGGTTACCTCCTCAAGCACGCCGCCCTCAAGCTCACGGCGCTGACGGATACAGCGCTCGAACCGTTCGGGATCGACAGCAAGGACTTCGGGGCGCTTCGAGTCCTGGCCCACCGTGAACCGGCATCGCAGCTCCAGGTAGCGCAGACGCTCGGCATCGACCGCACCACGATGGTGGCGTTGTTGGACGTGCTGGAACGGAAGGGCATCGTCACGCGACGACCGGATCCGGCAGACCGGCGCCGGAACGTCGTTGAGCTCACTGACCAGGGGTTGCAGGCCTACGACGCCGCACAGGTAGCGCATGGGGAAGCCGAGAGCGCGTTCCTCGCAGGGATCAGTCCCAGCGCGGCGGAACAACTCCGCCGCACGCTGCGGACCCTGGTGGAGAACTGAACCAGGCTCTGCACGGTCACCGGCGACCCTGCCGGATTCAGGTGCTGCAGTCGCCCGCACCCTTGTCTTCGGTGTCCTCAATGCTCAGGAAGCGGACGTCTGTTTGGGGGCGGGTGCCATGGGAGCTCTTGCTCCCGACATCACAGCCGCACAACTCACCGGAGCGATGGAGGCGGTCCTGCGCGGCGGTCTCGTCGTGGTCCTCGAAACCGTTCCGGCCGTCACGGCGAACGCGCGACGAGCAGTCAACTCAAGAGCGGCTCCGCTGTTGTCCAGGCGAGAGCGTGAGATCCTCACCCTGCGACGTGTGCCTCCATCACCACGGCGAACAGGGCCCGGTCGATCCGCCGGCGCCGCTCCAGCAGAGAAGGGAAGAACGACCCGGTCCGCACCTTGGGGATCTTCAGGTCCAGGTCGCCGGCCTGCGTGGTCAGCAGCCTGTCCCGGTGGCCGTTGCGCCAAGAATGAGATCGCCCTCCCAGTGTCCCGGGACCGCGCGGTCCTCGGCCTCGGCGGGCCGCTCGCTGATCATCACGTCGGATGTGACGTGACCGCCGGCGCGCTGTCGGGAGCGTGCTCGCGGGACCCCCAGCGCACGTCCGGTGCGCAGGCAGGCGACCAGCTCGCGCTTGAACGCGCCGCGCCCCTGGATGCACAGGGCCTGGTAGATCGCCTCGTGCGAGATGCGCATGGACTCATCATCAGGGTCGGCCCTGAGTCGGTGCGAGATCTGCTCCGGGCTCCACGACGTCGCCCACCGACGGTCCTGCCGCCGGGGCCGGTTCCGGCCCTCCCACTGCGGCGTCTGCGGCCCCGCCGCCCGGGTCCCGTCCGGGAGTGCGATCTGTCCGGTCAGCCGGCCCTGCACGTACTCGCGCAGACGCGCGTTGACCACCAGCTTCGGTGTCTTCGGGCGCCGTGCAGCCAGCTCCGCTTTCCACTGCGCGATCGAGGCCCGGTAGTCCGACTGACCGTTCCGCGTCGCAGCGTTGCGCCGCAGTGTCCGGGAGATGGTCGACGGCGACCGGGTCAGCCGGCGCGCGATCTCCCGTACCCCTACGCCCTGGGCGTTGAGCACCGCTATCTCCTCGCGATCCTCAACGAAAGGTACCGGCCCGACGGCGGGCTGAGCTTGATCGACGACATGCCACCACGCTCGCGGAACCATCGGGAGCCGACCGGACCTGATACGCCGCACGCAGTCGCCGCGTCCTCGCTGGTCAGCTCTTCCGCGATCTTGATCCAGAACGCGCGCTCCACGTCCCGTCGAACTTCCACCCCCCGCCGGCGACACCCTGCGGGATTGGGACTTACGAGGCCAACTGCTGTCGTGCGTGGTGACCAGAGTTGGTCGCTCCAATGCCACGTTCGGGCTGGCTGATCTCGGCCCACACCGCGTCGAGGGAGAGGCCGAGGACGTCGGCGATCGCCGCGATGGTCGGGAAGGCGGGGGTGGCCACGCGGCCTGTCTCGATCTTCCGGAGGGTTTCCGGTGAGACACGTGCGGCGAGCGCGGTATCGAGCATCGAGCGCTCTCCCCTGGCCCGTCGTAGGAGAGCGCCGAGGCGCTGTCCGCGTTCGACTTCTGCGGGAGTGAGCGGCAATCTGACCATGACTCCGATTCTAATACCGGTACAGTATGGCCGGTATAGTTATTGGTTCCGTGAGAAGGGCGCTACATGATCGAGATCCTGAACCCCACCCTGCTGGCCCGAGCAAAGAACACAGGCGCCCTGGTCGCTGACATCCTGCAGACACTGAAGAGCCGCAGCACGATCGGCACGAACCTTCTGGACATCGACCGGTGGGCCAAGGCCATGATCGTCGAGGCCGGAGCTACGTCCTGTTACGTCGACTACGAGCCATCCTTCGGACGCGGCCCGTTCGGCCACTACATCTGCACGGCCGTCAACGACGCCGTGCTCCACGGACGGCCATACGACTACACGCTTGCCGACGGCGATCTGCTGACCCTCGACCTCGCCGTCTCCAGAGGCGGAGTCGCTGCAGACGCCGCCATCAGCTTCATCCTGGGCGACGCAAGGCCCCCGGAGAGCGTCGCGATGATCAGTGCAACCGAATGCGCGCTGGCCGCAGGGATCGCCGCTGCCGGGCCCGGGGCTCGCATCGGCGACATCTCCCATGCCATCGGCACGGTCCTCAGCGAGGCGGGGTACCCGATCAACACCGAGTTCGGAGGTCACGGCATCGGATCGACGATGCACCAGGACCCGCACGTCTCGAACACCGGACGGCCTGGCCGTGGATACAAACTGCGCCCTGGGCTGCTGCTGGCACTGGAGCCGTGGGTCATGGCGGACACCGCTCAACTCGTCACTGATGCCGACGGGTGGACGCTCCGAAGTGCGACAGGCTGCCGGACAGCACACAGTGAGCACACGATCGCTATCACCAACGACGGAGCCGAAATCCTCACCTTGCCGAAGCGCGCAGCCGTGAGCTCAGAGCCCCGTGTTCCTCTTCTCCAAGCACCCCGCGGACATGTGAATGAGCCAGGGTCTGTCGCGGAAGTGGATCCTGATCGTGGATGATCATGCACTGTGGGGCGTGGTGATCTGACGAATGGGCAGTGGACGCGGCGGGGCCGTTGTTGCCGAAGGGCATCAAGCCGGCCCGTCCGCCGGTGTGGACGCGGCGGCAGCTGATCGACGGCGTACGGTGGCGGACTCGGACCGGTGCCCCCTGGCGCGATGTGCCGTAACGCTACGGCCCCTGGGGCCGGGTCTATGACCTGTGTGCGCCGTGAGGCGCTTCGTTGTATCCCCGACTCAATCGGGAGGAACTTGGAGGAATGTTTCTGGGTCGCCTGACTTACCTGGAGGCGAAAGCCGAAGGGGACAACAGCATGTCAGGAAAGCGGTGGCCGTCTGGAGGTATCCAGGGCGGAGGGCCGCAAGACCCGCGCGATATGGCCAAGGCTGGATTGCTTGAAGCCCAATCTCCAGCGGCAAAAATAGAAACTCACCGGAACGATACCTGAAACCGGTGCCCTTTCCTTGCCGGGCTCTGAAGAACGGGTTCGGACGGCAACCTCCAAGGAGAGGGGCGTCGCCCAGTGAGGGCGGTCAAGGAGATGAGTGGGCGGCCTACGTCGTGCTCGATACGTACAGCGAAGACGTACCACGGGATCGCCTACGGGGCGCGAGCCCTACGGCGACGGAGTGCCCATAGTAGTCGCCGGAGTTGCGACCGGCCGTGAAGTCCGGGAAAGCCGGAATGAGGGCGAAGGGGCACAGGTGAACTCGACGTCCAGTAAGGGGAGGTATGCGCAATGCAGAGCGCCGAAACGGTGCTGGACGTCATCCGGGAACGCGGGACTGGCGTCGAAGCACAGATCGACCGTCACGAAGATGGCCCGCAAACACAAGGCGACCATCGACACCCCGGACGGCCCTCGAAAATGCTTTGAAGTCATCGTCGAGCGCGGAGGCGAGAAGAAGGCGCTGGTTGCCCGCTTCGGCGGCATCCCGCTCAAACGGCAGCGCACAGCGGTAATGGCCGACCGAGAGCCGTTGAAACCCAACCACATCAGCACCACCGAGTTGGTGAAGCGGCTCCTTGCGGACTGCTGCGAGATATGCGGATCAACGAGCCGGATTGAGGTCCATCACATCCGGAAACTCGCCGATCTCACGCAACAGGGCCGAGCCGAGCGCCCCGTGTGGGTGAAGTTGATGGCAACGAGACGACGTAAGACCCTGGTCGTCTGTCGGCCTTGCCATGAGGACATCCACGCGGGACGAGCGACCTCATCCACCCGGAAAGATCACTGGAGAGCGGTGTGCTGGGAAACTAGCCCGCACCGTTCGGGAAGGGGCCGTCGGAAAAGGACCCGGGCCACGGGCACCTCGTCGGCGGCCTACTTCACTCCGCCGCTGGCAGCGGGACGGCACCTGGGCCAGGATCGGCACCCGGCTCCAGGCCGAGGCCGATGCGAAGGGTCTGATCGCCTGGGATGTGAACGTCGACTCCACCGTCTGCCGGGCCCACCAGCACGCCGCCCGGGCGGGGGAAGACGGGGACCTGCAGAAGGAGCCGCCCGGCGGCATCGCCGTCGAGCCGGCCGACCACGGTCTCGGACGCTCCCCGGGGCGGCTTGACCACCAAGATTCACCTCGCTGTCGAGCAGGGGCAGAAGCCGCTGTCCGTGATCACAGCCGGTCAGCGGGGTGATTCCCCGCAGTTCGAGCCGGTCCTGGAGGAGATCCGGGTGCCTCGGCTCGGTCTTGGTCGCCCTCGCCGGCCCGGACCGGGTGCGCGCCGACAAGGCGTACGACTCCCGCAGTGTTCAGATAGCTTGCGAGGCGTTCGAGGATCTCGTCCGCGGTCTTCGTCCAGACGTAGGGCTGGGGATCGGTGTTCCATGCGGTGATCCAGGCCCGGATGTCCTTCTCCAGAGCGGGGACGTTTTGTGGACGCCTCGCCGTAGCTGCTTGTTGGTCAGCTCGGCGAACCACCGCTCCACCAAGTCCAGCCAGGACGATCCGGTGGGGGTGAAGTGCAGGTGGAAGTGCGGGTGGGCCAGCAGCCAGGTCTTGATGGCTGGGGTCTTGTGGGTGGCGTAGTTGTCCAGCACGAGATGGACGTCCAGGCCCGACGGTACCTCCTGGACGAGCTTGATCAGGAACTTCTTGAACTCCTCGGCCCGGTGCCTGCGGTGGAGGGAGCCGATCACCTTGCCGGTCGCCACATCCGGTGCGGCGAGCAGTGTGGTCGTGCCCGCTCGCACGTAGTCGTGGGTGACCCGCTGCGGGACACCCGGCATCATCGGTAGCGTCGGCTGTGACGGGTCCAGGGCCTGGATCTGTGACTTCTCGTCACGCAGAACACCAGCGCCCGCTCGGGCGGGTCCAGGTAGAGGCCAACCACATCGTGGACCTTGTCGACGAAGTACGGGTCCGTCGACAGCTTGAACGTCTCTGAGCGGTGCGGCTGCAGGCCGAAGGCACGCCAGATCCGTGACACGGTCGACTGCGACAGACCCATCTCTTTGGCCATCGCCCGGGTCGACCAGTGCGCGGCGCTCTTCGGCGTCGACTCCAGCGTCTTGGTGACCACCGCGGCGACCTGCTCGTCGGTGACCGTCCGGGGCCCGCCCGAACGCGGACGAATAAGGAGCGGGCTTGACCTCGCCGCCCCGGCCTTGGCCATTGTGAGGGCCGCCGGCGTGACGCCCCCAGAGGAACGACAGACGAGGGATGAACTCTCGGGTCCATGGCGATCTCCTCCGGACGGTGTCCCCACCACCCGGAGCTTGAGAGTCCGCTCCGGTATCCGCATCGTGGGTGGCGGCCTTTATGAGCGCTCCTTGCCCGGACCATGAGCAAACGATGACGGCGTGCGAGTGG
>NZ_JBEOVF010000108.1:0-13708 GCF_040295365.1 Streptomyces sp. NPDC002838 | reverse complement strand
TCCCGGAACTTCCTCGAGCCGTTCGCATTCGTCCGCTCGCCGATCGCCAGGTAGGAGGTGTCCTGACGGAACGGCACCGTCTGGTAGAGGGAGGCCGCACCCGGCTCCGGACGCGGCTCACGGGCTGTCAACTCCTGCCCACCTATCCGTTCCACCACTTCCCGCAGGTGTTCCGGCGTCGTACCGCAGCAGCCGCCGACCAAGGACAGGCCGTATTCCCTGGCGAAGTTCTCCTGCGCGTCCGCGACTTCGGTCGGCGTGAGCGGGTAGTGGGCGCCGTCCTTGGTGAGGACGGGCAGACCCGCGTTCGGCATGCACAGCAGCGGAATGCGGGAGTGGCGGGTGAGGTAGCGCAGGTGCTCGCTCATCTCGGCCGGGCCGGTCGCGCAGTTCAGCCCGATCATGTCGATGCCCAGCGGCTCCAGCGCCGTCAGCGCGGCCCCGATCTCCGAGCCGAGCAGCATCGTGCCGGTCGCCTCCACGGTCACCGAGACGATCAGCGGTGCGTCCAGGCCCGAGAGTTCCAGGGCGTGGCGAGCGCCCAGTACTGCGGCCTTGGTCTGGAGCAGGTCCTGCGTGGTTTCCACGAGCAGGGCATCCGCCCCGCCTGCGAGCAGCCCCTCGGCGTTCTGTCGGTAGGCGTCACGCAGCACTCCGTACGACACATGCCCCAGGGTGGGCAGCTTCGTTCCCGGGCCCATCGAGCCGAGGACCCAGCGCGGCTGTCCCGTACGGTCGGTGAACTCGTCGGCCACCTCACGGGCGATGCGGGCGCCCGCCTCGGACAGCTCATGGACCCGGTCGGAGATCTCGTACTCGCCGAGAGCTGAGTGGTTCGCCCCGAAGGTGTTGGTCTCCACGCAGTCGACGCCCACAGCGAAGTACTCGTCGTGGACGGAGCGCACGATGTCGGGGCGCGTGATGTTCAGGATCTCGTTGCAGCCCTCCAGCTGCTGGAAGTCTTCCAGCGAGGGGTTCTGCGCTTGGAGCATGGTGCCCATCGCTCCGTCGGCGACCACTACACGACTGGCGAGCGCATCGCGGAGGGCGTCGGAGCGCCGCGTTCGCTCGTCGCTCATGACACACCCGCCAGGAAAGGCTCGAGATCCTGGGCCGCAGTACGGCCGTAGGCACTGTCGAGACGGGCCACGAGATCCGCCGACAGCAGCTTGTACTCCTGAGTGCCGACGGATTCCAGGACCACCGTGGCGAGTGCGCAGCCGAGTTGGGCTGCACGCTGGTACGGCAGCTCCCACGCCATGCCGGCCAGGAAACCGGCACGGAAGGCGTCACCTACACCGGTCGGATCGGCGATCGCCTCGGACGAGACGGAGGGGACGTCCAGACGGGGAGCATTGCTCGAGAGGACGGAGACACCGTCGCCGCCGCGTGTGACGATCCACGTGCCGACCCGCTGCAGAACGGCGGCTTCGCGCCAGCCGGTTCGCTCCTGGAGCAGGGCTGCCTCGTACTCGTTCGTGAACAGCCATCGTGCGCCGTCCACCAGACGTTCGGTCTGTTCGGCGTCCAGGCGGGCGAGTTGCTGGGAGGGGTCGGCCGCCACGTCGATGTCCAAGTCGTGGGCGGCTGCGGTGTGCCGCAGCATGGCCTGGGGGTCGTCGGCCCCGACCAGCACCAGGTCCAGGCCACCGGCGGTGCGCCCCACCTCGACGAGGCTGACGTGCCGGGCCTCGGCCATGGCGCCCGCGTAGAACGTGGCGATCTGGTTCTGGTCCGCGTCGGTCGTGCATACGAAGCGCGCGGTGTGCAGCCCTTCGCTGATCCGTACCGAGGACGTGTCCACGCCGACCGCACGCAGCCTGCTGCCGTATTCGGCGAAGTCGGCTCCTGCCGCGCCCACCAGGAGGGGACGCAGGCCCAACCGGGCGAGGCCGAAGGCGATGTTGGCGCCGACGCCGCCGCGCCGTACCTCGAGCCGGTCGGCGAGGAAGGACAGGGACACGCGGTCGAGCTGTCCCTCGATGAGCTGATCGGTGAAGCGACCGGGGAAGACCATCAAATGGTCGGTCGCGATCGAACCGGTCACGGCGATACGCACAGCGTTTCTCCTTGAACCTGGGGTCGGGACGGCGTGGGTCAGTCGGACGGCTGCCACGTCGGACGCGGCACGGAGATCCAGGAGCCGGCGGCACGGTGCGCTCCCTGGCGTAGCGCCCACCCGGCCTCCGGCCGTTCTAGCGCGGCGCGCAGAGCGTCTTCGTCGCGCGTCGTGAGCGCGAGCAGCACCGCCGTCACCGCGGCCAGTTCCTCGTGGTCGGGACTGCCGTGCAGGACACGTATGTCGGTACTCATTGCGGCTGGTTTCCGTGCTTACGGCTGGGCAGCGGCGCGTGCTTGGTCTTGAGCGCGGACAGTGCGTCGATGAGCCGGGTTCGGGTCTCGGCGGGGTCGATCACGTCGTCGACCAGGCCACGTTCCGCCGCATAGTAGGGATGCATCAATTCCTGCTGGTACTCGGCGATCCGTTCGGCGCGAGTGCGAGCGGGGTCGTCGGATGCGGCGATCTCGCGGCGGAACACGACGTTGGCGGCGCCTTCGGCGCCCATCACGGCGATCTCGTTGACCGGCCAGGCGAGCGCCAGGTCGGTGCCGATGGAGCGGGAGTCCATGACGATGTACGCACCCCCGTACGCCTTGCGCAGCACGACCGAGATACGGGGCACGGTGGCGTTGCAGTACGCGTACAGCAGTTTCGCGCCGTGCCGGATGACCCCGCCGTGCTCCTGGTCGACGCCGGGGAGAAAGCCCGGTACATCCACCAGGGTCACGAGCGGGATGTTGAAGGCGTCGCACATCTGGACGAAGCGTGCGGCTTTCTCCGAGGCGTGGATGTCGAGCACCCCGGCCAGGCTGGACGGCTGGTTGGCGACGATTCCGACGACCTCCCCGCCGAGTCTCGTCAGCGTGCACACGACGTTGGTGGCCCAGCCTTCGTGGACCTCGAAGTACTCACCGTCGTCGGCGATCTCCTCGATCACCCGACGCATGTCGTACGCCTGGTTGGGGTCGGCCGGTACGAGGTCCAGAAGGGCTTCGCACCGTCGGTCCGCGGGATCGTCCGTCGGCGTGGAGGGCGGGAGCGTGCGGTTGTTCGACGGCAGCAGCGAGAGCAGGTAGCGGACTTCGGAGAGGCAGCTCTCCTCGTCGTCGTACGCGAAGGAGGCCACGCCCGACGTGGCGGCGTGCACGTCGGCGCCGCCGAGCCCGTCGTGGGTGATCTCCTCGCCGGTCACCGCCTGGACGACATCGGGACCAGTGATGAACATCTGGGAGGTGCCGCGCACCATGAACACGAAGTCGGTGAGGGCGGGGGAGTAGGCGGCGCCTCCGGCACAAGGCCCCATGATGACGCTGAGTTGCGGGATGACGCCGGAATTGCGGACGTTGCGCTGGAATATCCCCCCGTAGCCGGCCAGGGCGGTGACGCCTTCCTGGATGCGGGCGCCCGCCCCGTCGCAGAGCCCGACCAGGGGAGCGCCCGCCGCCTCCGCCAGATCCATGACCTTGTGGATCTTCTGGGCATGGGCTTCGCCCAGGGCACCGCCGAAGATCCGGAAGTCGTGGGCGTACGCGAACACCCGGCGTCCGTCCACCAGCCCCCAGCCGATGACCACGCCGTCGGTGTGCGGCCGCTTCGTCTCCAGCCCGAACCCGGTCGCGCGGTGCCGGCGCCACGGCTCCACTTCGGTGAACGTTCCTTCGTCGAAGAGGAGGTCGATGCGCTCCCGCGCGGTCAGTTTGCCCTTGGCGTGCTGTGCCTCGGTGGCCTTGGGGCTCGGCCCGCTGAGTATCCGCTCACGCAGACCGGCCAGTTCGGCGGAACGCTCGCGCAGAGTGGGACGACGCGGAGCCGGAGGAACCTGCGTGACCGGGGCTCTGGGGGCGGGGATGGGTGCGGACGGCGCTACCACGGTGAAGGCGTGCAGTGGATGTGCCGAGGCCTTCTCCTCGACGAT
This sequence comes from Streptomyces sp. NPDC002838, assembly GCF_040295365.1. Classification (NCBI taxonomy): domain Bacteria; kingdom Bacillati; phylum Actinomycetota; class Actinomycetes; order Kitasatosporales; family Streptomycetaceae; genus Streptomyces; species Streptomyces sp. NPDC002838. Next base: position 9,731 of record NZ_JBEOVF010000108.1, on the reverse strand, counting down.
GCTCATGGTGCGGTCCTTTCGGTGGTGAGGCGGGCGTCGGGCGTGGGCCTCCTAGACCCCGGCCGCTTCGCGCAGCGCTTCCACCCGGTCGGTCCGCTCCCAGGTGAAGTCGGGCAGTTCGCGGCCGAAGTGGCCGTACGCCGCGGTCTGGGCGTAGATCGGGCGCAGCAGGTCGAGGTCGCGGATGATCGCGGCCGGACGCAGATCGAAGACGGAGGAGATCGCCTGCTCGATCAGGTTCTGGGCGACCGAGGCGGTGCCGAAGGTCTCGACGAACAGGCCCACCGGCTCGGCATTGCCGATCGCGTACGCGACCTGCACCTCGCAACGGCGGGCGAGCTTCGCTGCCACGACGTTCTTCGCCACCCAGCGCATGGCGTACGCGGCGGACCGGTCCACCTTGGACGGGTCCTTGCCGGAGAAGGCGCCTCCGCCGTGGCGGGCCATGCCGCCGTACGTGTCGATGATGATCTTCCGGCCGGTGAGGCCGGCGTCGCCCATCGGGCCACCGATCTCGAACCGGCCGGTGGGGTTCACGAGCAGTCGGTAGCCGTCCGTCTCCAGATTGATGCCGCTCTCCGCGAGTTCCTTCAGGGTGTGCTCGACGACCTGCTCATGGACGTCCGGCGTCAGGAGCGAGCCGAGGTCGATGTCGCTCGCGTGCTGTGAGGAGACGACGACCGTGTCGAGCCTGACCGGCTTGCTGCCCTGGTACTCGATGGTGACCTGGGTCTTGCCGTCCGGGCGCAGATAGGGGATGGCTCCGGTCCTGCGGACCTCGGCCAGTCGGTGCGACAGCCGGTGGGCGAGGCTGATCGGCAGCGGCATCAGCTCGGGTGTCTCGTCCGTCGCGTAACCGAACATCAGGCCCTGGTCGCCGGCTCCTTGGCGGTCCAGTTCGTCCACCTCCTCGCCTACGGCGGCACCCTCGACCCGAGCCTGATACGACGTGTCGACGCCCTGGGCGATGTCGGGGGACTGGGAGCCGATGGACACCGAGACACCGCACGAGGCACCGTCGAAACCCTTCGACGAGGAGTCATAGCCGATGTCGAGCACGGCGTCCCGTACGAGCGTGGGGATGTCGACGTAGGCGGTTGTGGTGACCTCCCCGGCCACGTGCACCTGGCCCGTGGTGATCAGGGTTTCCACCGCGACCCGTGCGGTGGGGTCCTGCGTCAGCAGTGCGTCCAGGACGGTGTCGCTGATCCGGTCGGCAATCTTGTCCGGATGGCCCTCGGTCACGGACTCAGAGGTGAAGAGCCGAGAAGACATGCGGTTCTCCCGTTCGGGCGTGGGCTGGTTCCCTTCGCACCGATGGTCGAGACGGTCGGAGACACGGGGCAATGGACGGCGGCGTCCATGCTCCGAAAGGGGTATCGCGTTCCCACCTCCTTCGACGTATCTGCAGGTCAGATGGGTGATCTGGGGGGAAGGGAACCCCTAGCTTCGAAGTGCACGCCGTCGCTGCGCAAGGTTTCACACTCGCGACATTGGCAGAACGGCTAGTACGTGCTGTTTGTTCAGTGTATTCTGAACAAACCAAAGGGGGTGAAGGTTGGTGACAGACGCGACGGCCACTTCGAAGCAACTCGAGTTCGTCGAAGCGGTCGCTCTGCAGTTGGAACAGCAAGGTCTGATCCGTATGTCGGGCCGAGCCATCGGCTGGCTGCTGATCTGCGAGCCGGCCGAGCAGACGCTCGGCCAGATCGCCGAAGCGCTGTCCGTGAGCGTCGGCTCGATCAGCACGGCCCTACGGCACCTGGTGCCAGGCCAGTTGGTCGAGCGGTTCCGCAAGCCCGGAGAACGCGGCGACCGCTACCGCATCAACCCTCACGCGTGGATCGAGCACGCCATGACCCAGGCCTCCAGATACGGCGAGTTCAAGCGGGTGACCGCACGCGGACTGGAGTTACTGGCAGACGAGCCGCCGGACCGGAGCCGGCGTCTGCAGGAGATGTACGACTTCTACGAGTGGCTGGAACGGGAAATGCCCCTCGTGTGGAGTCGCTGGGAGCAAGAGAAGAAGGAGCGGATGCAGCATGACCCCTGTGGCGCTGGCCGAGGGACTCAGTAAGTCCTACGGGAAACACCAAGCCCTGGACGGACTGTCGCTGAGCATCAACCAGGGGGAAGTGTTCGGTTATCTCGGCCCCAACGGCGCGGGCAAGACCACGACCATCCGACTGCTGCTCGATCTCATCCGTCCCACCTCGGGCCGGGTCGAAATCTTCGGCAGGAACCCGCGCGAGGGCGGCAGCGAGGTCCGTCGGCGCATCGGATACCTGCCCGGTGAGCTGCCGCTCGCGGGCCGGGGCAGTGGCCTGGAACTCCTGGAATTCCTCGCCCGGGTGCGCGGAGGAGTGCAGAAAACCACCATTCTGTCGCTGGCCGAGCGGCTGAACGTGGACCTCAAGCGGCCCGTTCACAACCTGTCCAAGGGCAACAAGCAGAAGGTCGGGATCATCCAGGCCTTCATGCACGCCCCCGACCTGCTCATTCTCGACGAGCCGACGACCGGTCTGGACCCGCTGGTGCAGCAGGAGTTCCTGGCGATGGTCCGCGAGGCCAAGCACAACGGACAGACCGTCCTGATGTCCTCGCACATCCTGTCCGAGGTTCAGCACGTCGGCGACCGTGTAGCCATCATCCGCGGCGGCAAACTGATCTCGGTGTCGGACGTCGACACCTTGCTCGAACAGGCGCAGCGTCGGGTGGAGATCCGGTTCGCGGACCCGGTGGATCCGCGCCTCTTCTCCGTCCTGCCCGGCGTGCGGGACGTCAACGTCCAGGCCAACACGCTCAGTTGCACACTCGACGGCGCCGCCGACGCGCTCGTCAAGACGGCGGCCCAGCACACCGTGGTCAGCCTGGTGTGCGAGGAGCCGAACCTCGAAGAAATCTTCCTGCACGCCTACGCGCAGGAGCCCAAGGAGGAGATGCACGGTGTCCGCTGAACCACTCGCCGTCTTCGGGAAGGCCCTGCGGGACCAGCGGCGCGGCCTGACCTTCTGGGCGGCCGGACTGGCTCTGGTCACCCTGATGTACACCTCGAGCTTCGACCCGGACAAGGTCACTGAGGCCCCCAGCGGCTTCCAGAAGGCCCTCGCCTTCGACGATCTGGCGACCGGGCCCGGTTTTCTGCGGGCCACGATCCTCGGCATGATCGTGCCGTTACTGCTCCTCATCTACGTCACGATCACCGGCTCGAAGTCGGTCGCGGGTGAGGAGGAGACGGGGCTGCTCGACCTCTACCTCGCCCAGCCCATCGACCGCGGGCAGCTGCTGGTGCAGCGGTTCGCGGCGACCTGCCTGGCGGTCGCAGGCTTTTCGGTCGTCGTCCTGCTCGAGCTCGCCGTGCTCAACTCCGCCCTCGACATGCAGGTCGAGTTCGGCAACCTGCTCGTCACCGTCGTCGGGCTGGCCTTCCTGGTGATCACCTTCGCGGCGGTGGCCTTCGCGACCGGCGCGATCACCGGGCGCCGGACGCTCACGCTCGGCGTGACCGCCGGCTACGGCGCCTTCTCGTTCGTCGTCAACGCGCTCGCCTCGCAGTCCGAGGCCATCGAACCGCTGAAGTACCTGTCCGCGTTCCACTACTACCTCGGCAGCAGCCCGCTGACGGAGGGCTTCAGCCCGGCGATGCTCGTCCTGTTGGTGGCTCCCGCGGTGCTCTTCGGACTCGGCCTCGCCCGGTTCAAGAACCGCGACCTGAACGTCTGACCCGCTTCACCCGCTTCGTTCGACCATCACACGGTCTTCCGCCGCGTCCGCAAGGGCGCGGCGGAGCCATAGGGGGGCACCATGGAGAACGGCAGAGCGAAGACCGGCACCACAATTCGGGCCTATGTACCGGCCCTGGACGGATTACGTGGCCTGGCCGCCGCGATGGTGGTCACCATCCACCTCGCCGGCTGGACCGGGGTGGCCTTCGATCCCCGGGGCAACGGCCTGATTGTCACGTTGATCAACCGGTTCGGCGTGTCCGTGTACATTTTCTTCGTCATCTCGGGCTATCTGCTCTTCCGGCCGTTCGCCGCGGCCGCGCTCGACGACCGGAGAGCCCCGGGCATAAAGGCCTACTACTGGCACCGCTTCCTGCGCATCTATCCGGCGTTCTGGGCACTTGCCCTGCTCTCGGTGCTGTTCTTCTACCGCGACCTGACGGAGGCCCTGCCGCGCCTGTTGCGGGTGCTCACCCTGCAACACACCTTCGTCGCGGGGGACTTCCCGCACACACCCGAGTGGCCGTGGAGCACGTTCTCCCAGACCTGGAGTCTCTCCACGGAGATCAGCTTCTATGTGCTGCTGCCGCTGCTCGCCTACCTCTTCCGCAGATTGCTCGCCCCGGGCAGGGGCCTCGGTCCGGCCATGGCCGGTTTCGCCCTGCTCGAAGCGGTCAACGTCGCCTGGTGGATCGGCATTTGGTCCACGGCGGACACCGCGGGCCACGCGACCCGGTGGTGGTGGCTGCCCGGCTACATCGGCTTCTTCGCCGCCGGAATGGCCTTGGCGACGGTGTCCGCGTACACAGAGCGCCGGCACGACGGGCCGCCCGCCGTCACGCGGTTCGTCGTACGTCGTCCCTGGCTGTGCTGGGCCGTGGCCCTCGCGGCCTACGTCGTGATCTCCTCACCGCTGGCCGGCGGGCACATGGAGATCCCGACACCGGGCACCGCCCTGGTCGAGCACTTCGGCTATCTGGCCGTCTCCGTCGGGCTCGCGCTGCCTCTGGTCCTCGCGCCGGGCAGCGGTCCGCAGCGGCTGTTGTCCAGCCGGGTCATGGCATGGCTCGGGCGCATCTCGTACGGGATCTTCCTCTGGCACATGTTCGTGATGCTGGTGGCGTTGCGGATCCTCGACGAGGAGTGGGGCACGGTGGGGACGGCAGGCTTCTGGGTGCTGCTGCCGCTCACGGCCGGTGCGTCAGTCCTGATGGGCTGGCTGTCCTACGTACTGATCGAGGACCCACTACGGCGCTGGTACCGCCGGCGCTCGGCCCACGGGCCGGACAAGCCGCCTTCGCCTGCGGACAGCACGGGCCAGGGCGCCCCGGCCCGCACCCGCTGACCTCACCACCGCACGAAAGAACGGCCTCGGTCCCGCCGGTGAGAGAGCGGGACCGAGGCCGTTCTTCCTGGTCGGCAGTGGGTCTGGGACCGGCGTGGACGAGGCCGCTTCTCACTGCGCCACGGGCAGCACGGCGACCGCCCGGAGACCCCCCTCGGAGACCCTGCCCAGTTCCAGGCGGCCGCCCGAGGCCGACAGGAGGGCTCCTGCGATGGTCAGTCCCAGCCCCGTCCCCTGACGGGCACGCCCGGCCTTGCCGCGCCAGAACGGCGTACAGGCCTGGGCGATCTCGTCCTCCGTCATGCCAGGCCCTTGGTCGCAGACCTCCACACGGACCTGGTCAAGCGCTTCCTGCACGGTCACGAACACCTGTCCGTCGTCCGGCGTGACGTGCAGCGCATTGTCCAGGAAGACGTCGAGAGCCTGCTCCAGACAACCCCGAACCTGGATTCCGGTGACCGCCACGCCGTCCAGGCACAGCCGTACGTGCCGGGAGGAGGCCAGTGCGGACCATGCGTCGACGCGAGCCGCGGCCACGCCGAGAACATCGACCGTGTCCATGGGAGCCTCGGCGTCCTGGTCGGCGGTGCCCCAGGCGAGTACTTGTTCCAGCACTTCGGAGAGGCGTGCCACCTCGTGCAGGATGCCGCGCACCTCGCGTCTCGCCGCGGTGTGCGACGGGTCCAGGAGCCGGTCCTGCAGGAGCTCCAGACGCAGTTGAACGGAGGACAGCGGGCCGCGCACCTGGTGGGCCGCCGCCGCGGCCACCGTGCGGGAGCCGCCGTCGGGCAGGGTGGGTGTCGGCGCTGATGCCAGAGTGGGCAGTTTCATGGCCATCGTGGTAGATCCCGTCTCAGGTGTGGGCGGCCGTCGGCACCGCAAGCCGGTAGCCGACTCCACGTACGGTCTCGATCCATTCCGCGCTGCCGAGCTTGGTGCGCAGGGAGCCCACATGGACGTCCAGCGTGCGGGTGGAGCCGAACCAGTTCTCGTCCCACACGCGGGACATGATCTCCTGGCGCTCCACCACCGCCCCGGGCTCTTCCAGAAGCATCGTCAGGAGGTCGAACTCCTTGCGCGTGATGCGTACTTCCCCACCGTGGACGAACACCTTTCGCGTGCGTGGGTCCAGCTGGATGGGGCCGGCCAGCATCGGGGCCTGCGCCGTGCGCGCTGCCATCGGGTCCTCAGCCCCCGTGAGCGTCCGGGCGGCCGGCAAGGCGGCTTGAGGAGCTGCTACGGACGAGGCTCCGACCAGCAAGGGTGAAGCCATCGGGGGCTGACCTGGGATCAGTGAGGGGACCGGCTGGAAGGACGGCGTGCTGACGGTGGCCCCTCGCTCTGCCTCGTGGTGGACACAGCCTTCGGCACGTCTCAGGATCGCGCGGATCCGTGCCACGAGTTCATGACGGCTGAAAGGCTTGGCGACGAAGTCGTCCGCTCCCATGTGCAGAGCCATGACCCGGTCGAGCTCTTCGGTCCGGCCGCTCAGTGTGATGACCGGTACGCAGGACAACTCCCGGATCCGGCGGCAGACCTCGTGTCCGTCCAGGTCCGGCAGACCGAGGTCGAGCAGGACGAGTGCCTTGCCGGTGAACTGCTCAAGGGCCTCGGCGCCGGTACCGACGCGATGGGCCCGATAGCCGTGGACACCCAGGGTCTGCTTCAGCGCCTCGGCCACTCCGTCGTCGTCCTCGACGATCAGAATGTTCATGTCTCTGATGCCTCCCCCGTCGACAGAACCTCATCGCGACCCCGAAGGAGCGCTGCACAGGCTGTTGTTGAACCTTGTTTATCAAGCCGGTCGACCAGTCAACAACGGGAGGAAGTGCCTGGGCCCCCAGGGGGGTAGAGGGGATGTGCCTTTCGGGGTACGCGCGGGTGTCCGCCGGGCGTCAAGTTGATCTTGACGACTTTTTAACGGCGCGCGTCCAGTGGGCCCGGTAGTCTGCAGGTTTCGAACGCAGGTACAGGTCGGGATGGTTCACCCGGCTATCACGGGGGTGTCGGCGTGGCGACGAGACAGAACATGCGCAGCACAGCGGCCGCGGTGCTCGAGCGCCGTATGGACGAGGTTCTTGCTGCTTACGAGGCCGTACTGCACAGCACCGACTCCTCCTTGCTGAGGGAGGAACACAACACCGAGCGGTACCTTGCCGAGGCGCGCAGGATCCTGGCGCACATCATCTCCGAGCTGCACCGTGGTACCTACTTACCGCACGGCACCGATTACCTGGGAGCCGACGGTGCCCTGCCCGGCGGCCCACGCGCACACCCCGTCGAGTCGGAGCGCGCCGCCACGGCTCTGTTCGATGCCGTGGTCGTCGTTCTGATGGATGAGCCGGAGGATGTCCGACCTGCCGGAGCCGAGGCGGCGGTCCTCTTCTCCCTCCTGCACCGTCAGATCGTGGCTCGCCACACGGCCCGGTCCGTGGCGCACATCGGCTACCTGCTGGAACGAATCCGCAGCGCGCACAACGACGAGCGAAGACGTATCGCGAGAGAGCTTCACGACGAGGTCGCAGGTCATCTCGGCACGGCGCTCAACTCCTTCGAGCTGCACGAGATCTATGCGCAGGACCGACCCGACCTCGCCCGGCGGAAGCTCGAGGCGGCTCGCCACACCGTGCGAGAGTCCCTGGACAGCCTGCGGGAGGTCATGACGGGTCTGCGTCACCGGATCGACACCGCGTCCCTGCACTCGGCCCTCACACACGACCTCGAGGGCTTGGGCGAACACGGTGCCGAAGTGCGGGTTTCGGTCACGGGCGACGAATCGTGGCTGCCGGCCGGGGCTGCCGAGGAACTGCTCCTCATCGTCCGTGAGGCGCAGCGCAACGCCGTACGCCACGCCCGGGCGAAGCTCATCACCGTCGAGGTCCACGTGGCGCCCGGCGAGGTACGCGCCGCGATCGAGGACGACGGAATCGGTTTTGATCCTGTGGTCACCGCGCCACGCGGCCACAGCGGAATGCTCTCGATGAGGGAGCGGGCCGAACTGCTCGGTGGGAGCGTGACAGTGGAGTCCCAGCCGGGCTGCGGCACGCGCATCTTGGTCTTCGTGCCGTTGAAGGGGGACACGAGTGGTTAGCCCGCGTAGAGCGATCAGGATCCTGATGGCCGACGACCACACGCTCTTCCGGGACGGCGTGATCGAGATCCTCACCGCGGCCGGCGGCGTCGAGGTCGTCGGTGAGGCCCACAGCGGCAAGGACGCCTGTGACAAGGCCGCCGCGCTGCGTCCCGACGTGATCGTCCTCGACGTCGAGATGCCCGGGCAGGGCGTCAGGGAGACCATCCCTCAGCTACGCCAGGTCTCGCCCCATTCCCGCGTCGTCGTTCTCACCATGCACGATGACGTCGTACTGGCCAGGGAGCTGCTCGCCCTGGGCGCGAGCGCCTATCTGGTGAAGGGATCGACGCGCCACGAGCTGGTCTCGGCGATCCACAGCGTGGTCGTCGATCGTGGTCCGGGCCACGTCATCCTCTCCGTGTCGCAGCAGGGCCTCGACCGGGTCGACCAGGTACCCGGGGACATCCTCTCGGTCCGGGAGCGAGAGGTCCTCGCGCTGACCGCCGAGGCGTTGAGCAACTCCCAGATCGCGCGGCGACTGAGCATCGCCGAGGGCACCGTCAAGCGTCATCTGCGCAATGTCTTCCGCAAACTCGGTGCGGTTTCCCGGCTCGACGCGGTGAACAAGGCGGTGGCGGCCTCCCTGATCCCGTCACCGCAGCCGAGGGACGAGTCATGACGCCGCACACTCAAGGGATCGTCGCGGCATAGAGATCCTCGGTCACGTCCGCGACGAGCTCGGCACGCTGCGGATTGAGGAAGAAGTGTCCACCAGGGAACATGCGCAGCCGGTAGGCGCTCGCTGTGTGCCGTTGCCAGCCCTCGAGTTCGACGGCCTGGAACTCCGGGTCGTCCTCGCCGCCGTACGCCGTGATCGGGCACGACAGTGATGCGGCGGGCGTGTGGGCGTATGTCTCCAGCAATGTGACGTCCGCCCGTAGTACCGGCAGGTACAGCGCGCGCATCTGCGGATCGTCCCGGATGGCGGGTGGAATGGCGTTGAAGCGCCGGTCGAGGGCTTCCAGGAGCAGGTCGTCCGGCAACTGGTGAACCACCGCGTGGCGCAGCGGGAGGTGCGGGGCCGAGCGGGCGGACACGGTGAGGTGAGAGGGCTCCTTGCCGTAGGAGCGGCGCAGTTCGCGGGCGAGTTCGAAGGCGATGAGCGCGCCCAGGCTGTGCCCGAAGAGGGCGTACGGGCCGTCCAGGGCCGGTCCGAGAACGGCTGCCGCCTCCTTGACCAGGACCGGCACGTCGGTGCGCGGTTCCTCCCGGAACCTGGCCTCGCGTCCGGGCAGTCTGAGGAACCAGGGCTCCACGGTGTCCGGCAGCAGCTCGCTCCATCCCTGGAATGCGGCGGTACCGCCACCGGCGTACGGGACGCAGATCAGCCGCAGCAGGGGCGCCGTGCGTGGAGCGGGGCGCAGTACCCAGCGGTCGAAGTCGGACAGGGCCGTCGTCATGAGAGCACTCCAAGGGGGAGCGGTGGGGGGGGGGGGGGGCGCCGCCCGCCCCCGGCAGCGACAGGGGGGGCGTTGGATGGGGGGGTCCGGGCCCGGGGGGGGGGGCGGGGGCGCGCCGGGGGGGGTAA
>NZ_JBEOVF010000107.1:0-13970 GCF_040295365.1 Streptomyces sp. NPDC002838 | reverse complement strand
CCTCATGAGCAGGTCCGCGATCCTCTCCCACCTCGCCGATCTGGAGCCGAAGTACACCTCCTTCATCCTCAACTGCCCGCCCAACCGCAACGGCCTGCTGGACACCAACGTCGTCAACCGGCTCGCCGAGGTCGGCGCAGCCTGGAGCCCGAACACCTCCCGGCCGCCGCTCCCCGCCCAGCTACTGCGCGCCGAGCACCCCGTCACGCCGGTCAGCGCGTACGCCACCGGCTTCCACACTGGCGAGGGACCGCTCCACGCCATCGACGGACTCAGCGACGTCCGCTACGAAACCTGCTGGTCGACCTGGAGCCTGCCGCTGCCACAGTCCATCACCATCGACCTGGGCGGCGTGTGGAGCAACGTCTCCACCCTGGAGTACCTGCCCAAGCAGTGGAACCGCACCGACGCGACCGACGGCGACATCACCTCGTACACCATCCTGACCAGCACCGACGGTGTCACCTTCATCCAGGTCGCCACCGGCACCTGGGCCGGCAACCGCAAGACCAAGCTGGTCGAGTGGCCCAATAGGAACGTGGGCTTCGTACGGATCCAGGTCGACGCGGCCACCGGCGACTACGCCAACATCAGCGGCGTCAGGATCGGCGGCCGGTCGGCCAAGCCCACGCTGGTGACCACCACACTCCCCGGTGACGGCACCGTCTACCGGCTGGTCGCCCGGCACAGCGGCAAGATCACCGACGTGGAGGGCGCGCGCACCGCCAACGGCACCAACGTCCATCAGTGGCCATGGCTCAACCAGGCGAACCAGAAGTGGACCTTCACCAGCACCGGCGACGGCTACTACACGATCAAGGGTGCGGGCAGCGGCAAGCTTCTGGAGGTCGCGGGCCTCTCCCGCGAGGACGGCGGCAACGTCGGCATCTGGGCAGACGCCAGCGCCCCCCAACAGAACTGGGCCGTCACGCCCACCGGTGACGGACACTACTTCCTCATCAACCGCTACAGCGGGCTTTGCCTCGGCGTCGACGAGGGAAGCACCGCCGACGGAGCCAACATCGAACAGCAGCCATACGCGTCACAGACGTGGCAGCAATGGCGGATCATCCCGTCCTGACCTGCCCTCCGCCCCTCCCCTCCGCTACGGCCTGCTGGACGCGAACGGCCACAAAACACCGCTCGGAACCACCAGAAGCCAGGCGACCGTGCTCCACGAGCCCCACGCGGACGCCTACAACCACACCGGCCAGCCCCACACCATCAGGCCACGGACGACGACGGAGTTGCGTGCGAGACGAACCCTCCTGCCACCGCCCCCCTGACCATGTGTCACATCGACCTTTCCGTCCAGCAAACCGAGGGAGCCGTGGGCTCCGGGCACATGCTCGGCGGCGACTGGCACCTTCCGGCCACCGGATGGCACAAGACCTCGCCTTGACCTCCCCACCCACACCGGACCGGCCCGTGTCACGCGGCTCCCGCTCCGCCAACCCGCCGAGACAGCATGTCCGTTTTCCAGCGAGGCCGCCGCGCCCTCATTCGTCCCGCCGAATGGGACAGCCTCGGCGGGTCCGCCGGACCGGCAGGTCACCGTGTGGGAGCCGGTGACCGACCTGGCAACCTGCGCCCTGTTCGATGAGCAAGTCCCCGTGCTGCGCCGGACCTTCGACCGGCAGACGCCCGCCGATAGAGCCGCTCCGCCTGCCCCCGATACCGGGGACGGAGTACCGGCTCCGCACAAACGACAGCCTGGTGGGCACCGGCGCGGTGCGGTTCTGTGGAGGGGATACGGGGGCGGCGATGGCCCGGACCCAACTGCGTCACCGTCTTCCGCCCTTGGCCAGACCGGCGTCGGTCAACCACGGCTCGCGGTCCGGGGATAACGCCCAGCAACTGCTGGTCGGATCATTCGAGAGGGGCCCAGCGGTCCGGCAGCACTCCCCTGGCCCTGTAGCTCTCCGCGACGTCCGCGGCGTGGCCCCCGATCCCGGCTCGGGAAGCGGCCCCGGCGGCCGGTGTCAAGGACCGCCGGGGCTCTGCTGCCGCCCGGGCACTCGGGGGGATCGGACTCCGGGCGGCAGTTCAGGGGGCGCCGCCCATAATCACGGTCCGTAATCAGTTACCTCAAGGTAACCAATGAGGCAGTGTGACACACACCACATCTACGTGGAATTACCGCGGAAAGATTCACGGACTGTCGACCCCGCGACCGGGACAGATCCCCCTATTCACCGCAGCCCCCACAAGGAGCGCACATTCTCCACTCACCTTCCATCAGTTCAGCACGAAGCTACCCATCGGCCTTTTACATCGCATCACCTGTCCCCTGATATAACGAGGTGTCTCAATGCGCTCGGGGGAATCCGGCGTGAGAGTGAAAGAAAGAACGACCAATGTCTATAGCTGGACATCCACTCCGCAGAACCATTCTCACCGGGGGGTTGGCGGTCACCGCTGCCGTCCTCTCCGGCTGTTCCTCGAAGACGGAGGCAAAGGAAACAGGCAAGGCGGCAAACGCAGCGGCAACGGCCGCCCCGCCGGCTGCGGGGGCCCGCCCGTCCTCCCCGTGGGGTGCATTCTCACGGCTGATGGACGGCAACAAGCGCTGGCAGGAGGGCGACCTCAAGCATCCAGACCGGGACCCCGGGCGGCGGGAGTTCGTGGCCGCGGAGCAGGATCCTTTCGGAGTGATCCTCTCGTGCATCGATTCCCGGGTGCCGCCGGAGCTGCTCTTCGACACCGGACTCGGCGATCTGTTCGTCATGCGCACCGGCGGCCAGGTCATCGACTCGGTGGTCACCGGTTCCGTCGAGTATGGGCCCATGACCTCCGGAACTCCCCTGATCGTCGTCCTCGGCCACCAGCGCTGTGGCGCCGTCAAGGCGTCGTACGAGGCCATGCGCGACGGAAAGAAGCTCCCCGGCAACCTCCAGTCGATCGCCGACGCGCTGCGCCCGGCGTACAAGGAGACCGTCAAGGAAAAGCATGACGACCCGGTGGATGCCATGACCCGAATCCACGTCAAGCAGACCTCTGCCGCCCTACGGTCCAACAGGGATCTCGGCCCGCTCGTGAAGAAGGGGTCCCTGGCGGTGGTCAGCGCCTATTACTCGCTCGACTCCGGTCGTGTGGAAGTGCTCACCGGAGCGCCTTCCGCGTGACCTGATGTTCGTTCGACCGACTCCGCCGGGGCATTCGCACCACGTCGAAAGTTCGGCGGAGTCGGTTGATCCGGAATTTCTTCACCACCGCGCTCCCGGATATGCAATACATCCACGAGTGAGACGTCGAGCTCACGGATCACCATCACGTGTGTCTTCCCTGCCCGCTCGGAGACCACGCTCACGCAGCGCCACCATCGAGCGCTCCGTGACCTCCGCCACCGAACCCAGCGCGGAGATCCCGACCACGAGACTCCGCAGTCGGTAGTACTCGGTGATCGGCGAGGTATCACGGTCGAACACCTCAAGCCGCTTGCGAACCGTTTCCTCGGTGTCGTCCTGTCGCTGGTACAGGTCGCCGCCGCACTCGTCACACAGCCCGGGCTCATGCGGCGCGTTGTACGTCACATGGAAGACGTGGCTGCTGTCGTCCCGGCAGACCCGCCGGCCGGCGATGCGCGTGACGGCCTCCTCCTGCGGCAGAACCAGTTCCAGGACCACGTCGAGCGAGTTGCCGTTGCCCTCCAGCAGTTGGTCGAGCGATTCGGCCTGGAAGACATTGCGTGGACAGCCGTCCAGCAGGAAGCCGTCGACGGCGTCCGGCTGTTTCATCCGCAATCTCGCCATGCCGATCGTGATCTCGTCTGGTACCAACTGCCCGGCTCGCATGTACGCCTGCGCCTGCGTGCCTAGTTCCGTACCCTGACGGATGTTCTCCCGGAACAGGTCTCCCGTGGAGATGTGCGGAGTGGAAAGGTTCTTGGCCAGGTACGCGGCTTGTATACCCTTCCCTGCCCCGGGCAGCCCGACCAGCACGACGCGCATCAGCGGAGAACTCCTTCATGGCTGTGCGGCAGTTGGCCATGATCAGGCATGCGCGGCCCTGATCTCGTCGGTGAGCTGCGGGACGACGTCGAAGAGGTCGCCGACGACGCCGTAGTCGACGAGGTCGAAGATCGGGGCCTCGGCGTCCTTGTTGATCGCCACGATCGTCTTCGAGGTCTGCATGCCTGCGCGGTGCTGGATCGCGCCGGAGATGCCGTTGGCGATGTACAGCTGCGGCGAGACGGACTTGCCGGTCTGGTCGACCTGGTTGGTGTGCGGGTACCAGCCGGCGTCCACCGCGGCACGCGAGGCACCGACCGCCGCGCCGAGGGAGTCGGCGAGGGCCTCGATGATCGCGAAGCTCTCCGCGCCGTTGACGCCACGGCCACCGGAGACCACGATCGCGGCCTCGGTCAGCTCCGGACGGCCCGTCGGAGATGACACAAGTGCCGATGGGCTGCCCTGACGCGACGAGAGGGAGGAACACCCAGGCGTTCTTGCCCGAGGAAGACGTCATGTAGCTGAGGTCCGGATAGAGCCGTACGAACGCGGGCTCGGACTCCACGAAGAGCGGGACGCGTCGGCGGAGTACGTCGGCGACCGTCGTGTTCGATTCCAGGGAAATGCCGTCGAGATGGCGGGCCAGGAAGTCCTGTGCGTATCCGACGGACCCGACGACGCGCAGTCGTCGGCCCTCGATCGCCTCGAGGACGAGCCCGTCGGCCCCGAACGGCGGCAGCACGTGGTCGGCGGTCGCCCGTACGACGTCCTTGGCCGTGAGCGCTTCGGCCAGAGCGGAGGTCAAATCCCCCATGCGGGCGGTGCGCTCGACCGCGATCCGTTCCGCAGCCGAGAGCAGGGGCGCTTGCGCCGGATCGCCGACGCCCGTGGCAATTCGACTGGCTCGCTCGTCCGCGGCCGGTTCCTGAGGGCGCGAGCTGCCGGAGAACCGCCCGACGCGCTGCGCGGCCCAGGACCCCACCGCGTCCAGGAAGGAACATTGAGCGGGGTCCGGCTCGCCGCCCTCCGCCGTGAACAGCGAGAGCGCGCCCAGCGGTCCGTCACCTCCCGGCAGCGGAAGGGCGATCATGCCGGTGGCCCCGATACCGGCCCGGTCGCCTGCCGTCCAGTGAGTCTCCGCATCGTGCAGGGCACGCGCCGGAGGCCGGTCGTCACCCTCCGAAAGGCTCACCCAGGCATGTGTGATGGTGTCGGGCAGCCCACTGGCGGTGACCAGGCGGAGCTCGTCGGAGCCGGCGACCTTACGGCGAACGTGCACGAAGCCGCCGAGCGCTCCGAGGGCGGCCGTCGCCTGCTGCAACGCCAGCCGCAGCACGTCGGGTTCGGGCAGATCGTCCCCTTGCGCATCCAGCAGCCGCAGTCGCACTCCCCCCGGAGCCACGGGTGCGCTGACGTTCTCGTGCTCTGCGCGCTCTGCCATCGCACCGCCTGCCCACGACCGGGTATTTCGGGGGCTTCACCAACCGGAGCCGTCACACGATGATAGTCCATATGGGAAATACAAGGGCAGAGCTATACAAGACGGATAACTCGGCTTCCCTTCACACAGCAGAATCACGCACGCGTTCCGCTCCTACCGCCGCCACGGGCGTACCTGGAATGCCAGGCACAGAGCGGCGCAGAGCAGGGCCCCCAGCATGGTGGCCGCCATCGGCAGGGCGCTGGCGGTGCCGAACGCGCCGACAAGCGGTGAGGCGAGTGCACCGAACAGGAACTGCGTCCCGCCGAGCAGGGCGGACGCGGCACCGGACGCCTCTCGTCCGAGCGACTGCCCTGAACTCATCGCGGCCGGGAAGATGCCACCGATACCGAAGACGGCGAAGAACAGGGTGACCCAGGTGCCGGCCAGACCGCCGCCGACCGTGACGAGGAGGAGCACCTGGACCAGTACGGCGGCCGAGGCGATCACGACCGAGGCGGTCAGCAGCGTGTCCACCTTCAAGCGGCGCGCCAGTACGCCGAAGGCCGCACCGGCGAGCAGCATGCCGCAGGCGTTCGTCGCGAAGATCAGGCTGTACAGTCCGGCCGAGGTGCCGTACACCTCCTGGAAGACGAAGCTGGAGCCGGCGATGCACGCGAAGAGCGCGGCGCTGGCGAATCCCAGGGTGAGCGCGTAGCCCAGGAAGGCGCGGTGGCCGAGCAGCCCGCCCATGGCGCGGAAGGTGCCGGTCACGCCGCCCTGGTGGCGCCGCTCCGGCAGGAGCGACTCGGGAACCCCGCGTAGGACGGCAAGGAAGAGCAGCGCCCCGAAGAGCGCGAGTGCGACGAAGACGGCCCGCCAGCTTCCGGCCGACAGAACGGCCCCGCCGATCACCGGTGCCACGACGGGCGCGGCGCCCAGCACCATCGTCAGCAGGGAGAAGTAACGGGGCAGTTCGGGGCCGTGGAACCGGTCGGTGAGCACCGCCCTCGCCAGCACCATGCCCGCGGCGCCGGCGACACCCTGAAGGAAGCGGGCGGCGGTCAGCACCTCGGCCGTGGGCGCGGCGGCGCAGGCCACGGACAGCACGGCGAACAGCGCGGTTCCGGGAATCAGGAGACGGCGGCGGCCGAGGCGGTCACTCAGCGGGCCGATGAGCAGCTGGCCGATGACCAGACCGGCCAGGAACGAGGTCATGGTCAGCTGCACGGCCGAGTCGCTCGCGCGCAGCGTGCGGCCCATCTCCGGAAAGCCGGGAACGTACATGTCGGTGGCAAGCGGGGCCACCGCGGTCAGCGCACCGAGCAGCGCGATCAGCACACCGGTCCGCCGGGGCGGCGCGGCGGGGGTCGGGGCCTGGGACACCGATTCGGAACTCCTGGTGGTTACCATGGATCAACACAGTAAATGGTTTGTCTACTGGTTAACAATTGGCGGAAACAATGACTTCCCCCTCGGCTCCCGTCGACTTCCGCGCGATGTGGACCGCCGCGCGCCCTGATCTCGACACCTCCCCCATGGACATCGTGGGCCCCATCAAGCGCATCGAGGCCATGCTGACCACCGCCCTGGAGCCGTTGTACGAGGGCGCCCCGCTGACCGCACCGGAGCTCGACGCCCTCGTACAACTCCGGCATGCCCAGAGTCCGGTGATCGCCCGTCGGCTCGCCGAAACCCTGCGATGTTCCCGCGCCGCCGTCAGCAAGACGCTGGCCAAGCTGGAGAAGCGCGGCTTCGTCGAACGCCGTCCGAGCCCTGCCGACCGGCGCGCCGCACTGGTCACCGTCACACCGGCGGGATGCGACGCGATCGACACGATGTTCCCCCGGCAGCTGGCGACGGAGGCCGAGTTGCTCGACAGCCTCGGTGCGGAGCGCGAGCGGGTGGTGGAGGCGCTGAACCTGCTGGAGAAGGCCCTTCAGCAGCGGGTGGCGAGGCAACGGGCCTGACCCCAGCGGCCGGCGGGCCTCGACGCGTCGAAGTCGCGCGTCACCCTGGCCCTGGTCAACCCGACCTCCTGCTCGTGGGCCCCGGCACCTGCCGCGCCAGGGCCACGGCAGCGGGCGCCCGACCTCGGCCTCGACGGCGATCAGCGCCTCCTGGTGCCAGCCCGCCCGCTCGAGCCGTCCTCGTGCAGCTCCTTTCGCTTCCCCAAGTCGTGGAGCCTGCCGCCACATGCGCAGAGCGCGGCCGGAGAGAGAGTGGTCACATTCGGGCCGGCGGAGGGCTACGGGGATTGCGGAAGATCGACCGAAAACATAGCTTGACCCGGCGAAAAGAAGGCCCTTGCCCTGCAAGGAATCGCAGCGGGACGCCGCAGCGCAGTGACAGCTCGCGTGCCGCACACTCCGACCCGCGCCCCCGGCTCCTCACGCACCCAGGTTCCTGCATGCCCAGACGCACCCTCGCCCCTGTCCTCCTCCTGCTCGGCTCGCTCGCCCTGACGGCCGCCTGCTCCACCGGCTCGACACCGGCGGACTCCGCGCCGTCCCCGGACGGCCCGTCCCGGACACGAGGGAACGACACCGGCAGCCAAGTCGATCTGACCAAGCTCAAGGGCGTCAACATCGTCAACGACAGCAGCACCGACCCCTCGTGCCCCTGGGCCACGAGCTACCCGGACGTCCCCGGCGCCGACAGGATGACGACCGCGATGAAGAAGGACGTGGAGGGACGCCTCGCGGTCTTCCTCGGCACGGACATCGGCGGCCCGCCGAGCTGCGGCGGCTCGGCCGGGACAGACGGCCCGGAGGGCCCCGAGCTGAACGTCAGCTTCTCGTTCCTCGTGGCCTCCGGCGACGTACTGGGCGTCCGGCTGGGGACGGTCGACCGTACGTCGAACGCGGACGGCCTGGCCACCAGGGCGTACTGGTACGACGGTGCCGCCAAGAAGTACCGGCCCTCCCCCGGCTTCATCGCGGACGGCTCCTGGGACGCCTTCGTCTCGGCCCTGAAGAAGCGCCTGGAGAAACGGGAGGGGGTCACCCCCGACACCGTCGAGGCCCTCGACGACCAGGAGAGCCGCGACGCCTACCTGGACGACATGGCCTTCACCACCGACGGCGATCTCAAGGTGGACTTCGACCGAGGCACGGTCGGCCTCCCCCCGGCCGGCCGCATCTCCGTCACCCTCCCCAGGGCGACCGTCACCCCATGGCTGTCCGACTTCGGCAGCCGCGCCCAGCGGCAGACCACCAACCCGGACGACAAGCTCGACCTCGGTGCCGCCCACACACCCGCCCCGCCCGTCGCCGCCCAGCCGGACCCAGGGGAAGACACCACGGACTGCTCCAAGGCCAAGTGCATCGCCCTGACCTTCGACGACGGCCCCGCCGCCCCCGAGACGGGAACGCTGCTCAAGCACCTCGCCCAGTACAAGGCGCGAGCCACCTTCTTCGTCGTCGGCCAGAACGTCGCCACCCACCCCGACATCGTCCGCGCCGAGATGAAGTCCGGCCACGAGATAGCCAACCACTCCTGGAACCACCCGGTCCTCACCAACCTCACCCCCGCCCAGGTCCGCTCCCAGCTGCAGCGCACCAACGCGGCGATCAAGGCCGCCACGGGCAAGGAACCCACGCTGTTCCGCCCGCCGTACGGCGCGATCGACGGCAAGGTCCGGGCGGCCACCAGCCTCTCCCCCGTCCTGTGGGACGTGGACACCCTGGACTGGAAGTCCCACGACCCCGCCAAGGTCGCCCAGACTGTCATCTCCCAGGCCGAACCCAACGACGTCGTCCTGATCCACGACATCCACCCCACCTCGGTCGCCGCCGTTCCCGAGATCCTGCGCACCCTCACCGCGCGCGGCTACCATTTCGTCACGGTCAGCCACCTGCGCGCGACTCTCTGAGCGCCGGCGGGCACGGCACGGTGAGGTGGACGGCCCTACCGCTGCTGCTTGCGGTCGCGATGCGCGGACACGTGGACCCGGGTGGCGCACAGGCGTGAGCAGTAGGTGCGGCGGCCGTTGCGGGAGACGTCGACGAAGACGGCGCGGCAGCCTGGTGCCGAGCACCGCCCGAGACGGCAGGGATCGGTCTCGGTGAGGACCAAGGCGAGCCCGGCCGCGGTAACGGCCCGCACGCGCGTGACGACGTCGGCGTTCTCGTCGGCGTAGTGCAGGTGGGGCGGCTGGCCGTCGTGGGTGGACACGTAGGGGCGGGCCGCCGCATCGGTCAGCAGGCGGTTGACGGCATCGACCTGCTCGGGCGTGGTGGGGGCCGCGAACGCCTCCCACAGGCGCGGGCGCCAGGCCAGCAGCTGCTGGAGCTGCTCGCCGGTCAGACGGGGGCGCGCCACCCGGTGCTCGGCCAGCAGCGTCTCGACCGTCGCGGTGTCGCACCGGTCGTCCAGGTTGGCCAGGGTGGCCGCCAGCAGGGCCGCGTTGCCGCCGTAAGCGTTGAAATGCATTCACTCATTGCATCACGCTCACGGCGTGACTTCATGCCTCTTCCTCACCTTGTCGAAGCACTCGACCTCCCTGGGCTGGGTGCGCTACCAGCGCTGCGCCTGCGGCCGCCCCCGTGTGCTGCTGGCCGGGGATGTCCTCAAGGACGGCCCTGCGCCGCCCCGCGGACCGTCACCTCAAGAGCCGGTGACGGTGGCGGTCGGACGGGCAGCCGGTGGCGGTGAGCCGGCGTGCCAGGGCTGAGCTGGGCCCAGCTGGGCTCCTTCGTCGCGCTGTGCCTGGTCCTGGCGGCGACTCCGGGTGCCAATCTCACGGTCGTGCTCGGCTGCGCGCGACAGGGCGGTCAGCGTGCCGCGGTCGCCGCCACGGTCGGCTTGACGCTCGGCAAAGTCTTCTGGGCGGCAGGCTCCGTCCTCGGGCTCGCCACGCTGCTGGCGACCTCGCGCGTGGCCTACGACACACTCCGCCTCGCGGGCGCGGCATACCTGATCTGGCTGGGCGTGCAGGCCCTACGCTCGGCCCGGCGCAGGCCAGCGGTTCAGCCGCCCGACGGTCTCGTCCCCGGGCTGTCCGCGCTCGGCGGGTTCCGCCGCGGTCTGATCGGCGACCTGCTCAACCCCAAGGTGGGGATCTTCTACACCACCGTCTTCCCTCAGTTCATCGGACCGGACGATGCGATCGTCCCGGCGGCCGCTACCCTGCTCGCCGCTCACACCGCGGTGCTCATGACGTGGTATCCGGGAATGAGTTATCTGCTGACCCGGGTGGGCCGCCGACTCGCGAGCCCCGGACTCTCGGCAGTGCTCGACGGGGTCATGGGTTCCGCACTCATCGGGCTCGGCATCCGACTGGCGATCGTTCCGCTCTGAAATGCCCAGCCCCCATGCCTGGCTTCCCGCCCAGGCCAACGATCAGAGCCCCGGTCAAGCACGACCTTCAAACAGACAGCGGGGGCGAAGGCGTGCAGTCCTTCCGCTGTCGGTTTGATCGGGCGGTCACGTAGATGGCGTCACCTGGAGGCTGTGCCCGAGGCGGGACGGCGCAGCCGCCGGGCACCTCACGGGTGCCCGGCTCCTGGCCTCGAGTGCGGGGTCCGCCCCACCGCGAACGAAGGCGGCCGGACGATCACAGCCCGACGTCGGCCAGCCACTGGCTCGTGGTCCGAGGGGTGACGTCCAGCAGCTTCTGGGCGGAGGTCTCCGGTGCGATCGAGCGGCCAGGCATGGCACTCATCGCCCGGTAGGCCCCCGCGATATCGGCAGCCGCGGCCTCCCCGATCAGGGGCGCGACCGAGGTACGGAACTCCTCAGGAGTGATCGGCTCGAAGACCACGCCCCGGCCCAGCCTGGCGCCGAACGCCTCGGCCAGATCCGGCCCCGTGATCGCCGGGTACTGTCCGACAGAGACCACACCGGTGACGTCCGGGCGCTCGAACAGGGCGACGGCGGCGTCGGCGATGTCGAGGTGGGACGCCCAGGAGACGGGGAAGTCGGCCCGGATCGGGTAAGGCAGAACACCGCGCTCACGGACCGAGTCCATGACGTAGGGCATGAGCAGGTTCTCCAGGTACAGCTCGGGCGCGATCACCGCATGGGACACTCCGCTGTCGGCCAGGCCGGCAGCCAGCGTCGCGGCGGCACCGCCGATGGCGCCATCGATCGGGAAGCCGCTGGTGGAGAACACGACGCGGGCCGGCCGGGCCGCACGGACGGCAGTGAGGATATTGCCCGCGAAGATCTGGCGGTCTTCTTCTGCGGTGACCGGCAGGTGGACGAACACTCCTTCGGCACCACGGTAGGCGTCGGTCAGATCAGCGGCCGAGGAGTAGGCGGCGGCCACCACGCGTGCGCCGCCCACGACGGCGTCGGCGTTGCGGGTAACAGCGGTCACGGACCTTCCCGCCGCAGCGAGAGCGGAGACGACAGGGGCACCTTGGGCGCCGGTGGCGCCATGGATCACGTAGGTCATGGATTCATTAGTGCATACGGTGCACCAGTTACATCAACTGCACTAATGGGCTACTCTCGAAAAGTGACCAATCCCTGCCTTCCTGAGTGCGGTGTCGCCCGGTTCCTCACGCTGCTCAACGGCCCCTGGGCCACCCTCATCGTGCGCGAACTCTTGAAGGGCCCCCACCGCTTCACCGCACTGCGCGAGGCCCTGCCCGGCATCAGCCCACACACCCTGACCAGCCGACTGCGCCAGTTCGAGGCCCACGGCATCGTCACCCGCACCACCTACGCGGAGATCCCCCCACGCGTCGAGTACCGCCTCACCCCGCTCGGCGAGGGACTGCGCGACGTCCTTGAGGCCATGGCCACCTGGGCTCAGGCGGTCCCCGAACCCGAGCCCGATGTCACGGTGTGACCCACGAGCCGCAGGGGCATCGCCAGATGAAGGGGACTCAGCCTTGCGGGAACCGGAACCACGGGCGCGCCGGCCTTCAGCGCCGAGTCCGCAAGTTGGGATGCGGGCCCACGACAAGGAGCATTTCCAGCCCACGTGCGCCGAAGCGGACCTTCTCGATGCGCCTGCCCTGCGGTTCCAGTGCCGCTTCGCGTGATAGACGTCGGCAATGCAGACCCGCCCCTCGACGAATGACGTGCAAGGCACCCGACACAGCCCTACGCACATCCGCGCCACCTGGGACGGAGGCCCCGACGACGGCGTACTTCCGAAAGCCCCGCTCACCAGGACGTCTCATGCTAGGTCCTGTCGTTTGCCTCCGGGACCGGCACCCGTGCCCGAACGCTTCCCTCTACGGTGGGGCCCACAGTGCAAGTTCCAACCGTCGATGTCGGCGCCCGGGCTCAGCAGGCGGCAGAAAAAGCGGACGGGCCGGCGTACACCGGACTTACAGATGTTGGCAGGCTCACCGGGCCATGAACAGCCCGCGCTCGGGACCTCCGTGCGCCCAGCACACCGCACCGGCCCTGGGCCAGGCTGCGCCGCGGACCACGGTCGGCCACAGCCCCGCCGGGTCCAACGGCGCCTGGGCGGTCGCGTGCACGCGGTCCGCGGTCCGCGGTCCGCGCAGCCTCATAGGATCAGGCAGTGCCGCAGGCGCCCCAAAGGCATTGAACTTTGCAGGAGCGATGGCTACGTCCTGGTTGGCCGCGAAGAGTTCCCTTGCACTCGGGTGCTCGAGAGAGGAGAACTCGAGTGCAAGGGAGCTCACGGCGGACACTGAAACCCACCTACTCAGAAGCCCCGCCGGGCCGCACCCGCGGGGCCTCTCGTCGCACACCGCTCTCACACGCCTATCACCGACTGCGTCGACTCCCCCGGATCAGAATGCCCTGACCTGGTATTACGCGCTCGTCTTGGACTGGCCTGGACGCCCACGGACGGTCTCTACAACCTGTGCCAGGTGGGACCGTCAGCTCGGAGCGGGCGGCTAAGACGTCGTCTCATTTGGCGATTCTGCGGTAGCAGATGAGGCTGCAGGCGATGGCGGTGAAGGCCAGGAAGTGTTCGGCCTTGCGTTCGTAGCGGCGGTGCAGGCGGCGGCAGCCGGCCAGCCAGGACATCGTGCGCTCGATGGTCCAGCGGTGCCGGCCGAGCCGGGTGGAGGACTCGATGCCCTTGCGGGCGATGCGGTGCCGGATGCCGCGCTTGCGTAGCCATCGGCGCAGGTGGTCGTAGTCGTAGCCCTTGTCCGCGTGCAGCTTGGCGGGCCGTCGTCTGCGTGGGCCGCGGCGGGATCGGATCGGCGGGATGCCGCGCACGAGCGGCTCGAGTGCCTGGCTGTCGTGCAGGTTAGGGCCAGAGATGCCGATGGAGAGGGGTAAACCGGTCCGCTCGGTGATCAAGTGGATCTTCGAGCCCTTCTTGCCCCGGTCTACAGGATTCGGACCTGTCAGGTCCCCCCTTTCAGGGCCCGCATGTTCACCGAGTCGATCGCGCAACGCGACCAGTCCAGGTCGCCGCGCGAACCCAGCTCGTCGAGGATGACGCGGTGCAGCTTGGCCCAGACCCGGGCGGCGGTCCACTCGGTGAAGCGCCGGTGCGCGGTCGGCCCCGACGGACCGAAGACCGGCGGCAACTGCCGCCAAGTGCAGCCCGTCGTGGCTAGTGGGCGGCCATCCGGCCGTTGTTGCCGGTGCCGGCCTGGCTTCAGGGGCGGGGCGGACGGCCCGAGGGCTACTGCCACCGCCAACTGCTGGAC
>NZ_JBEOVF010000106.1:0-14095 GCF_040295365.1 Streptomyces sp. NPDC002838 | reverse complement strand
CCCGCATGCCTCCCAACCCTCACCGGGTCCTAGCGTCTGACGTGGAAGGCCCCCCCTCTCCGGGGGCGGCGGCCCCCCCTGAGAAGGGGGGCACCGGCGCCACGTGTTGTGTGCCCTCAACTGCGGCTGGTTTCCGTGGCAGGGTGGAGCGGGCAAGCCACAGGGGGCCAACAGAAGAGGGGGAAACGTGACCGTCGTTTGGATCAACGGCGCGTTCGGTGCGGGGAAGACCACCACCGCACGGGAGCTGATCGAACTGATCCCCAACAGCACGCTCTTCGACCCCGAGGTCATCGGCGCAGCGCTCACGCACCTGCTGCCGCCCAAACACCTCGCCGAGGTCGGCGACTACCAGGACCTGCCGATCTGGCGACGACTGGTGATCGACACGGCGGCCGCGATGCTCGCCGAGCTCGACGGGACCCTGGTGGTCCCCATGACCCTCCTGCGCCAGGACTACCGCGACGAGATCTTCGGCGGCCTCGCCGCGCGCCGGATCACCGTCCGGCATGTCCTGCTCGCTCCGGGGGAAACGATCCTGCGCGAGCGCATCGCCCACCGCGAGGTCCCGCCCGACCTCCCCGACGGAGAGATGCGAATACGGCAGTGGTCGTACGACCACATAGAACCGTACCGAGCCGCCCTCGCCAACTGGCTCACCGCCGACGCCCACCCGATAGACACCAGCGCCCTCACGCCGTACGAGACCGCCGCCCGCATAGCCGAGGCCGTGGGCAGCGGCACCGTGCCGGCGTGCGACATCGTGCAGACACCCGAGCCCACCGCCGAGACCCTCGCGGCCGGCGTCCTCCTCTTCGACGAGCGGGACCGGGTCCTGCTCGTCGACCCCACCTACAAAGCCGGCTGGGAATTCCCCGGCGGCGTCGTCGAACCGGGCGAGGCGCCCGCCCGCGCCGGCATGCGCGAAGTCGCCGAGGAGACCGGGATCCGCCTGGACGACGTACCCCGCCTGCTCGTCGTCGACTGGGAACCGCCCGCCCCTCCGGGCTACGGCGGCCTGCGCCTCCTCTTCGACGGCGGCCGCCTCGACTCCGCCGACGCCGGACGCCTCCTGCTGCCCGGGCCCGAGCTGCGCGACTGGCGTTTCGCCACCGAGGAGGAGGCCGCCGACCTGTTGCCGCCCGTCCGCTACGAACGGCTGCGCTGGGCCCTGCGGGCCCGGGAACGCGGGGCGGCGATGTATCTGGAAGCCGGCATTCCGATCGGCTGACATCCGGTGACATTCCCCGCCGCTCCCTGGTGTCGGCGGGGACTTCGGCATGCCCGGACGAGGTCGCCCGACGGAGACGTTGGCCCGGATCTCCCCAAGGGACCGTCGAAATACCTCCATGTCAGAGCTAATGAAACGTCCGGCTCTCGTCAACTCTTGGCAACAAGCGCAAACAATCCCCTTTCTGCTGCTTATCCGTCTTGACCGGGCTCTCGGCACGTTGCGAGAGTCCGCTCAGTCTCACGGCGCCGACACACGGCCGCCGCCATGCCTTTCACTCAGGGGCACATCCGCATGACGACTCCCTACCCCTCGGCGACCGCGCTTCCGGCCGACGAACCGGCGCCCGGCCCCCGATCCGGCGGCCCCGCCATCGCCGGACGCTCACCGGCCCGCATGGCCTTCAAGCGCATCAGGCGGGACAAGGTCACCATGACCGCGTTCGTGGTGACCGTCCTGTTCATCGTGATCGCACTGCTCGCCCCGGTGCTCACCGCGCTGACCGGCTGGGGGCCCATCACACCGGACGGAAAGGCGATCGACCCGGACACGGGCAACTTCCCGTACGGGTCACTGGGCGGGATCAGCCTCACCCACCTGCTGGGGGTCGAACCCGGAACGGGATACGACCTCTTCGGCCGGATCGTCTACGGCCTGCGCACCTCGCTCTTCGTCGGCTTCGCGTCGGCCGTGCTGTCCACCGTCGTCGGCGTCGTGGCCGGGCTGGCGGCGGGCTACTCCGGCGGCTGGGTCGACTCCGTGCTGTCGCGGGTGATGGACGTGATGCTGGCCTTCCCGCAGCTGCTGTTCATCATCGCGCTCACCCCGGTCATCCAGAACGCGCTGCAGACCAACAGCCACGGCGGCACCGACGAGAACCTCCGGCTGCTCGTCCTCGTCCTCAATATCGCGGTGTTCGCCTGGGCCTACACCGCCCGCCTGGTGCGCGGCCAGGTGCTGTCCCTGCGCGAGCGGGAGTTCGTCGACGCGGCACGGCTGATGAGCGCCGGCCGGCGGCACATCCTCTTCCGTCAGCTGCTGCCGAACCTGTGGGCGCCGGTACTGATCTCCTTCGCGCTCGCCGTCCCGCAGAACATCACCACGGAGGCGGCCCTGTCGTACCTGGGGGTGGGCGTCATCCCGCCCAACCCGGACTGGGGAGCGCTGCTTTCGGACGCCTCGCAGTTCTTCCTGCAGGACCCGATGTACCTGTTCATCCCCGGCGTCCTGCTCCTCGTCCTCGTGCTGGCCCTCAACCTCCTCGGAGACGGCGTCCGGGACGCCCTCGACCCCCGCGCGGCCCGCGGCTGACGCGTTCCTCCCGATCACCGGCCGGACGGTCCCACGCGGACCGCCGACGCCGAGCCCGTAAAAGAACGGAGTGTTACCTCATGACGCGCAGAAGGCGCTCGATCGCCCTCGCGGCCACCGCCGTGGCGATCACCCTGGGGGCCACCGCCTGCGGGGGCTCCTCGAGCACCACAGGCAGCGGTTCCCCGACCAAGGGGGGCACGCTGACGGTCCTCGACCATGCGGACTTCGACCACCTCGACCCTCAACGCGTCTACACGACCGAAGGGTCCAGCATGGCCCAGGAGTTCGTGCGCACCCTCACCGGCTGGGACGAGACCGGCGACCAGCCGAAGCTGGTCGGCGACCTGGCCACCGACACCGGAACGCCCAGCAAGGGCGCCACCGTGTGGACCTTCCACCTGCGCCACGGGATCAAGTGGCAGGACGGCACCGAGGTCACCGCACAGGACGTCAAGTACGGCGTGGAGCGCACCTTCTCACCCGACATCAACGGCGGCCCGCCGTACGCCAGTCAGTGGCTGAGCGGCGGCTCCACGTACAAGGGCCCCTACAAGGGGCAGCAACTCGACTCCATCGGGACGCCGGACAAGTACACCGTCGTCTTCCATCTGAACCAGCCGGTCGCCGACTTCGAGCAGACGACGGCCATGACCGGGTGGTCGGCGGTTCCCAAGGCCCATGACACGGGCTCCACGTACGACACGCACGTTTGGTCCGACGGGCCCTACATGATCAAGTCGTACACGAAGAACAAGGAACTCGTCCTCGTCAAGAACAAGTACTGGAGCCGGTCCACGGACCCGATCCGGGAGCAGAACGTCGACGAGATGGACGTGAAGTTCGGCCAGGACCAGGCCGCCATCGACCAGCAGATCAAGTCCGACGCCGGCACCGCCCAGACCTCGATCATGCAGTGGCCGATAGCGGGTTCCGACCTGACGTCGATCGCGGGCGACGCGGCCGTGAAGTCGCGCTACTACAAGATCCCGGCTCCGGGCATCAACTACATGGCCATCAACACCGGCCGGGTCAAGGACATCCGCGTCCGCCAGGCCATCGAGGACGCGATCGACAAGACCACCGTCCGGGGCGCCTTCGGCGGTTCGGCGTACGGCGACTACGCGAGCACGATGCTCAGCCCCGGCATCGACGGCTACAAGAAGTTCAACCTCTACAGCACGAACCCGGCCGGTGACCTCACCAAGGCCAAGGCGCTGATGAAGCAGGCCGGCAACCCGAAGCCCACCATGTCGCTGGCGGTGGAGAACACCACCACGCAGGAGCACTTCGCCGACGCGGTGAAGACCTCGCTCGGGAAGATCGGCATCACCGTCAACATCACCCCGATCGACGCGGCGAACTACTTCAGCACCGTGGACAACGTGAAGAACCAGTACGACCTCACATGGGGCGACTGGATCGCCGACTGGCCCAACGCCTCCACCGTGCTGCCCGTCCTGTTCGACGGCCGGCAGATCGCGAAGCTGCCGCAGTCCAACCAGGACCTGTCGTACCTGAACGACCCGAAGATCAACGCGCAGATCGACAAGATCGGCAAGATGACCAGCATCAACCAGGCCAACGCCGCTTACGGCGCCCTGGACGAGCAGATCATGAAGGACGCCGCCGTGGTGCCGCTGATGTACATGAACTTCAGCGAGCTTTCGGGCTCCAAGGTCGGCGGGGTCATCCCGGACGCCGTTCTCGCCGAACCGAGCCTGGTGCACGTCTACGTCACCCACTGAGGCATCCCTCTCAGGCCCGCCGGCGGCCCTCGGCCGGCGGGCACCCCACTCACGTCAGGGCCCCGCACGACATGCTTCGTTACCTCATCCGACGCCTGCTGGCAGCGGCCGTGATCCTGCTGGTGATCACCGTGATCACCTTCGTCATCTTCTTCGCCCTGCCGTCCAACCCCGCGCTCCTGGCCTGCGGGAAGACCTGCTCGCCCTCCCGACTGGTGGAGATCAGGCACTCGCTGGGCCTCGACCGGAGCTTCATGACGCAGTTCTGGGAGTTCTTCAAGGGGCTCTTCGTCGGCCGCGACTTCGGCGACCAGAGCGTGCGCGTGCACTGCGGCGCGCCCTGCCTCGGCGTCTCCTTCCAGACCGACACACCGGTCCTCACCACCCTGCTGGGAGACTTCCCGGCGGACCTGTCGCTCGGCCTCGGCGCCGCGGTGGTCTTCCTCGTCCTGGGCGTCGGCCTCGGCACGGTCGCCGCGGTCCGCAGGGGCCGGGCCGCCGACAAGGCGGCGGTCGGACTGGCCCTGGTCGGCGTCTCCGTGCAGATCTACTTCATCGGTCTGCTGCTGCTGTTCCTGTTCGTCGACAAGTGGCAGATCCTGCCCACGGCCGGCTACACACCGATCACCCAGGACCCGACCGCCTGGTTCCAGGGGCTGATCCTGCCGTGGGCCACGCTCGTCATCGTCTACCTCGCGCTGTACACCCGGCTCACCCGCTCCTCGATGCTGGAGGTCTTCGCCGAGGATTACATGCGTACCGCCCGCGCCAAGGGACTACCGGCCGCGAAGGTCGTCCTCAAGCACGGGCTGAGGGCCGCGATCACCCCGATCATCACCATCTTCGGCATGGACGTCGGCTCCCTGATCGGCGGCTCCGCCGTCATCACCGAGTCGGTGTTCGGCATCAACGGCATCGGCAAGCTCGCGGTGGACTCGGTGCAGAACTCCGACCTGCCGGTCATCCTCGGCACCACGCTCTTCGCCGCCACGTTCGTCGTGCTCGCCAACGTCGTCGTCGACGTGGTGTACGGCCTCGTCGATCCGCGTGTACGGCTCGCCTGAGCCCCGACAGCCGCGTAAGGAAAGCCCAGTGTCCCTGCAGACCTCTCCACAGCCCGCGGACCTCGCGCCCGCCTCCGCCCCCTTCCTCGACGTACGGGACCTGCGCGTGCACTTCCCTACCGAGGACGGCATCGTCAAGTCCGTCGACGGAGTCTCCTTCACCCTGGAGAAGGGCAGCACGCTCGGCATCGTCGGCGAGTCCGGATCGGGAAAGTCGGTGACCTCGCTGGCCCTGCTGGGGCTGCACAAGGGCACCCGCGCCATGGTGTCCGGCGAGATCCGGCTGGAGGGCAGGGAGCTCGTCGCCCTCCCTGAGCGCGAGATGCGCGCGCTGCGCGGCAGGACGGTCTCCATGATCTTCCAGGACCCGCTGTCCGCCCTGCACCCGTACTTCACCGTCGGCGCCCAGATAGCCGAGGCGTACCAGGTGCACCACAAGGTCGCCAAGAAGGAGGCCCGGGAGCGGGCGGTCGAGATGCTGAAACGGGTCGGCATCCCGCAGCCCGAGCGCCGGGCGAAGGACTACCCGCACCAGTTCTCCGGCGGCATGCGGCAGCGCGCCATGATCGCCATGACCCTCGTCTGCGACCCCGCGCTGCTCATCGCCGACGAACCCACGACCGCCCTGGACGTCACTGTCCAGGCCCAGATCCTGGACCTGATCCGCGATCTGCAGGAGGAGTTCGGCT
This sequence comes from Streptomyces sp. NPDC002838, assembly GCF_040295365.1. NCBI lineage: Bacteria > Bacillati > Actinomycetota > Actinomycetes > Kitasatosporales > Streptomycetaceae > Streptomyces > Streptomyces sp. NPDC002838. Next base: position 8,052 of record NZ_JBEOVF010000106.1, on the reverse strand, counting down.
CCGCCGTCATCCTCATCACGCACGACCTCGGCGTCGTGGCCGACGTCGCCGACGACATCCTGGTGATGTACGGCGGCCGAAGGATCGAGTACGGCACCGTGCGCGACGTGCTGAAGGATCCCCAACACCCCTATACATGGGGCCTGCTGGAGTCGATGCCGCACCTCACCAGTGACGTCGACCGACGGCTGAACCCGATCGCCGGTTCCCCACCGAGTCTGATCAACCCTCCGGGTGGCTGCGCCTTCCACCCGCGCTGCACTTACAAGGGCTGGGTGCCCGGGGGGCGCTGCACGGTGGAACGGCCCGAGCTGCTGAGCGTCTCCGGCACCGACCGGCACCTCGCCGCCTGCCATCTCACCCCGGAGACCAGGAAAGAGATCCGCGGCCGCACGGCCGCCGGAGCCGCGCGGTGACGGCGGCGGACGAAGAGGAGCATGCCGTGAGCAGCACCCAGCACCTTCCCGCATCGCAGGCCGCGCCCACCACGGAGTCGCTGCTGGAGGTCAGCGGCCTGGCGAAGCACTTCCCCCTCCGGCAGGGCATCGTCTTCCAGCGGCAGATCGGCGCCGTGCACGCCGTCGACGGCATCGACTTCACGGTCGGCGCCGGTCGCTCGCTGGGCCTGGTCGGCGAGTCGGGTTGCGGCAAGTCGACCACGGGCCGTCTGGTGACCCGGCTGCTGGAACCCACGGCCGGCACCGTCGTGTTCGACGGCGAGGACATCACCCACACACCCGAGGCCAGGATGAGGGAGGCGCGCCGGAACCTCCAGATGATCTTCCAGGACCCGTACTCCTCGCTGAACCCCCGGCACACCGTCGGCACCATCGTCGAGACGCCGATGAAACTCAACGGCATCAACCCGCCCCAGGGCCACAAGAGGCGCGCCCAGGAACTGCTGGAGACGGTCGGCCTCAGTCCCGAGCACTACAACCGCTACCCGAACGAGTTTTCCGGCGGTCAGCGCCAGCGCATCGGGATCGCCCGCGCCCTCGCCCTCAGGCCGAAGCTCATCGTGGCCGACGAACCGGTCTCCGCGCTGGACGTGTCCATCCAGGCCCAGATCGTCAACCTGCTGCAGGATCTCCAACGGGAGTTCGGCATCGCGTTCGTCTTCATCGCCCATGACCTCGCCGTCGTCCGCCACTTCTGCGAGCGCGTCGCGGTGATGTACCTCGGGAAGATCGTCGAGGTCGCCGACCGGCAGGCGCTCTACACACGGCCCCGGCACCCCTACACGCACGCGCTGCTTTCCGCCGTCCCCGAGGCCGACCCGGACAGCACCCGGCGGCGCGAACGCATCCGCCTGGCGGGCGACGTACCCTCCCCGGTCGACCCGCCGTCCGGCTGCCGCTTCCGTACCCGCTGCTGGAAGGCTCAGGACAAGTGCGCGACCGAGGAACCGCCTTTGGTCCGTCTCTCGGGGAACAGCGAGGGGCACTTGACGGCCTGTCACTTTCCCGAGGAGCCGACGATCGAGGCACGCGACGAGGACATCGTCCTCGACCCGGCAGTCAGGGGGAGTGAGGAGACTCCGGCGGGTACGGCGTAAGCCTGCTCTCTTCCTGGAACCGCCGGTTGAACTCGCCCATCACGGCGGCCCCTCGGGCGCGCCGCGCGATGACGTCGGCGGCGGCCTCCGGAATCCCGTCCGGCCGCGCCCCGTCGGCGCACGCGCGGAGGAAGGCCTCCCGCTCCTGCCCGCGGTACCCGTACAGGTCGGTGACGAGCCAGACGACCAGGTACGAGCGGGTGTAGGCACGGTCGTAGTGGCGGTGCCGGTCGACGAAGTCGCGTTCCTCGGGCGACAGACGGAAGCGGGGCGACAACGAGAGGCCGTAGTCGGTGAGGAAGAGACGGCGGCCGTCGGTGAGGAAGTTCCCGAAGTGGGCGTCGAGGTGCAGGAGTTCCTGCCCGTGCAGGAAGGAGACGACGGCCTCCAGCCCCTGCTCGACCAGGGGGACGGCCGTGTCCGCGTCACCGGCTTCGAGGCGGGTTTCGAGCCAGTCGTGGACGGTGTACGGGATGTACTCCAGGAACAGTGTCAGGCTCGCGGACGCCGTCCGCCGGGCCTCGATGCGCTCGCGCACCTGTGGGGTGCCGCCCCAGTAGGCGACGGCCCGTTCCACGTCGGCCAGTTCGTCCGGGAGAGGGCGCGGGGTGTCGGGCAGGACCCGCCAGTGGTGCATCAGCGGGAAGCCGGCGAACCGGTCGGCCAGCACCCAGTTCGTGGTCATCGTGTGCGCGGCGAGTTCCCGCCAGGCGCCGAGGCCGGGGCTGGCGACGACCCCGATGCCGTAGTGGAAGAAGGGCGGCAGGCCGAAGACGTTGGCGGTGGAGCGGACGTGCTCGGGCCGCCGCTCGATGTCGGTGAGCGGCACCCGCTTCACGAAGACCCGGACGCCGTCGACCTCGATCAGCGTCGAACGTCCGCCGATCCCGGAGCCGTTCGGCGTACCCGCGTCCACCAGGTCCGCGAGTTCCCGGTCGCTGAGGAGGGAGAGGGCGGTGGCGATGTCGGTGTGGTTGGCGAGGCGCGTGTCGCGGTGCATGCGCCCATCGTCAGTGATCCGGTCCGTACGTGTCCGCCGATCTCCGAAGCGCCGCCGAGGCCCGGCCGATCACCGGATCGCCGTGGCCGAAACAGGCCAGGTCCGCCTTCAGCGCCGCCAACCGGTGGAAGGAGGCGACCGCTTGGGCCCGGTCGAGGTTGAACACGCCGAGCATCACGGCCCCGTCGACCGGGGACGCGGCGACCGCGTCGCCCGTGAACAGCACGCCGTGCTCCGGGAGGTGGACGGCGATACTGCCGTGTGTGTGCCCGGGGATGTGGAGCACGCGAGCTCCGCCGCCGAAGTCGAGCATCTCCCCGTCGGACAGCTCGGTGACCTGCCGCGGGCGCAGGTATTCGCCCTGCGGCAGATGCCGTAGGGCTTCCGCGTGGAGGGGGCGTTCCCAGTCCTCGAACACCGGTGGCGGGCCCGGGGCTTCACCTCGTACGACGGGTGCGTCCAGGTGGTGGGCCAGCACCTCGGCGCCGGTCGCCGCGGCCAACTCACCCGCCCCGCCCGCGTGGTCCTCGTGGAAATGGGTGAGCACGATCCGCCGTACGCGCCCGAGCGTGCCCGCGAGAGCGTCGATCCGCGCACCGGAGCCCGCCGGTCCGGCATCGATCAGGGTCAACTCGTCGCCGTCGCGCCAGAGATAAGCCTGCCCGACCGGGAAGCGCAGGAGGTGCAGCCGAGGGAGGAGCTCGATGACGTCCATGGGACGACCGTAAGAGGGCCCCCGCCCGGTGACGAGGGCCCTCTGCTCTCGGCAGAGCTGTCAGCTCGCCGCGTAGTTGCGCAGGAACAGCGCCTCCGCCACCGACAGCCGCTCCAGCTCCTCGGGGGACACGCTCTCGTTGACCGCGTGGATCTGGGCCTCCGGCTCGCTCAGTCCGATCAGCAGGATCTCCGCGCGCGGGTAGAGGGCGGCGAGGGTGTTGCACAGCGGGATGGAGCCGCCCTGGCCGGCGTACTGCATCTCCTGACCCGGGTAGGCGACCGCCATCGCCTCCGCCATCGCCGCGTACGCCGGGCTGGCCGTGTCCGCGCTGAAGGGCTGACCCTGGCCGATCTGTTCGGTGCGCACCCGGGCGCCCCACGGCGTGTGCGTCTCCAGGTGGGCCTGCAGCAGCTTGGTCGCCTCGGCCGCGTCCACGCCCGGCGGCACCCGCAGGCTGACCAGCGCGCGGGCGCTCGCCTGCACCGACGGGGTGGCGCCGACGACCGGCGGGCAGTCGATGCCGAGGACGGTGACGGCCGGGCGCGCCCATATCCGGTCGGCGACCGTGCCGTCGCCGATCAGCCGCACGCCGTCCAGGACCTTGGCGTCCTCGCGGAACTGCTCCTCGTCGTACTGCAGCCCGTCCCACCGCGTCTCGGGCGTGAGCCCGTCGACGGTCGTCGAGCCGTCCTGTGCGCGCAGCGAGTCCAGTACGCGGATCAGCGCGGCCAGTGCGTCGGGGGCGGCGCCGCCGAACTGGCCGGAGTGCAGGTTGCCCGCCAGCGTGTCGATCTGCACGCGGACCAGAGTCATGCCGCGCAGTGTGGCGGTGACCGTCGGCAGACCGACGCGGAAGTTGCCCGCGTCGCCGATGACGATGGTGTCGGCCTCCAGCAGGTCGGGGTGCTCCTCGGCGTACCGTTCCAGACCCCCGGTGGCCATCTCCTCCGAACCCTCGGCGATGACCTTGACGTGGACCGGGACGCCGCCGTTCGCCTTCAGCGCGCGCAGCGCCAGCAGGTGCATGAGCACGCCGCCCTTGCAGTCGGCGGCCCCGCGCCCGTACCAGCGGCCGTCCCGCTCGGTCAGCTCGAAGGGCGGGGTGGCCCACGCGGCCTCGTCCAGCGGCGGCTGCACGTCGTAGTGGGCGTACAGCAGGACCGTCTTCGCGCCCTCGGGGCCGGGAAGGTAGCCGTACACCGACTGCGTGCCGTCGGGGGTGTCGAGCAGGGCCACGTCCTCGAAGCCCTCGGCGCGCAGCGCGTCGGCGACCCAGCGGGCGGCGCCCTCGCTCTCGCTCCTGGGAAACTGGTCGAAGTCCGCCACCGACTTGAAGGCCACCAGCTCGGTGAGCTCCGCTTTCGCCCTGGGCATCAGCGAGGCGACGGTCTCGGCGACCGGATGCGACGACATGGGCACGCTCCTTGTGGGTGCGACGTTGTACCGATGAGTGCCGCCGATCCTGCCACAGGGGCGGCGTCCGCCCAGTGGCCTGGGGCGACGTCCGCCGTAGGATGCGGGAGACAGGTGCGGCAGCGGCTTGATCGGGAGCAGTAGACCATCGTGAGCAGCGAGAACTCTTCGGCGGACGACGTGCAGCGGGTGTGGGACGTCGTCGTGGTGGGCGCGGGACCGGCGGGGGCTTCGGCCGCCTATGCGGCGGCGGTCGCGGGGCGGCGCGTGCTGGTGCTGGAGAAGGCGGAGCTGCCCCGCTACAAGACGTGCGGCGGCGGCATCATCGGACCTTCGCGCGACTCCCTGCCACCCGGCTTCGAGCTGCCGTTCCGCGATCGGGTGCACGCGGTCACCTTCTCGCACAACGGCCGCTTCACCCGCACCCGCCGCTCCAAGCAGATGCTGTTCGGGTTGATCAACCGGCCCGAGTTCGACCAGCAGCTGGTCGAGCACGCGCAGAAGGCGGGCGCCGAACTGCGTACGGGCGTCACCGTCCAGCGGGTCGAGCAGCACGGTTCGTCCGTGCCGGACCGGCGCACGGTCGCGGTCGTCCTGCAGGGCGGCGAGACGCTGCTCGCGCGGTCGGTCGTCGGCGCCGACGGCAGCGCCAGCCGCATAGGAGCGCATGTCGGGGTCAAGCTCGACCAGGTGGATCTCGGCCTGGAGGCGGAGATCCCGGTGCCCGAGACGGTCGCCGAGGACTGGAAGGGGCGGGTGCTCATCGACTGGGGCCCGATGCCCGGCAGCTACGGCTGGGTGTTCCCGAAGGGCGACACGCTGACGGTCGGTGTGATCTCGGCACGCGGCGAAGGCGCCGCGACCAAGCGCTACTTGGAGGACTTCGTCGCCCGGCTCGGTCTCGCCGGCTTCGAACCGAGCATCTCCTCGGGCCACTTGACCCGCTGCCGTGCCGACGACTCGCCGCTGTCGCGCGGGCGGGTGCTGGTGTGCGGGGACGCGGCCGGGCTTCTGGAGCCGTGGACCCGCGAGGGCATCTCGTTCGCGCTGCGCTCGGGCCGGCTCGCGGGGGAGTGGGCGGTACGCATCTCGGAGGCGCACGACGCCGTGGACACCCGGCGCCAGGCTCTCAACTACGCCTTCGCGATCAAGGCGGGGCTGGGCGTCGAGATGGCCGTCGGCAAGAGCATGCTGACGATCTTCGAGCGGCGCCCCGGCCTCTTCCACGCGGCGCTGACCGGCTTCCGCCCGGCCTGGAAGGCGTTCATGGACATCACGCGCGGCGCCACCTCGCTGGGCGAGATGGTCCGCACCCACCCCATCGCCCAGCGCGCCCTGACCGTGCTGGACCGCCGGCCCGCGGGTTCCTCGGGTCCCTCGGTCGGCGAGGTCAGCTCGTGACCTCGACCCGGAAGACCGGGTGGTCGGGGGCGATGCGACGCAGGTCGGCGTCGGGGGAGTCGGGGCCCACTCCCTTGAAGAAGACGCCGACCTCGGCTTTCCAGCGCTTGAGGTAGGCACGCAGGAGCGGGGCCTTGTCGTCGTCGGCCACCTCGGTCGCGGTGAACGCCTCCGCGTTCTTGCCGAGGCGCAGCTCGCCCCCGCCCGCCGCACGCATGTTGTGCGTCCACTGGACGTGGCCGCGCGGTGCGACCAGGTATTGCTGTCCGTCGACGGTCAGCAGGTTCACGGGGGTGGTGCGCCACTCGCCGCTCTTGCGGCCGCGGACCGCCAGGACCCGGGAGCCCCAGACACTGATGCCGCGGCGGGTCATCCACGCCACGGCGCGGTTGAGGACCTGGACCGTGAGCCAGCCGGGCTTCTGGACGTGCGTGGACATGGGACCCCCAACGTTTGAAAGAGCGATGCTCTCTTTTGTGAGCAGTGCTCTCGTTCGAGAACAGTATGGAGGAGTTCGGCGATCCGAAGCAAGAGCGGTGCTCTCTTTTGTTTGCGCTGATCTGAACTGTGTGCACTGCTCTCTCTTCGTGGGACACTGTTCCGCATGAGCAGCGACACCACACGCGGCGCCCGCGCCCGGGCCAGGATCGAGGTCACCGCCGCCATCAAGGACGAGGCACGCAGACAACTCGCCGCGGACGGCGCCGCCAAGCTCTCTCTGCGCGCCGTGGCCCGTGAGCTCGGCATGGTCTCCTCCGCGCTGTACCGCTACTTCCCCAGCCGCGACGACCTGCTGACCGCCCTCATCATCGACGCCTACGACTCCCTCGGTCAGACCGCCGAGGCCGCGCACGAAGAAGTCGTCGAGGCCGACCCCGCCCAGCGCTGGATCGCGGTGTGCGAAGCCGTACGCGGCTGGGCCCTCGGGCACCCCCACGAGTACGCGTTGATCTACGGATCGCCGGTCCCCGGCTACACCGCCCCCGAGACCACCGTCCCGGCCGCCTCCCGCGTCGGCCTCCTCCTCATCGGCATCCTGCGCGACGCCCACCAGGGCCTCGGCCTGGCCAAGCCTCCACTGCCCGCCGACCTGCGCCCCGAGGCCGAGCGGATGACCGCCGACCTCGCCCCCGACCTCCCGCCCGAGACGGTCACGGCACTCGTCGCGGCCTGGGCCCAGCTGTACGGGCTGATCGGGTTCGAGCTGTTCGGTCAGTTCAACCGGGTCGTGGAGGACCGGACGACGTTCTTCCGGCACGCGGCGGCCCGACTCGCCCACGGTGTGGGTCTGGTGTCCCCCCAGCAGGGGCGGGCCGCGAAGAGTGCGTAGTTCTCTAGGGCCTGTCCGGCGGATCAGGTCGCAGGAAATCGGCGGCGCCCCCCGTCAACGCTGGTGAGCGGGGTCTGGTGCGTCCAGTTGCAAGGCGGAGGAGGGCGTCGACGCGATGGGGGAGTCGGCGTTCGCGTACGCGGGAGTGCTCGTCGTGCTCAGCGCGGTCGCCGGAGCCGTGATCCTGCTCCCGGCCGCGCTGGCCCGCCGGGGCCAGCGGGTGGAGCGTCCCGCCGCGCCCGCCTCCGGCTTCCGGCACCGCACCGCGCTCGCCGCCATGCGCCGCCCCTGCTCGCCGGGGCCGGCGTCCTGACCGTCCTCCTCGTCGCCGCCTCACCCCTGCTCGGTCTGCGCTTCGGCCTCCCCGACGAGCGCACCCTGCCCGAGGGCACGTCCTCGCCCACCACGTCCGAGATCGTGCACCGGGAGTTCGCCGCCGAGCCGACGGACACCGTCCAGATCGTCCTCGATCGACAGGCCGACACGCGCGCGTACGCCGCCGGGCTTTCCCGCATCCCGGGCGTGTTCCAGGTCGACGCCCCCTAGGGCCCTTCTGATGGATCTCCGCAGCGTCGCGACGCCCGGCACGCACGCTCGCCGCACGGTGCGGAGGGCCAGGTGGCTCCGCCACATGA
>NZ_JBEOVF010000105.1:0-15420 GCF_040295365.1 Streptomyces sp. NPDC002838 | reverse complement strand
GGACGGGGAACTGGTCTTCGTCGGGCGGGCCGACGCCCAGGTGAAGGTGCGGGGCTTCCGGATCGAACTGGGGGAGATCGAGGCCGCGCTGCTGGACGTGCCGGGCGTGTCGGCCGCGGCCGCCCTGGTGCACCGGGTCGGCGCCGGCGACGACCGGCTGGTGGGATATGTCGTGCTAGCGCCCGGTGTACGGCTGGACGGGGCGGCGGTGCGGGAACGCGTGGTGCACTTCCTGGCCGCGCACATGGTGCCGGCGCGGGTGGAGGTGCTGGACGTCCTGCCGCTGACCGTCCACGGCAAGCTGGACCGGGCCGCCCTGCCCGTGCCGGACTTCGGCGCGGGCGCGACCGGGGAGGCCCGTGAGCCAGCGTCCCGGGACGAGGCGCTGCTGTGCGATCTGTACGCCGAAGTGCTGGGTCTGGACCAGGTCGGCCCCGACGACAGCTTCTTCGTACTCGGCGGGCACTCCCTCCTCGTCTTCCGGCTGGCGGCCCGGATCAGCACGCTGATGGGCGTCGAACTCACCATCAAGGACCTCTTCGACCACCCCACCCCGGCCGGGGTGGCCCGTGAACTCGCGGCGGAACGGTCGAACGACCCGTACTCCCCGCTGCTGCGCATGCGGGCGGGTAGCGCGCCCCCGCTCTTCTGCGTGCACCCCGCCGCCGGTGTGGGCTGGGTGTACTCCGGGCTCCTGCGCACCGTGGCGCAGGACTGCCCGGTCTATGCGCTGCAGGCGCCGGGACTGACCGACCCGACGGTGATGCCCGGCACGGCCGACGAACTGATCGAGGCATATCTGGCGCGTATCCGTTCTGTCGCGCCGGACGGGCCGTACCGCCTGCTCGGCTGGTCACTGGGCGGCGTCATCGCCCACCGGCTGGCAACCACGTTGCAGGACCAGGGGCACGAGGTGGAGCTGCTCGTCCTCATGGACAGTCTGCCCGGGGACGAGGATTCCGCCGAGGACGCCGGTGACACTCCAGACGACATTTTCGCGGAAATCATGGAATCCCTCGGCCGGACCGCAGCGGACGCCGATCGGACAGCGGCCTGGCTGGGAAGCGGGGGCAAGAACGTGGCCGAGGTTTATCGCGGCCTCAAGAAACTGTTTGCCGATTCAAAACCGGACGTCTTCCGCGGTGACGCCCTGTTCTTCGGCTCGATCGACGGAGACAATGTGCAGAAACTCCAGATATGGAAGCCCTATATAACGGGCTCACTTCATCTGACTGAAACGGGCGTACCACACGGTCATATGACCCGTCTCGAGCCGATCTCGCTCATCGGGCTTGCAGTCAATTCCCGGCTGGCCGCCACGAGCCCGGAGGTCCACGACTGATGCCGACCACTGTTGAACGCCCGGCCGTCCACCATGTGGCAGTCCAGACACATGACCTGGACAATTCCCTGGACTGGTACCGCAGCTTCTTCAACGCGACCAGTAACTGGACGCTCGACAGGTTCTCAGAACTAACCCGGGAACGCCTTCCGGGAATCACCCGGCTCACCGAGGTGGAACTGCAGAATCTGCGGTTACATCTCTTCGAGCGGCCAGCCGCGACCCCTGTTTCCGAGGCGGCGGAGGCCATGCAGTTCCAGCACATATGCCTTGTCCTTGATTCGCACGAGGAGATGGTGGCATGGCGCCAGAAGTGGTTCGCGTTGCGTGACGGCGGAGAGTTCCGGTTCGCCTCCGGCGAGGAGCCCACCGACATCGTCGTGGACGACGACGGCATGGAGAGCTTCTACTTCCGCGATGTCAACGGACTCGAATTCGAGTTCTCCTGGTTCCCGAAGGGGGCAGCATGAACGGTGCCTTGATCCGCTGGTCACTGAGTTGTCCCTCACCGGAGGGGTGGGACTACGGCGACGAGTGCTACGGAATCGAACCCCTGGCCCTTCCTTGGCCCGGGGACCCCTGGGCCATCGGCCCGGCCGAAGCCGCCGAGGTCACCGACATGTGGGAGGAACTCCTCCGCTACCGGCCGCTGGACGCCCGGACGGCGGACGCGGAACCGGAAACGCTGTACTGGTTCCGCTGGATCACCGGCCACCAGATGTCATTCATTCTCTGGCGGCTCATGAGCGACGTACTGGAGGGCCACCGCGACGGCCACATCGACCGGGACATGGCGGCGGAGCAACTGACGCTGCTGGTCCGGGCGTACGCCGCCATGCTTGAGTACACGAGCCGACTGCCGGTCGACGTCTACGCCTCCGTCATCCGGCCCAGCCTGCGCCGGCTGCACCCGGCCTTCAGCGGTACCTGGGCCCCGGACTACGCCCCGGTCCGCATGCTGCTCACCGGACGCCATGCGGAATTCCGGACCGGGACCACGCGCCTGTGGCACTCCATTGTCCAGCTGCAGAAAACGCATATCCAGGTGGCCCGGAAACTCGTCCCCGGCGGCGCATCCCTCCTCGCGGAGGCGAGGAACTCCTGGAGCATGCGGCAGCACCCGAGGCAATGGGGATCGGTGTTCGACTGCGCGTTTCTCACCGTACGGACACCACTGCCCCGGGCAGACATGATCAGTCAGATGGTCCGCCGGGCCAAGGCGATTCTGATCGACGTCGACACGAACGATCTCGACAAACCGGACCCGTACGACGCGGCGATTCCGGCCGGCCGGACGGGCAAGGACATGTCGGAGCAGGACGGAACCATCTCGGAACTGGTCCTGGAGACCACGACATGGGCGCTGTCCCGGACCCGGCCCGTCATGGGAGGGGCGCTGTGACACACGCCCGAGCGCAGGGACGACGTATCCTGCTCGTCAATCTCGACGTGCCGTTTCCCCGGGCCGTGTACCGGCAGCTGTGGATGCTGCGCGACAACGACATCGTCGTCACGGCCTGTGCCGTCGAGAAGGAATTCCTCGGCTACGTCTGCGAGATTCTCGGCCTGGATGAGAACACCGTCTCGCTGATGGTCCACGACGCGCTACTGACCGACGAAGTGCTGGCGTCGCCGGAGCTGGCGCAGGCCATCAGGAACGAACTGGCCCCCGTCGACCGGCCGGAGGAGTGCGTTCTTGAGCCCTGCATGCTGACCGAGGGAGTCAGCCGGCTCGCCCGCGCCCTGGGAATTCCCCTCGGCACCATGCTCCGTTTCGGCAGCGAGTACGGATCTGATCTGCTCAACCGGAAATCGCATTTCCGGCAGCTCGCCGTCGGCGCCGGTATACCGGTCCCGGAGGGATCGATCGTCCACGACGCGTCCGCACTGGCCTGTGCCCTGCGCGACTCGCTCCCGGCCACCGGAACGGTCATCGTCAAACGGGACAACGACCGCGGCGGCCGAGGCAATGCGGCGGTGACGACGAAGGCTGTGGACTGCGTGGCGGGCACGTTTGTGACGTACCGCGCGGCGGGGGAACTCCACATCCAGGCCAAGGCGCTGTGGGAGGAACTGACCGATTCCGTCAACACGGCTCTGGTCGTCGAGGAATACCACGACCACGAGGTCAGTTTCTATCAGGAATTCCTGATCCACGACGACGGCCGGTTCACCTTCGTCGACAGCGGCACGGCCGACCGGCGGCGCCAGGGTGAGCCTCCGGCGATGGAATGGGTCGGGCTGCATCTGCCGGCACGGCTGCCCGGCAACGAGCTCGTGGAAGCCACCCTGTACTGCTCCAGGCTCGTCGAGCTGTGCGCCCGCATCGGGTACCGCGGCTACATCAATGTGGACGGGATCGTGACCCCGGACGGTCGGATGTTCTTCAACGAGGTCAACGCCAGGCTGGGCGGCGGGCTCTCCCTCCATCTGATCGGCCGGGCGCTTCTCGGCGACGGATTCGCCTCCCGGCACCACCTGATGAGCCTGCGGGATGTGCCGCCCGGGGATTTCGCCGTGCTGCTGGAGACGCTGGCGGACAGTGGACTCGGATTCAGTCCCGACAGCAAGGAGGGCGTCGTCGTCGTGGGTTACGACCCGAGCCGGCAAAGGACCGTGGAATGCCTTCTCCTTGCCGCCGACCCGGACGCCACGAAAAGACTCGAACGGGAACTCCGCACAGCGATCGGGCAGAAAGGCTGAGCCATGAACAATCCGTCCGACCACTCGATAAAAATCCATCGGCTGCGGCAGCTCTCGACTCCAGGAACCCTCCGGGTGAGCCTGCGGGCGGCCGCCGTGGTGGTCCTGCTGGCCGGCTGGGGCACGGCCGTGGCGACGGCCTTCTCCTGGTGGCTGCTCGTCCTGGTGCCGGTCACCGGCTTCATCCTGTCGGGCTTCATCAACGCCGCCCACGACTGCGCCCACCGGGCCCATGTGCGGTCCGTACGAGGAAACCGGCTGGCGGGTGCGGCCTGGGCGACGCCGATTTTCCTCAACTTCAGCATCTACCGGCAGCAGCACCTGGTGCATCACCGGCGCACGGGCGTCGAGGGTGACACCGAGCCGGAGACGGTGTTCCGGAATCTGCGGGAATACGTCCACGGGCTGTCCGCGGTGGCCTTCTGGCCGAGCGTGGTCCGCCGGATGAAGCGGACGCTCACCGGATCGTTTCCGGCGAGTGTCACCAGCGATGCGAACCGGTGTGCCGCCCGGCAGGACAATGCCGTGCTGATGTCGTGGCTGGGCGTCGTGCTGGTGCTGACCGTGCTGTTCCCGTTCTCGCTGCTGGTGGGCTACTGGCTGCCACTGGCGTGCGGCTACATGTGGATCAGCTGGCTCAGCCTGCCCGAGCACTACGGCCTGTGGGGGGTTCCCGAGGTCAACCGGAACACCCGGACAGTGCTCGCCCCGTTGCTGCTGAGGTTCTTCCAGTGGAACGGGAACTACCACGCCGAGCACCACCGGTATCCCGCGGTCGCATCGGTCAACCTGCACGAACTGCACCGCGAGATCGGCCCGCACCCCGTCCAGGAAGCGTCCTATCTCGCCTTCCACACCCGGCTGGTCAAGTCGCTGGCCCGCGGCGACCACGCCATGAACGATGTCCACGGTCTGAAGGCCGCGTCGGCCGGTGCGGCCGACCCCGACCCCACCTGCTCGGGACCTGTGGGAGTGCGGGGCGGGCTCACGTGATCGACTCAATCGACACCGCCGCACCCGGTACGCCGCCGACGGACCTGGGCGCGTGGGACGTGGGCCGCCACCTTGTCGAGGACGAGGCTGCCGTCGCCGCCATCGACGCGCGGGGGACGTTCGAGGAACTGGTCCTCCGTGACGGTTCGCGGACCCTCGGTGGGCTGGCCGTCGTCCGTTTCCACCGGATCGAGGTGCTCAGCAAGGCGTCCCGGGACGAGCTGGGCATGGGCGGTCTCACCGGACCGGTCACCCTCATCGGAGGCGGCCAGGCGCAGTGGCAGTGCGCCGTGTGGGCGGCCCCCGCGGCATCACGCGCCGATGTCGTACGGGGCCTCGTCACCCGGGCGGTCGAGCGCTGCCGGTATGACGGCACCACGCCGGTCGCGATCTTCGTCCGGCCCCGGGACGGGGACGCCTTCGCCGCCGGCTTCTCCGGCGTGGCGGTGGGGCAGCCGACCGAGCCCTGCGCGATCCTCGGACTGCCCACCGGCACGACGACGTCCGCCTTCGTCGCGGGCCTACGGGACCGGAAGGTCCGCCAGAACTGGAACCGGGATCTTCGCGACCGGCGGGATCTCGGGCTGGAGTACAGCGTCCTCGATCTCTCCCCGGACGTTGCGAAGGCGGCCGCGGCGGGTGTGGCGCACGTACGCGCGGGCAATGGGAGCCCGGAGCACCCACGGGTGTCCGCGTGGCGTCTCGCCGAGTTCCGGAAGCGACCGGGGGAGCACCGGGCTATCCGCGTGAGCCAGGACGGCGTGCCCGTCTCTCATATCTTCACGACACGGCTTGGGGACTATCTGAACGTGCACACCGTCGGTCTCGGTGAGCACCCGCACCGCCGCACGCTCTACCACCAGACCTATCTGAGCAGCCTGGATCTGGCGTGCGCCACGGGAGCGCGGTTCGTCGGATTCGGCCAGGGACATCTGATGCCGAAGGTCGCACGCGGCTGCGTGCTCGAACCACGCTGGCAGTTCATCGGGAGGCAGGCATGAGCGAGGAGTCCGGACCGGTCACCCTCTGGCAGGAGAGTTACCTGTCCGACCCCGCGTCGGGGACAGGCGCCTCCCGTACCGGGAGGGCCTTCTACTCCACGAGCGGTCCCGTCGAGATCGACCTCCTGTGCGCCGCGTACGACCGTGTGGTCGCCGGACATCCCGCGCTGCGGTCGGCGCACCACCACGGCCCGGAGGGCTGGTGGCAGGCGGCTGATCCGCATCCGGCACCGGCCCGGGCCGAACCGCTAGCGAATGGCGGTGTCGTCATCGGTCCCGCCGAGTTCGGCGACGGCGTCGGACGTACCCTGCGGATCGAGGTCGTCCCCACCCGGAGCGGGATCGACCTCACGTTCTGTCTCGACTTCCTGTTCCTGGACGGCACGGCGCTGGAGCGGGTGCTGGACGAACTGCTGGACGCCTACGACCGCCTCCTCCGTGGCGAGGACCTCGGCGCCCCCGAGGAGAGCACGGCGCCGTGGTCCATCGCGGCATGGCAGCGCGCCCGGGCGGAGGCGTCGGGTGACGAGGTGTTCAAGTACTGGGAGCAAGAGCTGGGCGCCGAGCAGGTACGTCCCTTCTTCACTCCGCCGAATTCGCCCGGAGAGGCCTGTTCGGTGGTCCGCCCGCTGCCGGGGCTGGACCGGGAGCAGCTCGGCGTCATCGCGAGGCACCGTCACGTCTCGCTGTTCGTGCTCGTCCTCAACTCGGTGGCCCGGAGTCTGTCCCCCGAGGACGCGGGCCGGATCGCCGTTCGCTCGCCGTTCCGGGGCAGGATGTTCTCGCCGGACCCCAACGCCGTGACGACCACGGCCAACACGCTCCCCGTCGTCTGCGACGTCGGGGGCGATTGGGCGCAGAGCGCGGCGACGCTTGGGGAGCGCGTCCTGCGGACGATGCGGATGGAGTTCATGCCGGCGCGAACGGTGGAGGCGATGCTGAAGGAGCGCGGCGCACTGGCACTGCAACTGCGGGCGATGCCGTTCGTCGCGGTCACCGACGGCCGCGGGCTCCGCCTCGGTTCGCACGGCCTGGAACCGAGAGCCAGCACCGAGGCCGGCGTCGGGCACGCGCCGCTCTCCGTGCACCTGGACATCTTCGACGACCGGAGCGAACTGCGCTGCTACTACGACCTGTCGGCGATCGGCCCGCAGGCCATGGGGGGTTTCCTGGACGCGGTGTCCGCCGAGCTGACGGGCCATGCCTGACGGGGTGCCCCGCCCGGTTTCCGGGGTGTACGAGTCTTCTGCCTCCACGGCGACTTCCGGACCGGAGTCCGATTTCCCAGCAAATGAGGATGGTGACAGTGAGTCCGAACCCCTTTGACGACACGGACGGACGTTTCCTTGTTGTAGTCAACGACGAGGACCAGCACTCGCTGTGGCCGGTGTTCGCCGAGGTGCCCGCCGGCTGGCGGCTCGCGTTCGGTGAGTCCACCCGGTCGGAATGCCTGGAGTACATCGAAAAGAATTGGACGGACATGCGTCCGAGGAGCCTGCGGGAAGCCGCAGCAGACTAGCCGTCGCCACTTCGTGCATGAATGTGCAGGGGCAGATCTTGAGTGAAATAGCGAAATATATCCTTGGTGCCGTCCGGAAGGTTCTTCCGGATCCGCCCGATAATGTCTCCGTAGTCGACAATTTCTTCGACCTGGGCGGTGACTCGCAGTCCGCTGTCGAACTATTGACGGTAGTCGAGTCGGCCTATCCGGTCGTCTTTCCCATCGAGACCCTCTTCGCGTCGGGAAATCTGGCCGACGTGATCCGTGAGTGCGAGCAGGGCCTCGGATGACCGGCACGACGGTCGTCGATCGTCTGAAGGAGTCGTCGGGGAGATGGCCCGAGCACCCCGCACTCGAGGACCCACAGGGTGCCGTCTCCTACCGGGCCATGGGGGAGAGGGTCGCCACCCTGGCCGCGGCCCTGGGCGGCGGGAGCAGCCCGGTCGCCCTGTGCATGACCCCGTCCGCCACGTCGATCCTCGCGTACTGGTCGGTGCTGGCCTCCGGCCGTCCGGTGGTTCCGCTGGCCCCGTCGAGTGGGGCGGGGCATCTCCGGGAGGTCTGCCGGCTTGCCGGCATCACGACGATGCTGGTCGGCGACACACCGGCCGACCGGCCCGCCACCGCGCCGCCCGGAGTGCGGGTGGTGTCGGCCCGCGAGCTCGCTGCGGAGGGCCGGCCGGGGCGGCAGCGTCCCGGGCCCACGGGGGACGACCCCGCGTACATCCTGTTCACCTCCGGGTCGACGGGCGCGCCAAAGGGGGTGGTCATCAGCCATGCCGCGGTCGACGCGTACTGCAGGGTGTCGGCGGAGCAGTCGGGGATCACGGTCGGCGACCGGGCGTCGCACCAGTTCGCGATGACGTTCGACCCGTCGGTCTTCGACACGGTGACGACGCTGGTGAGCGGCGCGACCGTGGTGGTGCCCGGCGCGGCCGAGCGCCGGATGCCCGTGGCGTACGTGAACGGGCGGAAGCTGACGCATTGGTACTCGGTGCCCTCGGTGGTCACCCTCGCGGTGAAGACACGCATGCTGGCCGCCGGCTCGATGCCCACGCTGCGGCACAGCATGTTCTGCGGCGAACCCCTGACATGGAACGTGGCCGACGCCTGGCACAAGGCGGCACCCCAGTCCCGTATCGCCAACGCCTATGGCCCCACCGAGCTCACAGTCACCTGCTGCTACTACCAGTTGCCGCGCTCCCCGGAGGAGTGGCCGCGCGAGGAGTGCGACACGGTGCCGATCGGCTCCGTCAACCCCGGGCTGGAGGCGGTGCTCCTGGACGAGCAGGAGGTGGTCGGACGGACGGAGGGCGAGCTGTGCGTACGCGGGCCGCAGCGGCTGACGACGTATCTCGACGCCGACGACAACGTGGGACGCTTCCTGCGGAGCGGCGGCGCCCCGGCCGACGCCGGGACCCAGCGCGCGGCCCATGCGGATCTCTACTACCGCACCGGTGACCGGGTGCGCCGTACCGCGGCGGGGCTGGTCTACCGGCAGCGCGTCGACCGACAGGTCAAGATCACCGGATACCGGGTCGACCTCGTGGACGTCGAGGTGGCGCTGCGGGCGTGCGACGGTGTCGACGACGCGGCGGCGGTGACCGTCGAGACCGGGCTCGACAAGGAACTGGTGGCCTTCGTCACCGGACGGGCCGACGAATCCCGGCTGATGCGGCAGGCCATGGCGGCCTTGCCCAGGCACATGGTGCCGCGGCGGATCATCGCCACGCCCGCCTTTCCGCTCAACGGTCGCGGAAAAGTCGACCACGAAAAGCTGACCTTGCTGGCGACCCACCGCCGTGCAGATCTCCCCGGCATCACTCAGGAGCGTTAAGACCTCAGGAGCAATAAGAATCGTGGCAAACGAGCGTGTCCTTGACGCGGCCGAACGTGATGAGGCCGAGGACAAGCGCAATCAGAAGCTGCTGTTGCGGGGCCAGCTGCTGTCGTGGCTCGGCGACGCGATGCAGCCCGTCGCCGTCGCTGTGGCCATTCTGCTCAACGACGGAAGCGCGACCGAGGTCGGACTGGCGACCAGCGCTTTCGGAGCTGGCAGGCTGATTGCGACCCTGTTCGGCGGCGTACTGGCCGACCGCATGCGGCCGCAGTCCCTGATGATCGGCTCCGACCTCGCCCGCACCCTGCTCACCCTGGGTATTCTGTGGTGCTTCCTCAGCCCCGGGCGCATCGGCGTCGCCCTCGTACTGCTTTTTCTGCACGGTGGTGTCGGCGGGGTCTTCCTGCCGGCGCTGTCCGTGCTGAAGGTGCGGGTGACCACGGCCGACACCCGGCTGTCCTTCAACTCGTCGGTGGCCGGGGTCAAGACGGCGGCATCCTTCGCCGGCCCGGTGCTCGGCGGCGGACTGGCCGCGCTCAGCGAACCGGCGGTCGTCCTCGGCGTCAACGCCGCCACCTTCGTGATCTCGGCGGTGTCGATCCGGCTGATGCGCGCGGAGACGTCCCCGTCAGGCAAGAGCGGCACTTTCCTGCGGGACTTCGCCGACGGCGCGAAACTGGTCGCGCGTCGCCGGTGGCTGCTCATCTGCATGCTCTGCACCATGGTCCACAGCCTGGCCTTCGGCGTCGCCATCACCCTCATGCAGGTCGGCGGAATCGAAGAACACGGCTCCTTCGGCCTCGGCTGGATCGTCGGTGCCCAGGGCGTCGGATCGTTCATCGGTGTACAGATATCGAAGAAACTGACCGTGGAACGGCCCATGATCATCGCATGGTGCGCCTCGCTCACCATTCCGCTGTGCGTGCTGGCCTTTCTGGGCGGCATACCGCTGCCGGTCGTTCTCGTACTCGTCGCCGCTGGACTCCTCGGTGCCGGAGTCCACTCGGTCCTCTACGAGTCGACGCTGCAGAACAACATTCCCGCCGAGGAGATCGGGCGAGTCGCCTCCTGGGACTACGTCGTCTCGCTCGCGACCCTGCCCGTCGGCACGGCGATCGCGGGATCCCTCATCGATGGCATCGGTTTCCAGTGCCTGGTCATCGCCTGCACCGTGACATTCGCCGTATCCAGTCTATTGCCCCTGGCGTTCCGCCGAGTTCGGGAGGTTACAGCACATGGCCCAGAATCGGACTGACAGCACTCCCCGGCACGGGGCACTCGCCGTGCTCGGCGCCGGCACCATGGGCGAGGCCATCACCTCGGCCGCGCTGGCGGCCGGCCGGCCGCGCGACCTCGTCACGGTGACCGCGCGGACACCGGAGCGTCTCGCCGCGCTCGCCGAGCGGCACAAGATCCGGGCCATCGCCTCCAACCCGGAGGCCGTGCGGTCCGCGGAGCTGGTGCTGGTGGCCGTAAAACCCGCCCAGTTCGCCGGGGTCCTCGAGGAGATCGCACCGCACCTGCGGCCGGACGCGGCCGTGGTGTCCGTCGTCGTCGGCTGGACCACCGAGGCGGTGGCGAGTTACCTCCCGGCGGACACCGCCGTCGTCCGGGTGATGCCGAACATCGGCGCGCTGGTCGGCGCCAGCATGTCGGTGCTGAGCGCCGGCAGCGCCTGCTCGGAGGAACAGCTCGCCCGGGTGACGGACCTGATGTCCGCCGCCGGTGAGGTGCTGGTCTGCGCCGAGTCGCTGCACGATGCCGCGGCGATCGTCTGCGGGGGCGCCCCGGCGCTGCTGTTCGCCTTCACCGACGCCGTGATCGAGGGCGCCGTGTCACTCGGGCTGAGCCGGGCCACCGCCACGCACCTCGCGGTGCAGACGTTCACCGGCTCCAGCAGGCTCCTGGCGCAGACCGGTGAACACCCCGTCGTCCTGCGGGAACGGGTCTCGTCCCCCGGCGGTGCCGCCATCGCCGGCCTCATGGAGTTCGACCGGCACGGTGTCCGCCCAGCCGTCGTCGCCTCGGTCCGCACCTGCTTCGAGCGGGCCCGCGAACTCGGCGGCCGGCCAGCTGATTCCGTACGAAAAGACGTAGGGAGCACCCACCGATGACAGCAGGTCCCCCCGATCTCCTCGGCACCGACGGCGCGGTGTCCTCCTCCCACTGGCTGGCGACGGCTGCTGGCATGGCCACCCTGAACGACGGAGGCAACGCCTTCGACGCGGCCGTGGCCGCCGGTTTCGTCCTGGCCGTGGTGGAGCCGCACTCGAACGGCCTGGGCGGCGACGCGTGCATCGTCGCCCACCATGCCCGCTCGGGCCGTACGTCTGTGATCAGCGGCCAGGGCCCGATGCCGGCCGCGGCCACCCTCGCGCACTTCCAGGATCTCGGACTGCGCCAGATACCGGGCTCCGGGCTGCTCCCCGCCACCGTTCCCGGTGCTTTCGGCGCCTGGCTGCGCATGCTCGCGGAATTCGGCACGAAATCGCTCCGCGACGTCATGACTGACGCCATCGGATACGCGGAACGAGGACACCCGCTGGTAGCCGACGCGGCCCGCGCAATCGGCTCGATGCAGCCGCTGTTCGCGACCGAGTGGGAGAGCTCCGGCGCGATGTACCTTGACGCCGCCGGCAACGCTCCCGCGACCGGGGACCGGATGCGTTACCCGGAGCTCGCCTCGACCATGCGGTGCCTGGTCGAGGCGGCCGAGGCGGCGGGAAGCAGCCCGGAGAACCAGATCGAGGCAGCGCACCGGGCCTTCTACCAGGGCTTCGTGGCGGAGGCCATCGACGGATTCGCCACGCGGTCGTTCCTTGACTCCACCGGGCGCCACCACAGCGGCCTGCTCACCGGGCAGGACCTGGCAGCATGGACGGCCCCGGTCGAGGAGAGCCTGTCCGTCGCGTACCGGGAATTCGAGGTCCACAAGAGCGGCCCCTGGTCACAGGGACCGGTCTTCCTCCAGCAACTGGCCCTGCTGGCGGGCATCGACCTGACCTCGTACGAGTTCGGCGGCGCCCCGTACATCCACACGCTGACGGAAGTCGCGAAACTCGCCTTCGCCGACCGGGAGGCTTGGTACGGCGACCAGCCCGACGGCCGCGAGACCATCGAGGCCCTGCTCGACCCCGGTACCGTCGCCGCCCGCCGCGCGCTGATCGGCCCTGCGGCGACCCTGGACCCGGTGCACACGGACCTACCCGGCCGGCACGGCTTCGTCCCCGACGTGAAGCCCAACACCCTTCCGGACATGGAGCTCTCCGACTGGTTCCTCCAGTTGCAGAACGGCCTGCCCACAATCGTGCCCGCGGCCGCTCTGCGCGCCTCCCTGAAACCGGGCGACACCTGCACCGTGGCCGTCGCCGACCGGGAGGGCAACCTTGTCGCCGCCGTACCCAGCGGTGGCTGGCTCAAGAGCTCGCCCGTCGTCCCCGGCCTCGGCTTCCCGCTGGGCACCCGGGGCCAGACCATGTGGCTCGTACCC
Organism: Streptomyces sp. NPDC002838; assembly: GCF_040295365.1. NCBI lineage: Bacteria > Bacillati > Actinomycetota > Actinomycetes > Kitasatosporales > Streptomycetaceae > Streptomyces > Streptomyces sp. NPDC002838. The sequence continues at coordinate 2,550 of NZ_JBEOVF010000105.1, read as the reverse complement.
GGACACCCGAATTCACTCGCTCCGGGTAGGCGGCCCCGTACCACCCTCAGCCCGTCGGTGGCGCTGCGGGACGGCAAACCGTACCTGGCGTACGGCACCCCCGGCGGCGACCGGCAGGACCAGTGGACCCTGGAGTCGTTCCTGGCGGTGGCCGACTTTGGCATGGGCTTCCAGCAGGCCACGGACATACCGCATTTCCACACCGACCACGTCCCGGCGTCCTTCACCCCCCGCGCCCGCCGCCGCAACACGGTGGTGGTCGAGTCCGCCCCGGACGCCGAACTGATTGCCGCCCTCAAGTCTCGTGGCCACAACGCCGTCGCGGTCCCCCCGATGTCGCTCGGCGCGAAGGTCTGCATCGTCGCAGCCCCGGACACCCAGGGCATGCTCAGAGCCGCAGCGGGAACAAGGGGCAGTCAGGCCCAGGCGATGGTCCGCTGACTCCGGGGCCGCGTCTATCGGGAATCAGGCCCTGTCTCACATTCTGTGGTGACCGGGATGTTAACCGGGTCTTCGAAGTTGAGCGGGGTCTGACTGCTGGTGGCCTGTTGCGTCGTCACGGGCCGTGAGCATCGGGCGAGTTGGGTCTGGTCCCTGGACGCAGGAAGCCCGTGGTCGTGGGTGATCATGGCTGTTCTCTACGCAGCTTGATCACCTGGACACACGGCTTGGACGACAATACGACGTTGCTGCTCGACCTGGACGGCCTGGCCGTTTCGAAGGTCGAGCGGCTCGCGGACGGCACTCGAAGGGTGCACCTGACCACCGCGGACGAGGCCGCACGGGCCTGCCCTTCCTGTGGGGTGTTCGCCGTACGCGTCAAAGGCTTCGTGCACACCCGCCCACGGGATCTGTCCCACGGCGAGCGGAAGCTGGAGCTGGTGTGGCGCAAGCGCCGCTGGTACTGCACCGAGCCGGCCTGTCCGCGCCGGAGCTTTACCGAGCAGGTGAGCCAGGTTCCGTCCGGGGCGAGGATCACCGAGCGGCTGCGGAGTACGGCCGGGCGGCGGGTGCGGGATGCGGTCGTCCAGGCGGCCCGGGACCTGGGCCTGTCCTGGCCCACGGTGATGGACGCCTTCCGCCCCGCCGGGCAGGCGGTGACGGCTGCGGCCCTCGGACCGGTCGAGGTGCTCGGGTTCGACGAGACCCGCCGGGGCCGCATGCAATGGCGCCAGAACCCGCACACCGGCCGGTGGGAGCCCACAGCCGACCGATGGCACACCGGCTTCGTGGACGCTTTCGGCGTCCAGGGCCTGCTCGGGCAGGTCGAGGGCCGCGCCCCCTCGGACGTGCTGGCCTGGCTGTCCACCACCCCGCTGCAATGGCGTCGGCAGGTCCGCTGCGTCGCGATCGACATGTCCCCCCCGGCTACCGGGCCGCGATCCGCACCGGACTGCCGAACGCCACCATCGTGGTCGACCACTTCCACGTGGTCCAGCTCGCCAACAAGATGCTCAGCACCGTCCGGCGCCGGGCCACCGCCCTCCTGCGTGGCCGGCGCGGGCGGGCCTGCGACCCGCGGAGTGGAAGGCTCGACCCCGGCTTCTGCGCAACCGGGAGGACCTCACCGACGCCCAGTTCAGCGCGATGTGGAACGCGTTGGTCGACGCCGGGGCGATCGGGATGACTCTGCTGACCGCCTGGATCGCCAAGGAACGGCTGCGGGACCTGCTCGCCTGCGCCCGCACCGGAGCCGACCGCCACCGCATCGGCCACCTGCGCTTCAAGTACCTGACCTGGTGCGCAGACTCCGAGATCCCCGAAGTCCGCCGGCTGGCCGTCACGGTGGACCGCTGGTGGCAGGAGATCGCCGCGTTCATCGCCACCGGCCACAGCAACGCCAAGAGTGAAGGCATCAACCGCGTGATCAAGCTCGTCGCCCGCGCCGCCCACGGCTTCCGCAATCCCGCCAACCAGCCGATCCTTCCCTGTTGGATCGATCGACCAGCGAGTGAAGGGCTGGCCGAGCCTGGTGGGGCGAGTGGTGGCCGTCCGGATGACGAAGTCCTCGTCGTCAGGGGTGAGCAGGCGGGGGCGGCCTCCCGCCCACTGAGGGTCCAGGCAGGCCAGGCCGATCTCGTTGAACCGGTGGATCACACCGCGCACGGTGTCCTCATCGGCCTGGACCAACTGGGCGATCACCGGCACCCGGTTCCCGCCCACCGAGGCCAGCAGCATCATCGCGCGCCGGTAGCGCACCGAGCTCGTGCTGCCCCGGCGCACGATCTGCTGCAGCTTCTGTCCCTCCTGGTCGGCCAGTCTGCGTACACGGACAGGCTCAGCCACCGGGCCTCCAGCGGTCGAACGGACGTCACCGCACATCCAACCGTCGCGACTACCAACCCGGCGAACCTATGCGGTCACAGCACTAGTGTGATGCACCAGAAATCCTGAGGGTTAGTCCTCCTCTGTTTCCTGACTGTTGGTTCCGACCTTGGTGAGGTAGTCGGCGAGGGAGTTGAGGATCTCGTCGGCGGTCTTGGTCCAGGCGAAGGGCCGTGGGTTCTCGTTCCAGGTGTCGATCCACCCGGCGATGTCGTCTTCCAGGGC
>NZ_JBEOVF010000104.1:0-15453 GCF_040295365.1 Streptomyces sp. NPDC002838 | reverse complement strand
TTCCTCCCGCCCGCCCGGCCCCCCCCCGCCGCCGCCCGGCCGTACCGCCCCCCCCCCCACCCTCCCCCCCCCCGCCCCCCCCTCGGGGGCCCCCCCCCCCCCCAAGTCGTGCCTGTTGGACAGGACTTCGGCGCCGGGGCGTTCCCGAGGTGAGGATTGCGTCGGTCTCGTGGCCGGCGGCCAGCGCCACGCTCACGGTGTCGGCCAGGTCGAGGTCCAGCACGTCGTAGCGAGCGCGAACGGACTGCACGGAGCTCAGATGGTCCTCCGTGGTCTCCGGCCTGACAACACGGCCTCGGCTCAGCCGGCGCCGCAGGTCGTCGACCGCGCTGAGTGCGGAGCCGTTCGAGCCGGGCAGGGCGGCGGCCCACCGTACGGTGTCGTAGCCGTCGCTCTCCTCGTACGTCCACGGCTCCCACGGCCCCTCGGAGGCGAACCGGCCACGGGTGTCCTGGGTGACCACCATGAAGCCACGCCTGGCCGCCGCCAGGGGATCGAGGAAGGCGACCGCCATGGGCAGCTGCTTCCCGTACGGCAGCCGGCTCAGCAACACCGGTCATGGCCCCGTACCCCTGGGCCGGTAGACATCGGCGCGCAGCACGGTGCCGTCACGCATCTCCGCCGGAACATCGAAGTCGAACCTGGTCCCCGCCCCGCACTACGCCCGAACGGGGGTGACCACGGTGCTCTCGGGGTGGTCACGCCACCGCGTTCAGCAGGTCGGCCAGTACGTCGGGCCGTTCCAGGGCGATGAAGTGGCCGGCCTTCCGCACCTGCGTGAACTCGGCGGCCGGCAACAGCCGCTTGTTGGCCTCCCGGTCAGAGGGCCGGGACCAGTCCTTCTCGCCGTAGACGAGGTGGACGGGCGCCTTGACCTCGGGGTAGCGCGAGCGGGCCGCGATGAGGCTGGGCAGGGCCTGGTACACACCCCGGGCGACGGTCGGGTAGCCGGGGCGGCCGCCCACCTGGAGGAGCTCGTCCACGTAGTCCGCCCGCAGCGCGCTCTTGTCGACCAGCCCGCCCTGCAGGATCCTGCGGAAGGCGGCCTTGGGCTCCACCCCGGCGACCACCGGGCCCACCCCCGGAGTGAGAACACCGCCGACCACCACACGGGCGAGAAGACCGGACCGGGCGATCCCGCCGGGGAAGTCGTACGTGTTCACCGCGACGACCCGCCGTACCCGCTCCGGCAGATCGGCCGCGGTGGTCAGGGCGAGCACCGCCCCCATGGACTCCCCGACCAGCGTCACGTCATGGAGGTCGAGCTCGGTCAGGAGCCGCTTGACGCCCGCGCGCATGGCCGGCTCGTCGTACGACGCACCGGGCACGATCTCGGAGTAGCCCATCCCCGGCAGATCCAGGGCGTACACGGTGTACTGCTCCGCGATCAGCGGGATGAGGAGGCGGAAGTGTTCGGCCTGGGTGCGCACGGTGTGCAGCAGGATCAAGGGGGCGCCGGTGCCCGCCTTGAGGTAGCGCAGCGTTCCCTCGCGGCCGTCAAGTCCCGCGCGCGGGGCGATGGTGTGGCTGGTGGTCCCCGGAATGTGGATCGTGGGACGTGACTCGTGGCTGGGCATCTCGCCGACTCCTCGTGTGTGAAGGGGTTACTTCGCCAGCTGGGCGTACAGCCCCGCCAGGTCGCCGGCCAGGCCCGCCTTGACCTGCCGCGAGATGTCGTCGGCGAGCACTTCGTACGCGCCCGTCTCGACGCCGTCGAGGGCGAGTGCGGCGACGTCACGGGGGTCGGACTTGGGTGCGTCGACGTCCGCCGCCAGGTCCGTGTCGACGTAGCCGACGTGCAGTCCGGTGACGGCGATGCCGCGCGGCTGAAGCTCCAGGCGCAGGGAGTTGGTCTGCGACCACAGAGCGGCCTTGGAGGCGCTGTAGGAGCCGCCCAGGGCCAGCCAGGAGAGCACGGAGTGCACGTTGAGGACGTGGCCGCCGCCGTTGCGCTCGATGACCGGCACGAAGGCCCGGGCGAGAAGCAGCGGGCCGTAGAAGTTGGTCTCGAACTCCCGGCGTACGTCGTCGACCGGGGAGTCGAGGAAGGACGCGCCGACCGCGGCACCGGCGTTGTTGATCAGTACGGTGACGTCTTCCGCCTGCGCGGCGGCCGCCGCCACGGAGGCCGGGTCGGTGACCTCCAGCGCCACCGGGACCGCGTCCGGGTGCGTAACGCTGCGCGGGTCGCGGGCCGTGGCGTAGACCTTGCCGGCACCGCGCGCAAAGAGCTCTTCCACCAGGGCCTTGCCTATGCCCCGGCTGCCGCCGGTGACGAAGACGTTTGCGCCCTTCAATGCGGTCATGACTGTCTCCACAGAATGAGAAACCGATCGGTTTCCACCACTGTAAACCGATCGGTTTCCAGGCGCAAGCCCAACAGAGTCCCCCGGCTCCACCGTGGCGTTCCGTACCCGTGGATCCCTGGGACGGTGAGTGCTCCACCTGTCTGTCCGGCCTGGTCGATGTCGGCATCGGCCAGGTCGAGTCGGAGCTTGAGGCCCAGCTTGAACGAGCCGCCGGCACTCGCGGTCGCCGACTGCTACGAGCGAGCCCTGCGGGCGTTGGTGGCGGGGTGGCGAGACAGCGAGGAGCCGGTCGCGGGCTCGCGGAAGTGACGTGATCCCGACCATCGAGGCCGGACGCCCTGCCACTGACGACGCGGACGGCGTATGTACCGGCTGCGGGCCGCACCTCAAAGCGCGCGCCACCCGCAGGGCAACCAGGCGTCAGCGACGGGCGGCGCGGTTCATCTCGACGACCTCCTCCCGCGTAGGCGCGTCCCCGAGGGCGGCGAAGCGCTCCGGCATGCTGTCGCGGATGCGCGCGCCCCTGGCCCGGTCGGCCGCGGCCAGGGGCGGTCCGAGCTCGTCCAGGGTGAGCTCGGTGCAGTAGGCGGGGCCCATCGGCCGCCGGCGCCAGGAGTCGGCGAGCACACCGGCGTCGAAGGGGTCGAATCCGGTGTCGTCCACGAGACGCATGGCCACGCGACGTGACGCGTCGGAGTCGGCCGCGACCGGGATGGCGATGCGGCCCGGGGTCCCCGCCGGAACGCCCTTCGTCCACCGGGTGCCGGCCAGAGCGGCGTTCCACGCCTTGAACACAGGCCGCCCCAGCTGCCGGGAGATCCACACGCTTTCCACCTCGCCGTTGTGTGCCTGAACCCTTCGACTCGGGCTTGCGTGCGGAAACCGATCAGTTTACGGTGGTGAAACTGATCGGTTTCTCGCTGTGAGGGCGAGTCTCGAACCCGAGTCCCCAGGAGTACGGATGACTGCCGCGCGCGACGCCGAGGGGCAACCGACGGCCCCGGCTCCCAGGCTTCCGGCGAAGCTGGCCGCCCACCCGTCGGTACAGGCCGTACTCGCCCGGCGCAGGGCCGGTGACGCGATGAGCCCGCCGGCGGTGATCGACGCGGCCTGGCTGCGCGAGCTGTGTCTGGCGGCCGGTGCGGACGACGCCGCCGCGGTCAGCCTGGACCATCCCGACCTGGCCGGCGAGCGCGAGCACGCACAGTCCGCACTCCCCGGCACCCGCACCCTGATCGCGATGGCGGTCCGGATGAACCGCGACAACTGCCGCTCCCCCGCCCGCAGCGTGGCCAACCAGGAGTTCCACCAGACCGACGAACAGGCCAACCACGCCGCCCGCAGCGTCACCCAGGCGCTCCAGGACGCCGGCTACCGCGCGCTCAATCCCTCCGTCGGCTTCCCCCAGGAGATGGACCGCTTCCCCAGTGAGCGGATCTGGGTGGTGGCGCACAAGACCGTCGCGGTGGCCGCCGGCCTCGGCGTGATGGGCCTGCACCGCAACGTCATCCACCCGAAGTTCGGCAGCTTCATCCTGCTCGTGACCGTCCTGGTGGACGCGGAGGTCAGCGCCTACGGGCAGGCGCTGGACTACAGCCCCTGCATCGACTGCAAGCTGTGCGTCGCGGCCTGCCCGGTCGGCGCCATCGGCAAGGACGGCGCCTTCGACGCGCTGGCCTGCACCACGCACAACTACCGCGAGTTCATGAGCGGGTTCACCGACTGGGCGCAGACCGTGGCCGACAGCGAGGACGCCGCCGACTACCGCTCCCGGGTCACCGATTCCGAGAGCGCCTCCATGTGGCAGAGCCTGAGCTCACCCCCCGGCTACAAGTCCGGCTACTGCCTCGCCGTCTGCCCCGCAGGCGAGGATGTCCTGGGCCCCTACCTGGACGACCGCAAGACGTTCATGGACACCGTGCTGCGACCGCTCCAGGACAAGAAGGAAACCCTCTACGTCCTGCCGGGCTCCCACGCGCAGGAATACGCCCAACGCCGTTTCCCCCACAAGCCCGTCAAGGAAGTCACCGGCGGCTGGCAGCCCCCGGCGAAACGCTCCGCGTCCACCGACCGAGAGACACGTACGTCATGAGTGGCATCCACCCCTTCCGCGTCCTGCGCGCCAAGCCTCTGTGGATCGCGAACGGCGTCATCACGGGCGTACTCGCGCTGCTGTTCACCGTGTTCTACGTCGGCGCGAACATCGATCCGGCCGATCACCTGACCAGGCTGCCCGTCGGCCTGGTCAACGCCGACAAGGGAGCCGCCGTCGGCGGCAAGCAGGTCGACCTCGGGGCGCAGATCACCGAGTCGATCAAGAAGTCGAGCGCGAGCGGGGACAAGATCGACTGGAAGGTGATGGATGAGAAGGAGATGAAGGAGGAGCTCGGCAAGGGCAAGCTGTTCGGCGCGCTCGTCGTGCCCGCCGACTTCACCTCCTCCACCACCGCACTGACCGGCACCACGACCACCGGCACCCCGGCCCGCCCGACGCTGACGGTGCTGACCAACCAGTCCGCCGGCAGCCTGGGCTCCGGCCTGGCCCGGACGGCGACAACGCAGGCCGCTGAGAACGCCTCACTCCAGCTGGGCAAGGAGCTGACCGCGCAGACCGGCGCCCAGCAGACCAGGCTGCCCGCCGCCGCACGCGTCCTGCTCGCCGATCCGGCCGCCGTCACGGTCGAGGACGGTCATCCCCTCGCCTCGCGCAGCGGCCTGGGCCTGACGGCCTTCTACTACGCGCTCGTCCTGGTGGTCTGCGGCATGCTCTCCGCCAACGTCATCAGCGGCCAGGTCGACCACGCCCTCGGCTACACCCACAACGACATGGGCCCCCTGCGCCTGCACCGCCCGCTGATCTGGGCGACCCGGGTACAGACCCTCGCCATCAGCAGCACCCTCATGGCCGGCCTGTCCCTGCTGATGGGCACCCTGGTCATGGCCGGCGCGGTCGGCATCATGGGCATGCACGCCACGCATCTGCCGCTGCTGTGGGTGTACTCGGTGTGCGCCATCGCGGTCGCCGGGATCGGCGCGCTCACCCTCCTCGCGGTCTTCGGCACTCCCGGCATGCTGGTGGTCACGCTGGTCTTCATCGGGATGGCGGTGCCGACGGCCGGGGCCACCACCCCCATCGAGGCGCTGCCCGGCTTCTACCGCTTCCTCGCGGAGTTCGAGCCGCTGCGGCAGATCACTGATGGTATTCGCTCGATCCTCTACTACGACGCCCAGGGCGACGCGGGTCTGACCCGCGGCTGGGTGATGATGGCGGCCGGCCTCGTGGCGGCCGCACTGTTCGGCTTCGGCGTACTGGGGTGGTACGACCGCAAGGGACTGCACCGCATCCCGGTTGAGACGAAGCCCGAGAAGACCGCCGTCCCGGCGTAGCGGCAGGTCACCCAGGACGGGCCATTACTCGGAGTGGCCCCGGTGTGTGTCGCCCTGCCGGGGACGACAGACGCGCACACCATCATGGCTCGGCGACGGTCTTTCCCCCAGGCCGTCGCCGAGCCTCTGCCCGGACCCCCTGGAAACCGATCGGTTTTCATTTCGTCCGCTTCGGGTTAATCTCGCGCTATGACCACCGAAGTGAAACCAAGCCCCAGGGAGCGACTGCTGGAGGCGGCGGCCACGCTCACCTACCGAGACGGTGTCAGCATCGGCGTCGAGGCGCTGTGCAAGGCGGCGGGGGTGTCGAAGCGCTCCATGTATCAGCTGTTCGAGAGCAAGGACGAACTCCTGGCGGTAAGCCTGAAGGAGCGCGCCTCCGCCTACGTGGCAACCCTCCTGCCTGCGGCGGACGACGGCCGGTCACCCCGCGAGCGGATCCTGCACGTCTTCGAGCAGGTGGAGTCGCAGGCAGGGGCGCCCGAGTTCAGAGGCTGTCGGTACCTGGCCGTGCAGATCGAGCTCAAGGATCAGAGTCACCCCGCGAGCCGGGTCGCCCATCGGGTCAAGGCGAACTTGACGGCCTTCTTCCGCGCCGAGGCCGAGCAGGGCGGGGCGGGTGATCCCGATCTGCTGGCCCGGCAGCTCAGCCTGGTCTTCGACGGCGCAAGCGCCCGCGCGGGAATTCAGGCCGACCGCCTGACCGGGCTCGTCGCGCCCACCGTGACCACCCTGCTCGACGCGGCAGGCGTGCGCTGACGCATCACCTTTCCAGAACGCCCCCTCACCGCCCGGCACCCGAGGGAGGCCCGATGGCCGCAAGAGTGCTGCGGTCCCATGACCACATCGGAAACATCGGCCCGCCGCCGTACGGCCAGGCCTGCGGCGCGGCGTGCGGCGGGGACCGTCTGCGCCCTCCTGGCCCTCGCCGCCGCGCTGACCGGCTGCGGCTCCGACTCCGGCGACGGCGCGGGGGCGCCCGCGCGAGCCGCACCGTCGCGTTCGGCCGAACCGTCGTCCGCCTCGCCCACGCCCACGAAGCCCTCCTCGTCGCCGTAGCCGACCGCGGTGAAGCCGATGACGCCGTCGACACCGGCCGAGCTGCGGGCGTGTGCAGACGGAAGCTGCACGGTCGTCGTGACGAAGGGCACCGAGATCCCGCGCGCAGCCGGCCTTCGGGCGGGACCGTTCACGGTGAGCGCCGCCGGTGCCGAGGGCGTGGACCTGAGCTCGGTCGACGCGAGCGGATTCACTTCCAACCTGCTCGGGCAGCGCCCCGACCAGGGCGGGCCCTCCACTGTCAACGAGCTGTCGATCGCCGTTCTCGCCATCGTGGGGGACACCGCGAAGCTGCGGCTCTTCCCGGCGAAGTAGGGCGAGTGTCGTTTCGGCGGGCGCCGAAACGTCCCGGGCCCATGATGACCGGACGTGTCGCCGGCCTTGGGCTTCGCGGTGCGCATCGCGGTGCCCCCGCACGAGAAGTCCTCAGCCTCTTGTTTCCCTCAGCAAGGCTGAATGAAGTTTTCGTGCGCCGCGGAGGCGACGTCTGCCGCGTCAGAGCGGCAGGTCGTCGGGCAGGACACGGAATGCCTTGTGGCGGGCCAATGGGCGTACGGTGCGGAAGTCGCTGCGGTCGAGGGTGAGGATCGCGTCGGTGTCGTAGTCGGCGGCGAGGGCCACGTTCACCGCGTCGGCGAGGTCGAGGTCCAGCGCGCGATAGCGGACACGGACAGACTGGGCGGCGCCCAGGTGATCCTCCGTGATTTCCGGCATGACGACGCGGCCTCGGCCCATCCAGCGCCGGAGGTCGTCGACCGCGCTGAGGGCTGCCTCTCGCCCAAGCTCACGTGTGGCGACATGGCCGTCCTTGTGGTGCTTCGCGCGTTCGGCGCGGGCCATCCCGCCCCCGCCCTCGCTTCGTGGCGCGCTGAGGCTTGCGGTGGCGAGTGGCAGTCGTTAACTTCCCGACTTACCAAGAATTCGAAATCTTGCCTGCCGTTCGCAATACCGAACAGCATGGCGGCTTCCCAAGCCGCCAAGGGCAGGCCGAGGCAACGACCAGAAGCACCTCCCCTCCGAACAAGACCAGCGCGTAGCCCTTCCTGCGAGTGGGAGCGCTCCCACTCTGCGGCGCGGATCGGCACCAACAGCCAAGAGGAGGAAACATGACGCAAGATCGGAATGAGCCCGGGAGCAGCGAGCGGAGATCGCCGAGCCGCAGAACCGTCCTGGCGACGATGGGGGCCCTGCCGGTCCTCACGGCCGCGACGTCGGCCGTGGGGGCTTCGGGAGCTGCGGCCGTGACGCCCGCCGCCACGGCGGTCATCGACCCGTCGGCGCGGCGGCAGACGATCCGGGGCTTCGGCGGCATGACCCACACGGCCTGGATCGGCGACCTGACAGCCGCCCAGCGGGACACGGCGTTCGGCACCGGCGAGGGCCGGCTGGGGTTATCCGTGCTGAGGATCCCCGTCCCCGAGACCCAGGCGGCCTGGAGCCGTGATGTGGCGACGGCGAAGCGCGCGACCGAACTCGGGGCGACCGTCATCGCCTCGCCGTGGAATCCCCCCGCCCACATGGTCGAGACCTTCGTCCGCGGCACTCAGACCGACGCGAGACGCCTCAGATACGACATGTACGGCGCCTACGCCCAGCACCTCAACGACTTCAACGCGTTCCTGCGGAACAACGGGGTGAACCTGTACGGCATATCGGTGCAGAACGAGCCCGACTACGCTCATGACTGGACGTGGTGGACTCCCGCCGAAATGGTCCGGTTCCTGCGGGAGAACGCCGGCTCGATCGGCACCAGGGTCATCGCGCCCGAGTCCTTCCAGTACCGGAAGAACATCTCGGACCCGATCCTCAACGACTCCGTGGCACTCGCCAACGTGGACATCATCGGGGCCCATCTCTACGGCACGCAGTTCTCGGACTTCCCCTACCCCCTCTTCAAACAAAGGGGCGCGGGCAAAGAACTCTGGATGACCGAGGTCTACTACCCCAACAGCAGCGATTCGGCGGACCTCTGGCCACAGGCGCTCGACGTGGGGGAGCACATCCACCGCGCCATGGTGGACGCCGAGTTCCAGGCATACATCTGGTGGTACATCCGGCGCAGCTACGGCCCCATGCGGGAGGACGGCCGGATCAGCAAGCGCGGCGCCAGCATGGCGCACTTCGCCCGGTTCGTCCGCCCCGGATACGTGCGGATCGAGGCGACGGCGAACCCGGCGTCGAACGTCTACGTCTCGGCGTACCGGGGCGGTACGTCCACGGTCGTCGTCGTTGCCATCAACAAGGGGACTTCCGCGGTGAGCCAGCAGTTCTCCCTGGCGAACAGCACGGTGTCCAGTGTCTCGTCCTGGCTGACCGACGCGAGCAGGAACGTGGCGCCCCAGGGCACGACCGGCGTGTCGAACGGCTCCTTCACCGCCACGCTTCCCGCTCGAAGCGTGACGACCTTCGTGGCCGGCGTGACCGGGGCTCCCGTCGGGATCGACACCAGTGCGTGGTACGTGCTGGTGAACCGCAACAGTGGCAAGGCACTCGACGTGTACAACCTGGCCACCGACGACGGCGCGCGCATCACCCAGTGGTCGCGCAACAACCAGGCCCAGCAGCAGTGGCAGTTCGTCGACTCCGGCGGCGGCCACTACCGCCTCAAGTCCCGGCACTCGGGCAAGGTCCTCGACGTCCTCGGCTGGTCCACCGCCGACAGCGCGGGCATCGTCCAGTGGACCGACCACAACGGCGCCAACCAGCAATTCAGACTCGCCGACTCCGACGGCGGCCACATACGCCTGATCAACCGCAACAGCGGCAAGGCACTCGAAGTACAGAACGCCGCGACCGACAACGGCGCCGAGATCATCCAGTACACCGACCGGGGCGGCACCAACCAGCAATGGCAACTCGTGCGGGTCGGCTGACCGACGCTGCCTGCCGTGCACCGGGCCGCTGTTGCCACCGGACAACCACCCACGCGAGCGGCGCGGTGTGGCCCGGACATGAAACGGAGTATCCATGGTTGGCGCTGGTACCGGTCCTTCACCTCCGGCAGCCTCAACGGCCCCTGGAACGCGCCGCACACGAGCGAGTCCCGCCCGTTCGCCCGCTCCAACAACGTGAACCTTCCCGTCCGGCACACCGTCCTGGAGGCAGGACTTCCCCCACGGGGAGCTGCTCAGGGCCAACAACGACCAGACCCTCACCATCGATCCGTGCCGTCTCCGGTTCCTCTGCCAGGGCATGGACCCGAGCGCGGGTGGCGACTACAGCCGGCTGCCATGGCGGATGGGCCTGCTGACCCGGACCAACCCCACCTGCTGAACCGGTCCGACGAATGCCGGCGGCTGCCCGGGAGACTCACCGGGCCTCCCGGGCGCAGCCGCCCAGTGGGCACAAGTGGCCACATTCGAACCTGAAGTCGCCGGTCGCGTGCCGCAGGACTCCGTACGCGGTCCGCGTCGGGCCGGGCGCATGTGTGCGTTCCGCAGACTCCTACGCCGTTGGCCGGCCGGTGGGCTGTCTTTGTTCGGGGCAGTCGCGCTGACGGTGCAGATCTCCCCTCGGAGCTCACCTTCTCGGTGATCTCTCCGTAGTTTCCCGTTCCGCCACTCGATTCCGGTCCACGGCGGCCGTATCCGAACCGTACGGCCGCCGTGGCTGCCTCCCCACACATGACGGCATGACGACCACCGCCGACGGTCGGACCGCTCTGGCTGCTACTGCCAGACGTACCAACGGCAGTGGTACCTACCCGAGTCGTCCCAAAACTCTGTGCTCGTTGTATCGCGCCGCGTGCCGCACAGTGGATGCCGTGCCGCACCGAAGGCCTGGTGAGGCGGCTACCGATCGCGTTCAACCCGCGGCCACCGCACTCCTCCTGGCCGAGGGCCCGCCTCGTCCGCCGCGGCGTGAACCGTGTCCCGGCGGCGCCGGCCCGACCGACACCGCCGGGACACGGCAGAACACGACAGACCACGACGCCGCCCGGCGGGACTGCTCACACGCAGCAGTCATCCACGCGCTCGCCCAAGGAGATCCCCATTGTCCCGCCGTTTCCTCTTCATCCTCGGCAGCCACCGCGGCAACGGGAACACCGAGTTGCTCGCGCCGGGCCGCCGCACAGCTGCCCGCCGACATCGAGCAGCAGTGGATCTCGCTCGCCGAGCATCCGCTCCCCGACTTCGACGACCTGCGGCACGGCGCGGGGCACACCACACGGCCCGAGGAGGGCAACCTCGCGCTGCTCTTCGAGGCCACCCTCGCCGCGACCGGCATCGTGATCGCCTCCCCTGTGTACCGGTACTCGCTGTCCTCCCACACCAAGCGCTACCTGGACCACTGGACGTCCTGGATGGACACTCCCGGTCTCGGCTTCCGGGCGGCCATGGCCGGACGCACCCTGTGGGGCGTCACCACCTCCGCGGGTGACCTCCCCTGGCTCGCCGAACCGCTGGTCAGCACCATCAACAACTGGTCCGCTTTCCTGAAGATGAACTTCGGTGGCCCGCCCGCTTCCCGGGCGGCTGCACACGGCCCGAGCCCGACACGGAATCCGCCGCATAACCGCCTTGCGGCGCCAAACGCCACCACCCGCATGTGCGCTGTCACGTCCTCCCGAGAAGAGCCGTGATGTCCCGCTCACACCGATTCGTGCACATGACGGTGGCCGGTACCGCCAACCGCCTTCCGTCGACCGAGAGAGTGGTCATGTCCACCGAACCCCCCGAGTCAACTGTTTCTCCCCCCGAGGGATATACGTCCGCCACGTCCCGGCGCACGTTCATCGCGACCACCGCCGTCGGCGGTGCGGTCGTGGCGGGCGGCCTGATAGCGGGGCCGTCCGTGTTCGGCGCCGAGCCTGCGGACGCCGCCGGGGCGCCGCCCAGCAGCCGCGTCTCCCTGACCGTCAACGGCAAGCGGCACACCGTCACGGTCGACAACCGGACCTCGCTGCTGGACCTGCTGCGCGAACACCTGGGGCTGACCGGCTCGAAGAAGGGCTGCAACGCCGGTGCCTGCGGTGCCTGCACCGTCCTGGTCGACGGCCACCGGGTCAACTCCTGCCTGACGCTGGCGGTTCGGCTGGACGGCGCCGAGGTCACCACCATCGAGGGCCTGTCGAAGGGCGAACGGCTGCACCCGCTGCAGCAGGCGTTCATCGACCAGGACGCCTTCCAGTGCGGTTACTGCACCTCCGGCCAGATCATGTCCGGCGTCGGCTGCATCAACGAGGGTCACACCGGTTCACCGGAGGAGATCCGGGAGTTCATGAGCGGAAACATCTGCCGCTGCGGCTGCTACGTGAAGATCGTGCGCGCGGTCGAGCAGACCGCGCACGGGAAATGAGGCACAGCCCCCATGCATCCCTTCTCCTACACCCGGGTCACCGACACCCGGCAGGCCCTCACCGCGGGTCGTGACGGCGGCCGTTACATCGCCGGCGGCACCACCCTCGTCGACCTGATGCGCGAGACCGTCGAACGCCCCCGCACGCTGGTCGACATCAGCGCCCTGCCCCTGCGCGAGGTCATGGTCGCCAAGCGCGGGGGCCTGCGCATCGGCGCGCTGGTGCGGATGGCCGATGCCGCCGCCCACCGGGGAGTGCGCGCCCTGTATCCGGTCATCTCCGAGGCGCTGGAGCTGAGCGCGTCGGCGCAGCTGCGCAACATGGCGACCATCGGCGGCAACATCATGCAGCGCACCCGCTGCACGTACTTCCGGGACGTGACCGCCGACTGCAACAAGCGCGAGCCGGGCTCGGGCTGTGCCGCCCTGCACGGCGTCAACCGCACCCACGCCATCCTCGGCACCTCCGACGACTGCGTGGCCACCCATCCCTCCGACGTCGCCGTGGCCTTCGCCGCCCTGGAGGCGACGGTCCGTCTCCTCGGCCCGACCGGGGAGCGGACCGTGCCCTTCGCGAACTTTCTGCTCAAGCCGGGCAGCACACCGAACCGCGAACAGGCCCTGCGTCCAGGCGAGTTGATCATCGCTGTCGAGATTCCGGCGCTTCCGCGCCCGCTGAAGTCGGGCTACCTGAAGGTGCGCGACCGGCAGTCCTACGAGTTCGCGCTCACCTCGGCGGCCGTCGCCCTGCACATCCGCGGCGGAGTGATCCGCCAGGCCAAGGTGGCCGCCGGAGGCGTGGGCACCATCCCCTGGAAGCTCACCGCCGTCGAGCGCGAGCTCATCGGCAAGCGCCCGTCCGAGGCCCTGTGGACCAAGGCCGCCGAGCGGGCGGCGGACGGGGCCCGGCCCCTCCAGCACAACCGTTTCAAGGTCGAGTTGCTCAAACGGACCGTCGAGCGCCAACTGCGCGTCGTGGGAGGTGGCAAGTGAGCCAGCAGCCGCAGGCAGCCGTCGGAGCGCCGCTGTCCCGGGTGGACGGACGGCTGAAGGTGACCGGCCAGGCCAAGTACGCCGCCGACCACGACATCGACGACGTCGTCCACGCGGTCATCGTCGACAGCAGCGTCGGCCGCGGACGGATCACCGGCATCGACACCCGCGCCGCCGACGCCCAGCCCGGCGTCCTGGGCGTCATCAGCCACCTCGACAAACCCACACTGGCCTACCGCGACAACCCGGGCGCCTGGTTGGACCCCTTCGTCGGCGAACGGCTGCACGTCTTCCAGGACGACAAGGTCCGCTTCTTGGGGCAGCCCGTCGCCGTGGTCGTCGCCCGCACGCTGGAGGCCGCCCAGCACGCCGCGGACCTGGTGAAGGTCTCCTACGACGCCGAGAAGCCGTCGACCGACATGGCGGCATCCGGAGTCCGGGAGAACGACCCCCTGCCGCCGCAGAACTACGTGCGCGGCAACCCCGAAGACGCACTGGCCTCGGCGGAGGTGAAACTGGAGGGCACCTACCGGCTCACCCGTAACCACCACAACGCGCTGGAGCCGCACGCCACCATCGCCCGCTGGGACGGCGAGAAGCTCACCGTGTGGGACAAGACCCAGTGGACGGTGGGCGCGCGGGACGAACTCGCCGCCGTGTTCGGCATGTCGGCGGAGAACGTGCGCGTCATCTCGCCGTTCGTCGGCGGCGCGTTCGGCAACGCGCTGCGTACCTGGCCGCACACCACCATCGCGGCCCTCGCCGCCCGCCAGATCCGCCGCCCGGTCAAACTGGTCCTGACCCGCGAGCAGTTGTACTACGGGGTGGGCTACCGGCCCGCCTACGAGTACGGGCTGCGTCTGGGCAGCACCCGAGGCGGACGCCTGACCGCGGCGGTCCACCGGATACGGGCCGAGACGTCCTCGTACGAGCACTTCGCCGAGGGCGTGATGAACCCGGGGCAGATGCTCTACGCCACGCCCCACGTCCGCCAGGCGTTTCGAACCGTGCCGCTGGACGTGAACACACCGACGTTCATGCGGGGCCCCGGCTGGTCCAGCGCCGCCTTCGCCATCGAGTCGGCCATGGACGAACTCGCCCACAAGACCGGCATCGACCCGATCGAGCTGCGGCTGCGCAACGAACCGCAGGAGGACCCTGCCAGCGGGCTGCCCTGGTCCACCCGGCGCCTGAGCGAGTGCCTGCGGACCGGAGCCCGCGAGTTCGGCTGGCACCGGCGCAACCCCAGGCCCCGCTCCCGGCGGGACGGCGACTGGCTGATCGGCATGGGCATGGCCAGCGGTATCTACGACACCCTGCGCATGCGGTCCGAGGCACGGGTCAGGCTGGATGCCGACGGCACGGCCCTGGTCCAGGCGTCGACCAGCGACATGGGCCCCGGCACCTACACCTCCATGACCCAGCTCGCCGCCGACGCCCTCGGCCTGACCATGCGCACGGTCCGCTTCGAACTCGGCGACTCCACCTTCCCGGCGGCCCCGCCGCACGGCGGATCGCAGACCATGGCCGGCGTCGGCTCCGCCGTCCAGGACGGCTGCGACAAGCTGCGACAGGAGGCGATCGAACTCGCCGTCGAGGACGAGCGGTCACCGCTGCACGGCGTCGACGCCGACGACATCGTGGTCCGCGGCGGCCGGCTGCACGTCAAGGGCACCCCCGCGCGCGGGGAGACCTACCGGCAACTGCTGGCCCGTAACAGCCGTACGCACCTGGAGACGCGCGGGACCTTCACCCCGAGCGGCGACGACCGGTACTCCATGAACGCCTACAGCGCGGTGTTCGCCGAGGTGGCCGTCGACCGGCGGCTGGGTCTGGTGCGGATGCGGCGCATGCTGGGCGTCTACGACGTCGGGCGGATCATCAGTCCCAAGCTCGCCGACAGCCAGGCCCTCGGCGCCATGGTGGGCGGCGTCGGGCAGGCACTGCTGGAGCACACGGTCACCGACCACCGCGACGGCCGGATCGTCAACGCCAACCTCGCCGACTACCTCGTCCCCGTCAACGCCGACATCCCCGACCTCAAGGCGATCTATCTGGACGGGGAGGACCTCCACGCCGACCCCATCGGCGTCAAGGGCCTCGGCGAGATCGTGAAGGTCGGGGTCGCGCCGGCCATCGCGAACGCGGTCTTCAACGCCACCGGCCGCCGCGTCCGCGACCTGCCCATCACCGCCGAAGCCCTGCTCTGAACCCCGGGCGGCCTGGCCTCTCTCCCTCCCCCCGAGGGGGCCCCGGAACCGACCCGGTCGGCCCGCCGCCGCGCCCATTCCCCCCATGCCGGCGCGGCGGCGGGGCGCGCCCCCCCCCCCCCCCCCCGCCCCCCCCAAAGGATAAAAAACGCGCACACAGTAAAACGCTGTGGCCGGGGGCCCCCCCCCCCCCCCAA